>JAIYAP010000071.1 GCA_027488935.1 Saprospiraceae bacterium | reverse complement strand
GGCAACGCGACGACCTCGCGAGAGGTCGAACATTTGTAGAAAAGATACAATGTCCGAACCCGCTCACGACTTCGGAGAAGTCGAACATTTGTAGGTTGATAAGGCACAAAATCGGGATTTAAATAATACCGGAAGAAACGCAAACTAAAGATCTCAAAAAAAGAAAAGAGCCATCCCGAATTTAGTTTTCACCAAAATTCAGGATGACTCATTTTTATCTTTATTGCATATCAGCGGTTTTACTTCTCACCGCAACATGCCTATTGTGCAGCCAGTACCGGAGAGGCTACATACAATGCGCCATTCAATACATTGCGCGAAATGACAATACGCTGTACCTCAGAAGTTCCTTCATAAATTTGGGTAATTTTTGCATCGCGCATCAAGCGTTCCACGTGGTATTCTTTTACGAAACCATAACCGCCGTGAATCTGAACCGCTTCCACGGTATGGCGCATGGCCACATCCGAGGCAAATAATTTGGCCATCGCAGCAGCCTGGTCAAAGTCAAGGTGCTGGTCTTTCAACCAGGCAGCCCGGTACACCAACATCCGTGCGGCCTCAATGTCGGTTGCCATATCGGCAATTTTGAACGCGATCGCCTGGTGCTGGGAAATTGGTTTTCCAAACGCCTCGCGCTCCTGTGCGTACGCAACCGCGAGTTCGTAAGCGCCCGCCGCGATGCCTAAGGCTTGCGCAGCAATGCCAATTCGGCCGCCCGACAAGGTTTTCATGGCAAACTTGAAGCCGAACCCGTCTTCGCCAATGCGGTTTTCCTTGGGTACTTTCACATCCGAATACATAATGGTATGCGTGTCGGAAGAGCGAATGCCCAATTTATCTTCTTTAGCACCAATGGTTACCCCTTGCCAATCGCTTTCTACGATTAAGCAATTGATGCCGCGGTGGCCTTTTTCTGCATGGGTTTGTGCGATTACCAGGTGTACTTTGGAGGTGCCGCCGTTGGTAATCCAGTTTTTGGTACCGCTCAACAGGTAATGGTCGCCCATATCAACCGCAGTAGTGCGCTGACTGGTTGCATCGCTGCCTGCTTCGGGTTCCGACAAACAGAAAGAACCAATCCATTCACCGGTCGCCAATTTTGGCAAGTATTTGCGTTTTTGTGCTTCTGTTCCAAAGGTTTCAATACCCCAGCAAACCAAAGAATTATTCACCGATACAATAACGGAACAGGAATTGTCAATTTTGCTGATTTCTTCCATGGCCAGCACGTAGGAAAGCGTATCCATACCGCCTCCACCGTATTCGGGCGAAACCATCATACCCAAAAAGCCGAGTTCACCCATTTTGCGCACCTGCTCGGTGGGGTACATCATTTTGGAGTCGCGCTCAATGACGCCTGGTTTCAATTCATTTTGGGCAAAACTGCGCGCCGCCTCTTTTACTGCAAAGTGCTCTTCGGTCAGGTTGAACATAGTCTAAAAATGGTTATATTATGGTGATGGTTAGAGACGGCGAAAATACGCTATTCTACCACATGCGCCTCTGCAACCTGCAAAATTTCTTTATTTTTACCCGATCCACGTTGCAAAAATGCCACTACGTTACAATGTTTTGCGTCCCAGGCTTCTGAAAGTTTAACGGTGTACGTCTTTTTCACCAAAGCATTGGCACCCAAATCTTCGGTAATAATATCGCCATCCGTTTTAGAGACGACATCCCGTAACACGTGCTGGTGCATATAGTTCGGAAGAATAATCGTTCCCTCATATTGGGCGTCAACAATACTATCTTGGGTAATCACTACCGTCAAACGCACCTCTTCATTAATCGGATTCTCTGGTGCGAGGTTTACGTTGATGTCCAAGCTGCGTGTTTCTGCGTTGTAGGTGTTGTTTACAAAAATATCGAGGCCATAGTCTTTGTCCAGTTCGGCGCTGACTTGTGCTGCCCAACCGCCAATCAGGAACGGCGTTTCGTCCGCAAGGTTTTCAATCCGGTTGATAGATGCAGAAGGCAAACCAAACAACGTGCCGATATAATTGGTCATGTCATAACCTTCCTGCAACTGGAAATCGTACTTGCTGCCGGAAATGGGCGACGAAAGGTTTCCACCAGAATGAATACCCACAATGATCAGGTTTTCTTTGCCAAATTGATTTTGCAAAGCCTTCAATTCACGCGCACCATCCGGGCAGTTCGGACAGTTTACACCCGTGATTTCTTCAATCAAAATGCGTTTTTTACCCGCAGAAAGTTCTGGAATGACCAATGTCTTCTCCGCACAGGCAGAAAAAAGCATACTTGCGGCAATCAATACATAAAAAATGTTTTTCATATCGAGCATTGTTGAATGGTGATCGTAGTAAAATTAAAAAGACGAACTGATGTTCAGTCGGACGCCGTGAAAAGTTGGTTCGAAGCGACAAATACCGCCCGCACAGTTGATACCTTCCACTTGCTTGACGTAAGCAATGGAAAAACGGTTGGCTTTCTGGGTATATACTAAACCCACCGAAGGATAATGCAGGCCATCGTATTTTGTTTTGGAAGCTGGATATTCAGCGGCATTGTGGTGCGGAATTTTGTACATATCCGACACGTAACAAAGCCAGTGCGGTGCCCAGCCAAACTCGGCAACTACATTTACCCAGGAACCAAATTCATCATCCGTGAGCAAATACTGTGCCTCAAGGCGCATGGATTTCCGGGGCGAAAATTTATATAAAAACTCACCATAGGGGGTCAGTCCATCCACATAATCGGCTCTACCACCCCCCAAAAACTCGATCGGGTCTGATTCGTCTTTCGGGTCTGGCTTGCCCTGATACACCGGCATATTGTAGTGCAATAATTGTACCCCACCGATCAATTGCCATTTTTTACTCTGTTTTATCGTGACTTCCGGGGTTATTTCGCGGTATAATTCTTTGCCGTTGAGGTCCTGAATATCGGAAATATTAAGCCCTACCGCTATCTTTTTGTTTATTTTATATTTCAAATCAATCTGTATTGCCTGTTCGCCCAGTTCCTGAGTTTGGGGGGCAAAACGCGCGGTCAGGCGGTACGTGTTTTGCTTGGCCATGGGCGGCAGGAAGTTAAGCGGTCCCTGAATCGGTGGTGTTTGCGGAAACGGAACTGTACGGAAGGCAAAATCCTTGGTTCTTTTCATTTCCACGGTGATGCCGAGGCCGTGTGCGGCATACGAAACACTGGTATAAACGGTATAACCCGGGCGGTTTACCAATTTACCAACGCCCCCACGGGCATTGGAAGCAAAAATATCATTGATGACATCTTTTGATTTGAAAGCCGTTTCCAGGTACCAGGTCACGTTTCCAGCCGTCATAGTGTTGAAAAACGTGGCCGCGTAAGTATTGTATTGCGCGCCCGTGCTGTCCTGGGGAGCGTACGTAGCAATCGTATTGACAATATCATTCACTGTTTCGTCGCCAAAAGTGCGGGCGACCACACCAATACCAGGTGCCAGCGTAAAGGCTTTGGTCGAGTCTGGTTTGATAAAGCCTTCCAGTACTGCCCCACGAACGGTGGAATCGTAGGTTTTGAATTGGCGTTTGGTATGGCCCGTAAATGCCTTAATACGCCAGTTTTCATTAAAATTGTAGCCTACTTTTAAGCCAACCAAAGCATTATCAATCAGCAGTGCGCGTTCTTCATAAGCCCGAAAAATGATCCCTGCGCCAATTTGGTCGTACAGGTAACCCGCAGATGCTTCAAACTTGTCGATCTTTTTTTTGATAAACCAGCGGCCAATGCCTTCGCCGGAAAAAGAGCCTTGCGGATTGAGCAGGTTGGAGTTATTGAACATGTCGAAACGCAGGCCAAGGTCAAATCCCCAATTGGAATAATTCAGGTTGACCCAGCTTTCAGCGCCAAATTTTTGGTAGTCGTATTGTGGTGTACCGGTTGCACCGATCTTTTCATCTGCGATAAAAAAATTGCCATTTGACTGCAAATTGCCGGTAATCCGGTTTTGCGCCTGTAACCCGCCGAGCGTCAGCAAAAAGGAAAAAAGTAAAAATCGTTGCTTCATAAAAGGTGTAGATTCGAAAGACTGTATCGCAAAGGTAGTTTTCGGCGAAATGTTCCCTTCTTTTTATTGCGGGAAAATGGTCGCGGGCGGACAAAAAAAGCGCAAGGCGTCCCGAAATACGGAACGCCTTGCTTCAAAATTCTTTTTTTGCAATAAAATCGGGCAATTATTTGCCGCCAAAAATATTACCCAGGATATTTCCAATCATATCGGTGCCCGTTTGTGGCTGCTGTTGTGCCGGCTGTTGCTGTTGTTGTTGTGGCTGACCACCGCCAAAAACACCACCCAACACCGAACCGATCAAATCGCCCATACCGCCTTGCTGTGCATTTTGGGTTGTACCCATCAAAATGCTGGCAATATCGCTCACGCCTATACCGCCCTGGTTGCGCGCGCGGCCAATTACACCCATTACGATGGGCGCCAAAATCGGCATCAATTTCATAATCTGACCAATGCTCAACCCAGAAGACTGGCTGATGTGTTGTGCCGCTGCTTCCTGGCGATCGCCCAAAATGGTATTCAAAATACTCGCACCGTTCAAAGCATTCGGCATCGCCTGCTGCTGATCGCCACCACCTTGTACCACCCCGGTTACCATACCCATCAGATCGTCCAGTACACTACCATCATGGTCTGCATCAAGCATAGAAGTCAGGCTTGAAATACCACTTTCGTTGGATGTGTGACCGGCAAGTCCACCTACCAACGTAGTAAAAATGCTGTTGGCAGCAGATGCCGTTTGTTCCTTTTCTGCACCAATTTCATTGCTGATGTGACCCAATACATCATCAGAAAGTTGGCCTTGGAGGATTTCTAAAAAGTTCATTGTAACGGAATTGAAAAGTGAAAGTGAAAATGAGGAAAAAGGACAACGACTTCGCATCAACGGTGTTTAGATCGGCCGTTGCCGCGGTTCAGACGAAATTCTGCTCAAAAGTAGCAGCGAAATTTTATTTTATTTGACTAAAAGCGGCACAAAATTGGTAGTATTTACAAAATTATATTTTTAGCAGCCGCTATATTTGAGAAAATCCCCATTTTTACGCTGCCCGTTGTCCAACAAACTTGTTACTTGATGCGTTGTCCTGCATACCGACTGCCAAATTGATATGAATTATAGTGCCGCTAAACAATTTTTGCTTGCCAAACTTCGCGGAGAACTCTCGCCGAAGCTGACCTATCACGGGATGCGCCATACCATGGACGTGCTGAAAATGGCTACGGCAATTTGTATCAGTGAGGGTATCCGTGGGCGCGAACTCAAATTGGTGAAAACGGCCGCCCTGTTTCACGATGCCGGTTTTGTAAAAGACAAACACGCAGGCCATGAAGCCGAAGGGTGTTTGCTTGCTCAAACGTATTTGCCCGATTTTGGATATTCCCCACGCGACATCGAGCAGATCTGCGCCATGATTATGGCCACCAAAATTCCGCAATCGCCCCAGAATTTGTTGGAACAGATTCTTTGCGACGCCGATTTGGATTACCTCGGCCGCACGGATTTTGTAAAAATCGGCAACGCCTTGTTTGAAGAACTGAAAGCATACAACATCATGCACGATGAAAAAGCCTGGAATCGACTTCAGGTGAGTTTTCTCTCTGCCCACAAGTTTCATACACAAACCAACAAATCCCTCCGCGAACCCGTAAAACAACGGTACCTGGAAAATTTGAAAGTTCTGGTGTCTACCTACGGCGGTTAATTCCCCACCCCCTGCAAGCATTACAAAAAAAGCGCGCCTCGAGGTCTTCGAAGCGCGCTTTGCGTTATGGGTTGTAAGGAGTGTAAAAAGTTGTTTTCTTTCGTTTGTACGGAATTACCCGAGGTTTTGGATCGTAATTATGCTTCTTTCAACATTTTATTGCCGAAAATAAGTACGACTAAGAGCAGAAAAGTGAGAATAATCATAGGATTAAACTTTAGTGGGTGAATGATTGGGTTCAATGGTTAAAACGGTTTTATACCGGTGTTGTTATGTTGCAAGCCTATCTACAGAAAAAAACGTGCCGAAAAGGGTTTTAGTTTCTATAAGTACCCTTGTTAGCATTTCCTTGACAAATTATGATTTTAACTACCACCCGAAATTCTATTTTTCAAATATTTTTGTATTTTGTTTGAAAAATATAAAAGTTGAATTACCTTTGTGGCGTGCTTCAGCGGATTGAGGCATTTTGGTAAAAAACGCGCCATGAAAGAAAATACAAAACGCGCCGCCATTTTGAAAGCGGGCAGTGCATGTTTTACCCGCTTTGGGTACGACAAAACCAACCTGGATGATATTGGCAAACAAGCAGGCTTGAATAAGGCAAGTCTTTATTATTACTTCAAAAACAAGGAAGAAATTTTTGTTGCCGTTATTTTTCAAGAAACGGAAGCCTTTGCCCAGGACCTGCAAACCAAAACTGAGGCTTTGACGGATGTGCGCCAGCAAATTGTGTTTTACCTGACCGAACGCATCCGACGCTACGGTGAAGTGCTGCTCCTGACCCAACTCTCGGTGGAGAACCTGCGCAAACTGGAACCCCAATTTGATGTACTGTACAAAGAAACGAAAACCCAGGAATTGCATTTTCTGACCGAACTGCTTCAAAAAGCGGCCCTCCAAAAGGCGCTTTTACTGGAAGAAACGCCCGCCCAATTAGCCGAACACCTTTTTTATTTGTCGGATGCCCTCAAACAGGCGGTGGTGCAGCAAAAGGGCCACTTTGCTTCAGCAGGCACCCTGGACTTTGCACCCGCCATCGCGGAAATGGAATTTTGGGTAAACTTAATACTTCGATAACACCTTGTCTTTTCAAATAAAAACAACAACGTCATGCAATACGCATTAATTACCGGCGCATCTTCGGGCATTGGAACCGAAATCGCCCGCGTTTTGGCCACAAAAGGATACAATTTATTGTTGGTGGCCCGCAGTGGCGACAAACTGACCGCGCTTGCCAACGAACTTGCCGCAGCGCACAACATCACCGCCAAAACCCTTTCCAGCGATCTTTCCAAACCCGATGCACCCGCACAGGTATTCCAATTCACCCAACAAGAAGGTATTGAAGTGGAAGTGCTGGTCAACAACGCCGGCTTTGCCGATTTCGGCGAATTTTGGTTGGCAAACTGGGATAAAAACGCCGAAATGATCGACCTCAACATCAAAACGCTCACCCACCTGACGCATTTGTTTTTGCCCGGCATGGTGGCACGCAAAAGCGGTCGCGTCCTGAATGTTGCCAGCACGGCCGCGTTTATGCCCGGCCCTTTGATGAGTGTTTATTACGCCACCAAAGCGTATGTACTTTCTTTTTCGGAAGCCATTGCCAACGAACTGAAGGGCACCGGCGTAACCGTAACTGCGCTCTGCCCTGGCCCAACGGCCTCTAATTTCCAGTCGAAAGCCGAAATGGGCGATTCCAAATTGGTGAAAGGCGCCAAATTGCCATCCGCCCTGGTGGTAGCCGAATACGGCGTGAAAGCGATGTTGCTAGGAAAAACGGTAGCCATTCATGGGTTTATGAACCGCATTTTGGCCAATATTCCGCGCTTGTTACCCCGCAAAATCGTTGCCGGCATGGTTCGTAACGCTCAAGACCGCACCCACTAATGAAAAAACTACTGCGTATCATTGGCCGCGGCTTGCTGGTCGTCCTGATCCTGCTTTTGGTGTTTTTCGCCTGGTTCTACAACCGATATGGCGGCACCGGCAAGCCCTTTCCCGATATGAGCACGGTGCCCATGTTGCCCGATTCGGCGGTTGAAGTGGTAGCGACGCTACCCGAACCGCCAGGTAACTTAGCCGTAAGTGCCGACGGACGCATTTTTTGCACCTACCACGCCGAAAGTCGGCCGGAGGTAAAAGTGTGGGAACTTATCAACGGTCAGCCGCAGCCTTATCCTTCCATGGCATGGCAGCAACCGCGCGGTAAAGACCAGCCGTTTTTGGATCAAATTTTTAACATCCGCATCGACGCTCAAAACCGCTTGTGGACCTGCGATCACGGCTTTCACGGACTGAAACAGCCGCGCCTGCTCGCTTTTGATTTGAAAACCAACGCATTGGTGCAGCAAATTGACATTCCCAAAGCCTTGTGCGGCATCGGTTCGTACATGCAGGACATGCAAATTGACAGCTTGGGATCAAAAATTTATGTGGCCGATATTGGCGTGATGGCCATGCGTCCGGGTTTGTTGATTGTGGATACCAAAACCGGAAAAGTGCGCCGCGTGCTCGATCAGCATCCGGCCATCAAAGAAGAAGCGTACGAAATTAATGCAAAAGGTAAAAAAATGTACCCCCTGGGTTTTTACTGGATGCACCCTGCCTTCGATCCGATTGCACTGGATAAACGCAATGAATGGCTGTACCTCGGCCCGATGTCGGGCGATAAATTGTACCGTATTCGCACCAGCGATTTGAACAACGAAGCCCTTTCGCCCGCCGAATTGGCCACCAAAGTGGAGTTTTATGCCAAACGCAGCCAATGCGACGGCCTATCCATGGATGTAGCGGGCAATATTTACCTGACCGGCATCGAAGACGGCAGCATCAACGTGATCGACAGCACGCGCACGATGCGCACCTACGCGAAGCACCCGCTGATGCGCTGGCCCGATGGCCTGAGTTTCGGCCCCGATGGCTGGCTGTACATCGCCGACTCGGATATCCCGGATGTGATGATGCAATCGAAAAGCCATATCCAAAGCAGCGCCCCGTTTTATATTTTTCGGGTGAAGGGGCTGGCGTTGGGGGTTGCGGGGCAGTAGGAGGATATTATAAAAAAACGACCCTGGCCACTTTAGCCAAGGTCGTTCTATCAAAATTCTAATTAATTACCTCTTAGTTGTTGCCCACTTTCACCACGGTTTTGGTTTGGTGTTGCATACCATTGAGCACCCGGCAGAAATACGTACCGGCTGGCAAACTACTGCCCGAAAACGATACCATATATTCGCCGCGGCCCATGATTCCGTGGGCGGGGGTGGCAATTACCTTGCCGCTTGCATCCAATATTTGCACGGTAGTAGGGCCGCCATCGGTGCGGTACACAATTTGCAAATTCGTGGTAAACGGGTTCGGCGAACAATCGAGCAACGAACGACCAGCCGACTGGTTGGCCTGGTGTGTTGCCGTCGAAATACAACTGATATTCGATTGGTACAGGTCGAGGTAAGCATGGTCGTGCAGCAAAATATCCGGCACGTCTGTTTCAGGCACACAGAACCAGTCGCGCAGGATGGTGCCGTACACTGAACGGAAATCGAATTCCATATCGAGGTTGTCGTATTCGGTCGGATTGCTTGGAATCAATGGATTTTTGCCCGTAATACCACCCGCAATCGGTTTGCCGAATAAAAACATCGGGGCAGCCTCGCCGTGGTCGGTACCGCCGCTGAAATTGCTCACGATGCGGCGACCAAATTCGGAGAAGGTCATGCCGCTCACGCGATCGTCGATGCCCAAAAACTTCAGGTCTTTTGTGAATGCCCGAATGGCATCGCCCAATTCCTGGAGCAAGTTGGCGTGTTCGCCGATGGTGTGGTTATCCGGGTCAACCTGGCTGTCGTGGGTATCAAAACCGTCGATATTTACTACATACATCCGGGTTTTGAGTCCACCGGCAATCAGGCGGGCCACAATTTTCAGTTTGGCGGCCAATTCTGTTTCCGGGTATGTTTGTTGTTGGGTTACGGTGCCGGAAGCATTCACAATCGTCTGGGCATACGTACGCGACTGTTGGGCGATTTGGCGCACATAGGCCAATTGTTCGCCAGCGGGGGTGTTGGGCGCTTGACTTTGCACCCCGGCGAGCAGGTTGTAAAACTCATCGGGATTGGAAATGACGAAACCCATACCGGTTTGGGTGCCCATGAGGCTCATTGACATGGCGCTTCCGATTTCAATGGCCAAAGGGTGTGGCATATCGTTGTTGGGATAGCCATTGGGGAAGTTGGGGTACTCGTATGACAGGTAACGTCCTGCCCAACCCGAAGGCAGGTACTCGTCGGAGTCGGAACCCGACATCCAGATATCGGTGGCGCGGAAGTGGCTGAGGTTGGGATTGGGATACCCTACATTTTGCACAATGCGCAATTGGCCTTCATCGTACAATTCCCGCAAGCCGCCCAGGGCCGGGTGCAAACCAACCTTATTGGTGCCGGTAAGGGGCAAAATAGATGCCTCGGGCAAAATTACCTCCGGACGACCAATGGCCAGTTTGGCATATTGATCGATGGGCACCACGGTATTGAGGCCGTCATTGCCGCCAGAGAGTTGAATCATCACCAGTACATGATCGGTATCGGTGGTAAGTGCATTGAAGAGGGGCGAAAATGGGCTGTTGGCGTATGCTTTTACACCAAATCCGCCGATCAGGGAAGGCACCGCCACCCCGGCTGTTATATTTTTGAGAAAATTTCTGCGTTTCATGATCCTTTCGTTTTGTGGTTAGGCCAATTGGTATTCTTCCGTTTGAATGATGACGTGGTACAGGATTTTCAAACGGTTTTCTACTTCACCCCGGATGATCGGGTCGGTCGGATTGGCTAAGTAGGCCTCCCAGGCAAGCGTCCAGTAATACGCCGATGGCAGGTTGGAAAGCAACACCGCTTTGTGGTAATTGACCACGCTACTGGCTACCGGAAGGCCCAGCAACAGTTCATGCACTTCGGCCAGCATCAAATCGGGGTCGCCCGGATTGTTGAGGCTTTCAGTAAAGGCCAATACGTCGGCTTTTGCCACATTGTTGGCGCCATAAAGACCTACAAACACCAAAAATTCATTGATTTGGCCCCGGCGCGGCAGGGTAGAACTGTTGATCCACAATTTGTCATACACCGGTTGCTGGTAATAAGCCTGCCAGCCAGCTACGTTTGGCGGATCGCCGGGTGTTTGCAGCATTTCTGCCAGCACAAAATTGGTCACATAACTGAGGTAAAGCGTATCGGTCAGATCGGCCGCACCGGGAAACGTAACACCCATTTGGCGGTAAAATCCAACTACTTGATCAATCGGGCTTTTAATGACTGCGCCGCGGTTAAGTTGGTCAAAAAAGTGCTCGCTTTTGAGCAAGGCGCTCAATACGGGTACGATGTCGTAATTGTTGTCGCGGAAAATTTGCGCCAGCGGCTCAATGACATTTTGTTCGGTTTGTGCATCGATGTTGTGGTACACAAAAAAGCGGTACAATTTGCGACAAACAAAACGCGCGGCTTCCGGATGGTCGAACAACATATCCAGAAATTCATCCAGCTCCGTTGCGCCACCGGCTACACCCGCTTTGCCTTTAATGAGGCGATTGCCATAAAAACTCGAAAACTGCTTGTCTTGTTTATCGTGCTGGTTGGGATCAAAATACGTATTAAAATCAGTGCCTATACGCCAGCCGGTCAGCAACCGTGCTGCTGCTTTTACGTCATCTTCGGTGTAATGCTGGGGCAAATCTTTCCCGATTACAAACAATTCCTGGATTTCGCGGGCATAGTTTTCGTCGGGCGCAAACACCGAATTGGCATTGCCGTTCAAAAAGAAGAGCATCGCGGGATCAATCGTAATGGCACGTGTGAGGTCCTTAAAATTGCCCAAAGCATTTTCGCGCAAGGTATTCTGGTAGCGGTACAACAGCACCCCCGAAAATACTTCTGCAAACAAAACCGGGATGTGGTTGTGCCAAAAAAGGACCATTTTTTCCCGGATATTGCGCTCACTGGTCATCATACGGCGCAACCACCAACCCCGCAAACTTTCAATGCGGTACCCTTCCACGTCTATATTATAAAACGCATCAATCCAGGTATCCCCAAAAGCGATATCCGGATCGGTTACATCGGCGCCGTTGTAGTCATTGACGGGTGGCGCGGGTGGGGTGTACGTTGTGTCGAGCAACTGATCCACCGCCTGGTCCAGGGTAAGGGCCGAAAAATAATGCACATCCGCTGCGGTTGCACCAAAAAGGCAACGTCGCAGCAAATGGATGGTTTCGGTGCGTGTCCATGGACCACTATAAGGTGTAAGGCCCGAATTGGGGGGCGCAGCAGCGCGCGCAGCCTCCAAAGCGGCTACTCGTTGCAGCATGGCAGGTTGTTCAATGGCCAATTGGCCGGTCAGCCGAATTTGGTCTTGCTTGGGGCGGCGGTGCGGCATCAAAAAAGAGCGGCGATCTTTGTGACTCATAGGCTAAAAGATTTTGTTATCCAGTAGAAACGGATGAAAATAAAAACACCCTACCAGCAGGGTAATTTCTTTTTTTTATGGGGTTAAAATACAATCAAACACACTTTAAAGAGGATAAAATCGTATAAAGTTGCCTACATTCGCACAATTATGCAACGGAATACTTGTCAACCCGAAACATTTCAAGAACTTTTCATGCAGCTGGCCGGTGGCTTGCGCCGCTTTGTTTATTTCAAATCGGGCAATTGGGAGGCTGCCGAGGATTATGTGCAGGAGGCCTACCTGCGCCTGTGGAAAAACTGCAGTGAAGTTACGCCCGAAAAGGCGAAAAGTTACCTATATACGGTGGCCAATAATCTTTTCTTAGATGAAATGCGCCACAATCAGGTAAAGTTCAAATTTCAGGAAGCAAGCACTTCGGCACCCAGTCCCAATGCGCCGGCGCCCGATTTTGAATTGGAAACCAAAGAATTTCAGCAAAAACTCGAACAGGCGCTGGCGGCATTGCCGGAGAATCAACGGGTGGTGTTTCTGATGAACCGCATCGAAAAAATGACGTACGCCGAAATTGCCGAACAATTGGAACTCAGTGTAAAAGCCGTAGAAAAACGCATGCATGGCGCTTTGCTCGAATTGCGCAAATTAACCGCCAAGATTTAAAATACCAGGATCGCGCGCGTAGGGTAAAAGCAGCCTAACCCGTTTTATACCTGAATAGGAAATTACAGCACATGAATCAGATTTTTGACGACGACACCTTACTTGCGCGCTGGTTGAGCGGCACACTGACGGAGCAGGAAAAACGCCAGTTGGAACAGCATCCCGATTTTCCGGATTTTGAACGCCTCGTGCGCGCAGCCGACCGCCTGCGTACGCCCGACCCGGAAGTGCCTGGCATGTGGAACCGGTTTTCGCAGAAAATAGCATTCCTGCAGGCGGCTCCCAAACCACAAAGTCGCCGCAAGTTGCTGTATTGGATCAGTGCCGCTGCGGCTGCCGTCATATTATTGGTGTTTGCCTGGCCATTTTTACAACCCGGGAAGGAGCAACCCATGCTGGTTTCAACAGGTGTAGGCGAACGCAAAACGGTGCGCTTACCCGATGGATCGAGTGTGCGCCTGAACGCCGTTTCGTCTATTTCGATTTATAAAGACCAATGGGACCATCAGCGCCGCATTCAACTGGATGGGGAAGCGCTTTTTGAAGTAGTTAAAAATCCGAATGCTCCGTTTTTGGTAGAAAGTACGCAAGGAACCGTTACGGTGCTGGGTACGGTATTTTCTGTAAAAACCCGTGCCGACGAGTACGCGGTCCATTGTTTTTCCGGCCGGGTAAAAGCCGAAGCCGCCGCTGCCCAATCCATTATCTTAAATGCCGGACAACAAAGCACGGCCCTGCAAAATGGACAAGGCTGGTCGCCCGTGGAACCCACAAAAGACACCCTGCCACCCTGGACCAGTGGCAACAGCCGCTATGAAAATGCCCGACTTGCCACGGTTTTAGCCGATTTAAAAATACAATATGGCGTGACGATTCAAGCCAATGGCCTCAATGATCGGCAATTTACCGGCGCATACCCGCACAACAACCTGGATGTTGCCCTAAAAATTATCTGCGGGGCATTGGAACTTCAGTACGAGATTAAAGGAAAAACCGTAACGATTTTACCCAAATAAGTGATCCGGCGCAGCGCCCAAGCATTTCATTGTTACCCTTGCATTGAAAATCTTATGAAACGAACCGGACCAACCCACCCATCTCGCACATACCGGTTTAGCCTCGGTTTTTGGCTCGCGTTGGTGCTGTGCACAGCCAATCAACCGCTGCATGCACAAGCCCTTTTGAACGGAAATTTTCAAAAGATACCCTTGGCCGATGCCTTAAAAAACATCGAACAATCGGGTGGTTTTAGCATCTCATTCGACCCTGCTTTGGTGCGCGATGTGCAGGTGCAGGTTGTTTTTCGCAATAAAAGTCCGGAAGAAGCCTTTGAATTGCTGTTGCGGGAAACGGCACTTACAGCCGATTTCATCAGCAACCGTTATGTCGTTATCCGAAAACGCGGCGAAAGCCCGCCACCGCCGCCCTTGGTTTCCTTGTGTGGACAAGTGCTTGATGCCCTTACCCGCGAAGCCCTGCCTTTTGTTACGGTAGGCAGCAATGCGCCCGGCTACAACACCCAAACCGATGGTCAGGGCAATTTTAATTTAAAATTTCCCGGTCCGGTAGGGAAAGAAGATCAATTAATTTTTCGCTACCTGGGTTATCAGCCTTTGGTCTTGCCCGTTTCCGATTTACAGCGCAAACCATGTAAGGCGGTTACATTGACCCCCGTTAGCAATACCTTGATGGAAATTGTAGTAACCGATCGCGCGCTTGATCCGGTAGAACTGCCCAAAGATGGTCAGGCTCAAACAGGTTTACGCACCGACCGGGCGGGCTTTGTACCAGCATTGGGCGAACCCGATCCGTTTCGGATGGTGCAGTTTTTACCTGGTGTGGCCTCCAACGGCGATAAAGCGGGCGATTTAATTGTACGGGGAGGCGGCAGTGATCAAAATTTAGTTTTGTGGGAGGGCATTCCCATATACCATACCGGACATTTATTTGGTGTGGTATCGGCGCTGAATCCCTATGTGGTCAATAAAGTAAATGTATGGAAAGGCAATTTTGGGGCCGAGCAAGGGGGCAGGGCCTCGTGCATGATTGATATGCGCAGCGAACCCACCGCCCTGACCAAACCGACCTTGTCGGTTGGGCTCAATTTGCTGAGTGCTTATTTTTCGTTTGAATCACCCTTATTTAATAAAAAAGGCGGTATTTTGATTGCTGCACGCGGCGCATTTTCCGATTTGATTAAAAATAAAGCCTACCAGCAGTTGTTTGGATACGCCACACAAAATTCAAGCATCCAAAATGATGTGAACAACCAGCAACGCGATACTTTTTTAAAACACGCCATCCGCATTCAACCGGTATCGGAATTCAACGATGCCAACCTGAAATTGTATTACCAGCCCAACGAAAAAACGCGGCTGGAAATGAGTGTTTATTCGGGCGCCGATGTACTGCGCTACCGGGTAGATTACAATGTTCCGAGCTGGCAATTCACCTATACCGGTGGCGATACCGTGCAATTGGCCAATGTGGGCGCGAGCATACGGCTTACCAAACACTGGACGCCCAATTATAGCACCGAATGGCAATTTGCTTCCAGTGGGCTGTTGAGCAGGTACAATTATGCGGGTTCCTTTGATACCCTGCAGTTCCCGCAATTTAGTCGCTACCAGGAAAATGCCTTGCAGGAAAATGTATTTCGATTCGACAACAGTTGGAAGTTGACCGAAAAACAAACCCTGCGCTTTGGATTTCAGGCCATCAAAACCGACAACCGATTTTTGGAACGCGCCGTTAGTCAGGTAGATACCAACGGAACCTATGACTGGTCGGTCAATTTACCTGCCAACCTTTCCGCATTTTACGGGGTATATCGGGTTGCAAAGGGCGAAGACTGGAGTTTTGAGGCTGGTTTGCGACAAGTTACCTTCAATTATACCTCCAAATCATTTTGGGAGCCGCGTTTTTCTGCCCAGTTATTGGTACTACCGGGTTTTCGTTTGAAAGCCAATGCGGGTATTTATCGACAATTTATGCGGCAGGCTTTTATATGGAACAACCTCGGACTCAACAACGAGGTGTGGTTCACGGCCGATGAAAGTATAAAACTGCCCGTTTTGGAAAACCGCCAGTATGCCGTCGGCGCTTCGTACACCCAGGGCGGCTGGATGTTCGATGTGGAGTTTTACAACAAATTACTCAGTCCGCTCACCGGCGTGAACTTGCGTTTTAACGGCGATCCACAAACCATTTCGGACATTCGAGGCACTGAAAATGCGGCGGGGTTGGAGTTTTTATTGCGGCGGCGGCGCGGCATTCACACCCATTGGCTGAGTTACACCTACAGCGGCGGCATTGCCCGGTACGATTCTTTAAATACGGGGGTGGGTTTCCCGACCGATAATGACCAGCGGCATACCTTCAATTGGATGCACAGTTTTGACTGGAAAAAATGGTCGCTGTCTTTTTCCTGGAATTTTCACAGCGGACGGCCTTTTACGCCCGCAACCGGGGTAAAAATCACGCTATTACCCGATGGATCTGTAGACCAGGAAGTTTCGTACGGTCCGCGCAACACAGCGCGCCTGCCCGATTACCACCGCATGGATGTGAGCGCGCAGTACCGTTTTAGTATTGGAAAAATGAAAGCCTCCCTGGGCTTGTCCATTTTCAACTTTTACAACCGCCTCAATGTGCAAAGTCGCTCGTTTTTTGTAGAAAAAAGTTACGATGAAAACAATGAGGAGCGGTATGCCGTGGGCTCTTTTGAACGCACCTTGTTGGGCAGTACGGGCAATTTATTTTTATTAATGCGCTGGTAATCAAGTATTTCGCGCAATTTTCCAGCGTTTGTGGCTCCAAAGCCAATTTTCCGGCTGGTCATAGATATAGGCTTCGGCCTTGTGCGCATACGCGCGCGTAATGTCTTCGGGTGCTGCGGTGGCGGGTTCCGGCCACAGGGTTTCGTAGCGCAATTCGTAGTAGCCCCGTTTGATGCGGGCAATGTGAAAGTATAAAACGGGGTAATTAAATTTTCGTGCTAAAAGATCAACACCGGGCAAAGAAGCCGAATCCTGCCCTAAAAAAGATACCCAATGGGCATTTTTTCGACTGGATGGGGATTGGTCGGACACTAAAAACCAGGCGGCTGTTTCGTCCCGTCGTTTGCGCATGGCGCTAAAAACCGTTTCCATATCCACCATTTCCATGCCGCCGCGTGCCCGGTTTCGGTTAAAATAGGCATCCATAATTTTGTTGGAAAGCGGCTTGTACACCGTAATCGCCGGGGCATGAAAACCGCCCGGAATGGTGAGGCAGGCCAGTTCCCAATTGTTGTAATGGCTGCCACCCACGATGACTGATTGGCCTTGATCCAGAAAATGGTTGACGACTTCCGGGTTCAAGCAGGGGCAGCGTTGTGCTATGGCTGTTTTGGACAGCGTAAATGCTTTTATCGACTCTAAGGTAATATCGGTGAGGTTGCGGTAGGATTTGCGGGCAATTTGTTCGATTTCCGCAGGCGATTTTTCCGGAAAAACCCGACGAAGGTTGTCATTTACCACTTTTTTACGGTAGCCAATGACGCGGTAAAGCACAAAGGCTAATCCGTCAGAAAGCACATACAAGGCCCCAAACGGCACAAAACGAAACAATTGAATCAGCAATAAAAGCGAATAGTAGCCAAATCTCTGCATAAGTGGGCAAAGTTACTGCTTCGGCAGCATAACCCACAGGCGGCCATAACTATTGATGCGCCGGGCCTCTTGCAAGCCTTTTTGGCCTACGCCACAATACAAGTCGATGCGTTTGGTCGTTTTGATAGCACCGCCACGATCTTGGGCAAACAAAATGCGGTATGTATAGCCGATCAATTTTCCGGTAACATCCAAATCGGGCAATTCGGCAAAAATGGTGCTGCCAATGGGAATAAACCGCGGATCGACGGCGACCGAATAACCAGCCGTGAGCGGGAAAAAACCCGACCCCAGAACGGTTTCATCTACTTTGGTGAAAAACACATACGTACCACCGGCCCCTTTTACCGAGCCGCCAAAACCAAAGTAGGCACGTTGCCCATCCGGAAATTCGACCAGGCAGGAGCCTTGTAATTGGGCGTTTTCTACTTCTTTTTTGGTTTTTACCCAGGCTAGTTCCAGGTTTCGGCCGTTTAATGCGCCGTTTTTAATGGCCGCAGGGGAAGGAACACCCGATTGGGGTTTGCGCAACAAAGGAAATTTAAACTGATCCGTGCGGGTATGGCTGGCATAAATCAAAGGCGTGTAATAGCCTGTGATGCGTACTTTATCCCGATTTAGATCGGTATTAATGCGATAAAAATCGAAGGTACTCAACAAAACTTTTGGATCCAGCAACTGCACGCCTTCCAACAATTCAATACAGCGGTGCATTTCCTGGCGGGTAATGCCCGAAGTTCCCCGATCTTTCACATCCGAACGAATGAGGTAATTGGCCTGTTGATATAGCGCCTGCAACATAAGCGGATCAAATGCAATATAAGGAAGGGTATCTGGCTGCGCAGGAATCAGCACACTTGAGCTGAGTTTCCGTTTGCTTTTACTCCCTACTTTTTCGGGATAGGCAGAAATACTTGTTAGGGAACTTGCAGTGCTCCCCGGTTTTAGCGCTGCTTTATTAGACACAGAATCAATGGATGCACTTGCTTTTGCGGCAAACGCCTCCTGATTATTCTGGCAGCCCGCCCACGGCAAGGGCAGGACACTAACCAATAGGAAAAATTTTACGTTTTTCAGCATACGGGCATGTGGTTCCGTTGCGGTTGTTTTTCGTTTTTTACAAATGTATAAAACAGTGCCCGAATTTGTTTCGTATGGAAGGAAAAAGTATTTATTTTAATAATCAGATATCTGATTGTCAATTGTTTGTGCTTGATTGTTCTTTTTGTGATTTCCGTTTTTTAAAATATTTGGAACGCACGACCAACAGTCCGAACGATTCGCCGCTGTCTTTTGCGGTATTGGCATGGTGGGCGCCGTGGGCCCGTAAGATACCCCGGGAGTACCAACCATCCAGCTGTCGAAACCAGGAGAAGCGCTGATGGATGTACACATCGTGTATCAAAAAGTAGGTAAGGCCATATAAGGAAATGCCTACGCCAATGAAAAACACCCAAAAATGGGGCGTCATGGAGCCGAACATATAAGAAAAAGCAGAAGGAACGGCAAACACCAGGAAAAAGCGGTCATTTTTTTCAAAAAAACCATGCTTTTGGTGTTTGGGCAGGTGATGATCTTCATGCCATTTCCATAAAAAGCCATGCATAATGTATTTATGAGAAAACCAGGCTATAAATTCCATGCCTGCGTAAGCAAGCAGAGTAACCAAAACATAAAGCAACCAACTTGGCATATCTAACACGGAGATTGAGTTTTTAAAACAATTATATGCATGCAAATAACACATTTCGTGCCTATTTGTTTACAATTTAGGGCCTTAATCGCCAAAAGGCAAAAATTTGTCTTCGATCACTTCGTTTACCGAAGGTGCAATTTCGTGTATCGCATGCCCATTTAGTACCTCACTATATAATTTCAAATAGGCTTCAGCCATACGTGTACTCGAAAAATGTGCCACGGCATAATCATGGCAATGCTGCGGATTAAAACCATCGGCGTTTTTGATGGCTTCCACCAATTCCGATTTTTTTACGGTCAAACAGCCAAATGCACTGTAAAACGCATCCATCACGCCACCGCTTGGGTCTTTGCGTTTTTTACCCGTATCTTTTTTGCCCAACAATTCGGGCAGTGCGCCATAAGGGGTACCAAAAACAGGACATCCAAAATACAAACTTTCGGGAACCGCCAGCCCAAAGGGTTCATGCCAAATCGCCGGAAACAACAAACCTTTCGAGCTGTTGAGCAGCACATTTCTGCCCTCAGGGTTCAAAATACCGTGAAAACGAACATTGGGCGTGAGGGTGATACGCAGTTCTTTCCTAAAATTGACCCGCGTGCCGCCAATTACATGCAGGCGTGCGCCCAAGCGTGCCGCGAGGTCGATGGCCCCGCGCACATTTTTTCCGCGCCATTCAGCATTGCCCAAAAAATGGTAATACATACGCCGGGCCTCCAAAATAGGGGTACCATATTCGGCGAAATCGATGCCATTGTGTACATACACCGACCCGCCATGTCGCAGGGCATGCTGTGCCGAAACAAACACCGTATTGCGGTCGAACACACATTCTGCAAAACAATTCTCGTGGCAAGTAATCAAATAGGGTTTCGAAATCGGTTGCGCCGGCTTGTAATGAAAATGCACCAGCTCAATATGCGCCGGAATTTGATCTTCAACGGGTTTCTTGTCATCCAAGGTAAGCACGGTGGCAAAAGGGCAAATTGTCCCTTTTTTTGCCAAAATATGCACATTATGGCCCATTTGAGCCAGGGTTTTACCCAACCACCACACCACACGCGCTGCATCATCGTAAGTTTGAACAGGCAAACGGGCATTGTAAACCAGCAATATATTCATCGGTTAGGACGCCTTCGAAGTAAGTTGACAGGCAGTCGTTGCAAATGTGCAACTTCTACTTATTTTGCCCAAGATAAACTCCATGATTTTATCACCTTTGCAGCAGTATTTTGAAGACAACTTGGCATGACATACAAAGAGACGGTTGATTACCTCTTTGCGGGTTTGCCGATGTTTCATCGCATCGGTGCAGCAGCATATAAGAAGGACCTTGATAATACCATTGCCCTGTGCACCCATTTGGGCAACCCGCAGCACCATTTCCAAAGTGTGCACATCGGCGGCACCAATGGAAAAGGCTCAGTGAGCCACATGCTGGCAGCAATTTGCCAAGCCGCCGGACTCAAAACAGGCCTTTATATTAGTCCACACTACAAGGATTTCAGAGAACGCATCCGCATCAACGGGCGCAATATTCCACAGAAAGCGGTGGTTGATTTTGTGGAAAAAAACCGCGCAGCCATCGAACAAATAGAACCCTCTTTTTTTGAAATGTGTGTGGGCATGGCCTTCGATTATTTTGCCCGCGAAAAGGTGGATATTGCCATTGTGGAGGTCGGGCTTGGCGGTCGGCTCGATAGCACCAATATTATTACGCCCTTGGCCAGTGTCATTACCAACATCAGTTACGACCATATGAACCTGCTGGGGGATACTTTGCCAAAAATTGCCTTTGAAAAAGCCGGTATCATCAAAGCGGGTATTCCGGCGATTATTGGCGAATCCCAATTGGAGTCGGCTCCCGTGTTTCGCGAAAAAGCCAGGGAGGTTGGGGCCCCCATTAACTTTGCCGATCAACAGTACAAAATAGAAATATTAGAAGAAAACCTGTTGAATGGCCAAACCCGCTACCGGGTATATAAAGACGGTGTATTGCTGATTGATGATCTGATGGTGGATGCATCGGGGCCTTTTCAGGCAAAAAACCTGGCTACGGTTTTAAAAACGGTAGACGTTTTACAAATTGGCACTCCTGCTTTTGCCCCAAGGAAAACGCCCGTGCAACAACCCGATTTACTGGAAAACCCAGGGTTGCCGCCAGCGGTGGTGGATGGTTTGGCTCGATTGCGCACCCTGGTGCATTTTCAGGGCCGCTGGCAGGTAATTGGCCAACAACCCCTCGTATTGTGTGACAGCGCGCACAATGAAGCTGGATTAAAAGCGGCTTTCGCCAAAGTGCAACAAATGGACTTCCAACAATTGCATATCGTGACGGGTTTTGCCAACGATAAAGATTTAAGCAAAGCACTGCCCCTTTTCCCGAAAGATGCACATTATTATTTTGCCAAAGCCAACATCCCCCGCGGCCTGGAAGCAGATTTGCTCTCCGTTGAGGCACAAATTTATGGCCTGACCGGAAAACCATATAGTTCGGTGAAAAACGCCTTGAAGGCTGCAAAACGCAAGGCTGCACCCAAGGATATGATCCTGGTTATCGGCAGTATTTTTGTTGTAGCCGAAGTAATTTAACAACACCTGGCAAAAGAAAGGCGTTGCACAATCAAAAAGCGCCTATTTTTGTTCTAACTTTTATTGTACCACATTTTACGTTCCATCAACCATGACCACTGCACCTGCAATTGCTGTACAAAATTTAGACCGCAACGGATTTCTCGACCTTGAAGTAGATCCGCAACTCGACCTAATTGCTGAAATAAACCGGCTTAAAAAGGAAAAAAATGCGGTCATTTTGGCACATTATTACCAGGAATCGGAGATACAGGACATTGCAGACTATATTGGCGACTCGCTCGGACTGTCGCAAAAAGCAGCCAATACGGATGCAGACATAATTGTTTTTGCCGGCGTGCATTTTATGGCCGAAACCGCCAAAATACTTTCGCCCCATAAAAAAGTGTTGCTCCCTGATTTGAAAGCGGGCTGCTCTTTAGCCGATTCCTGCCCGCCCCATTTGTTTAGAAAATTTAAGGAAAAATACCCCGATCATGTCGTGGTGTCCTATATCAACTGCACGGCAGAACTTAAAACCCTGACGGATATCTGCTGTACTTCCACCAATGCGGTGCAGATCATTGAAAGCATTCCGAAAGATCAGCCGATCATTTTTGCGCCCGATAAAAACCTGGGTGCTTATTTGGTGAAAAAAACCGGCCGCGACATGGTGATTTGGAATGGCGCCTGCATGGTGCACGAAATTTTCAGCCATGAACGCATTGTGAAACTCAGGTTGCGGCATCCAAACGCCAAGTTTATCGCCCATCCGGAGTGTGAAGCGCATATTCTCGATATGGCCGATTACATTGGCAGTACCACGGGTTTGTTGAAATACACCATCAACGACCCGGCGACCGAGTTTATCGTAGCGACCGAATCCGGCATTTTGCACCAAATGCAAAAAAGTAGCCCAAATAAAACGTTTATCCCCGCCCCGCCCGACAACCATTGCGCCTGCAATGATTGTCCGCACATGAAACGCAATACCCTCGAAAAACTGTACCTGTGCATGGAATACGAGCTGCCCGAAATCATCCTGCCCGATTGGGTCATTGAGCAGGGGCGTGCGTCGATTGATCGCATGCTGGAGGTTTCGGCCAAAGCGGGATTAATGGGCTAATTTTTTGTTTAAACAGGCTAAAACTAGCTAAACAGCCCAACAATATCGTCTTGCGTAAGTTTCTTGATCAGGCCTTGTTCGGTACTGATCAGGTCTTTGGCAATGTCCTTTTTCTTTTCCTGGAGTTGCAATATTTTCTCCTCCACCGTGTCTTTGCAAATCATTTTGTAGGCAAACACTTTTTTCGTTTGTCCAATCCGGTGCGTCCGGTCGATGGCTTGTTGCTCCACCGCCGGGTTCCACCAGGGATCTACGAGGTACACATAGTCGGCTTCGGTCAGGTTAATACCCACGCCGCCTGCTTTTAGGCTCATCAGGAATACCCTGCAATTGACCGATTCCTGGAAATTGCGCACCCGTGCAGCACGGTCTTGTGTAGAGCCATCGAGGTATTCGTACGGAATGCCCGATTTTTCGAGGTGCTGGCGAATGAGGTCCAACATTTTAAGAAATTGCGAGAAGATCAGGATTTTATGGTTGCCCGCATTTTCCTCAATTTCACGGATAATTTCCTCCAATTTGGCCGAGTCATTGCCAAAATCTTCGTTTCCAGAGAGCAATGCCGGCGAATCACAGATTTGCCGCAATTTCAGCAAGCCTTCCAGAATCAGGAATGCCGCTTTATCCTTGCCCTCTTCGGCCATTTTTTCCACAATGCGCGCCCGGTATAGTTCGCGGAAATCGTCGTACACTTTGCGTTGTTGCGCGCCCATTTCACAAAACAGGATCATTTCCATTTTATCGGGCAAATCCTTGGCCACTTCCTCCTTGGTGCGCTTGAGCATAAACGGATAGATCAGTTTGCGCAATTGCCGGGCTTTTTCTTCGTCGCGGTACTTATCAATGGGCGTAGCAAATTCGCTGCGGAAAAACTCCTGACTGCCCAACAAACCCGGATTGAGAAACTCCATTTGCGAATACAGGTCAAACGTGTTGTTTTCTACGGGCGTACCCGTCATTACGAGCCGGTTTTTGGTAGACAACAATTTGACCGCCTTGGCAATTTTCGAGTCGGGGTTTTTGATTGCCTGCGATTCGTCGAGCACCACATAATCGAACTGAATGGTACGAAATGTTTCAATATCGCTGCGCAAAGTGCCATACGTGGTCAAAACCAGGTCGTAAGCACGCAGCACGCTCAGGTCGCGCTCACGTGCAACGCCACGGTGGATGTAAATTTTCAACTCCGGCGTAAATTTCTCCACCTCGGCCTGCCAGTTGAAGATCAAGGTTGTTGGTACTACAATCAGGTTGACGGCTTTGGGATTGATGTTTTTGCGGTGTTGCAAAAAGCACAAAATCTGCACCGTTTTACCCAAACCCATATCATCGGCAAGGCAACCGCCCCATTTGAACTCATCGAGGAAATTGAGCCATTTGAAGCCTTCTTTTTGGTAATCGCGCAGGTTGGCTTTTACATTTGCGGGTTGCGGAACATCTTCAATGGTCTTGAAATGCAGCAATTTTTGCTTCTTTTCCCAAATTTCCTGTTGTAAAACGTCATCGTCAATTTGGTCAAACAAATCATCGATGATCGAGAAATGCAGTTTCGAAACCTTGATTTCGTCGCCTTTTATCTGCCCGAATTTAAACAAGCCGGCGTATTTCTCCAGCCATTCTTCTGGCAACATGCCCAGGCTGCCGTCGTTCAACTGGATGTAATGTTGCTTATTGAGCACGGCTTTTTTAATATCGGCCAGGGTGACCGTTTGCTCCCCGAACACTACTTCCATCCGCATATCAAACCAGTCGATTCCGGAAGAAGCCCGGATTTTGAAAGAGGGCCGGTTGGGATTATAACGGAATTTTTTGAGCTGGTTAAATCCAAAAATTGGAATATTCTGCGCTTTGGCGGCTTCAAAAAATCGAAACAGCCATTGTTCTTTCAGTGCCTGGTCGAAGGGTAAATAATAGAATTCCTGCCCGTTTTGGTATTTAAAATCGGGGTGCAGGTTTTCCATAAACTGGTTAAATGCTTGTTCGGCATCTTGATCGCGGTTCCACACCACCATTTTCCCTTCATTGTAGGCAATGCGGTCGTGTTTGCCATCGTGCAAAAACTCAATTTCCTGTTCCGCCACTTCCACATCCGGCGAACGATAGGCGTATGTTGGAATAAACAGCAAATTACGCTCATCTTCTTTGAGGTAAATGCGGTTATCGAGGTACACTAAGTTCCGCAGTTCCACATCTATATCGATGTTAAAATCGACGGAATAATAAGCGGTAAGCGGCAGCACAAAATCCTTCAGCAGGTCGGGGAGGTAGTTGCTTTTAACCTTAAACTGGCCAGTCGGGCCCATTTGTTGTATGACCGCGCCATCATTATAACGGGCAATTTTGATCAGTTTGTCTTTGTAGCGCAAAAACCAGAAGCCTACAAATTGGCATTTTTGGAGGGCCACAATTTCTTCTCCTACATGGATATAGGCCTGCAGGATGGCGAAATCGTTTTCTTCATACAGTTGGAAGAAGGGTTTGGCTGTTTGGGACTGGAGGAAAACCCGGCTTAAACTGTTGAGGTGAAAATTTTGGTCGGGACTAACCACCGTAATGCGGTCGTGCAAAAGCGGAATTAATTGATCCCAGATTCTTCCAAGGTGCATCAGGGCACTTTGCCGCATTTCCTCACTCAGTTCATGGAGGGGCATATTTTGATAATACCAGCGGGTCATGGGAAAACCCGCTTCACGCAGGGACGCCAGCAGCGCATTGATACCAAATCCGCTACGGGCAAGCGCCATTGCTTTGCTGTCCAGCTCGGTAATCGGCGGAATTTCTACCTGGGCGCTTGGGTTGGATGCTAGCGGCGCATCCATTTTGCTGATGTGCGACAGTTTTTCTTTGTCGGTCAAGTATTTACCCGAAAGGGGGGTCAAAACCACATCGGGAAGCGACTGACTATCAAGCAGGGTAAAGGCGTATAAGAGGATGCGGTTCGTTTCTGCTTCTTCGGGCGGCTTGGGCACAGACAGCACTTGGTGTTTTACGGCAAAGCGTTTTTCCTGTGATTTCCACCAGTTGCCCAATTGGTCGGGCGACTGAATAGAAGCGTCCAAAACCATCATTTCCATTTGGCCCTGGTTGTTGATTTTGAACTCGAATTTGCCGGTCAGATTGTCTTCCGTCGTAAATCCAAATTCAGCCAGCAACCGGTTTTTTTCAATCGACCAATCGCGCATCACTTCAAACGCGAGAATGCCGTATTGATCCCGCAAACTGAGCAATGCGGCCAGTTTGTGGGCGCAAATCGGGTCAAATTGGGTTTCTGCGCAAGAACAGGAAGTGTGTATTTCGCCTGGACTAATACGGGTAAAACGCACCGTGAAGTCCGATTTGTCGTGCATAAATACCCGGCAAGCGGCTACTCCGTTAAAAGCACTCAGAATTTCCACACTGCGCTGCCCCCCACGTCCATTCCAGAACAGGTCGGACGTTTTTTGTCGCAGGCTACTGTCGCTCAAATCAGGCAAATGCACGGTACAATCCAACATTTGGTACTGCACCGCTGGTTGGGCCAGGGCTTCGTGCTGATCGAGTATCATCATCATGGCCACAATATGCTCGCAGGCGCCGCTGTACCGTTTGCTATACGGGCAGCTGCAGGAGCAATCAATTGCACCTGGTCCGAGAAAATTCTGGATAATTACCTCGTAGTGAATATTGCTGTACTGTTCGCTCCTAACCCTGAACTTTGCTTGACCTCCCTCCTCCAGTTGCATCTCGGAAAAATTGAATTTTCCCCAGCGAACAACATTTTTCGCTTTATTAATAACAACTGCGCTGGCATAGGTGGTTAAGTAGCGGTCTAATTTATCGTGTTGCAGATAGCGCATGAATCGTTTTTGGCTTAAACCGCAAAAATACACCAGCTATCTGAATAAGCAGGTTATCTACAGATTAATATTGCAAAGTTTGTACAGCGTTGACCAAACAGCAATTTAAATACAAGTCTATTGAACTGATTACCTGTTAAATACCCGGCGATAAAGTCTAGGGTAAAGCCAAAAATTTTTTCGGGTTGTAGATGGACCATAAAAAAACCGCGCAACTTGATTTTTCATTATAAAACGAAAAACCAGGCTGCGCGGCCTATGCTACACTAATCTTTATAATTTTTAGTCTCTGCTGCCAAAAACGCGCCACAACAGGTACAGCAATTGTACCAGTGCCGCCAAAGCAGCCGCTACATAAGTCATTGCAGCCCAAGTAAGGGCGTCTTTTGCACCGTTGTATTGTTCGCCACGGGCATACCCGGACCCATCCAACCAAGCCAATGCGCGGCGGCTGGCGTCAAATTCGACGGGCAAAGTCACCAGGCTAAACAAGGTTGTGATGCCGAATGCAACCAAAGCAATAATCAATACGATGGAGTTGTGCATCAGGCTCAAGCCCATAATACCAAACATAAAGAGGTATTGCTGCAAACCTGAGGCGATGTTCACCACCGGCACCAGGGCCGAACGCATTTGCAACATGCTGTATGCGGTGGCATGTTGTACCGCATGGCCACATTCGTGTGCGGCAACGGCAGCAGCCGATACGTGGCGGCCATAATATACATCATGACTGAGGTTCACCGTTTTATCGGCCGGATTGTAGTGGTCGGTCAGGTGGCCATCTACTTGTGTGATTTGCACATCGTAAATTTGGTAGTACTTCAGCATGGCAGCAGCAACTTCCGCACCGCTTGCGCCATTGGTCATTGGCACCTCAGCGTATTTTTTGAATTTGCTTTTCAAAACGCTGCTCAGGATAAAACCAATAATCATGAACAAGACGCTGATAATCAACATTCCCATGTTTTAAACTGTTTTTTTTGATAAAAATGATAGAACCTTAGAGGCTCCGGTTTTAAAAAGAGGTATTTGATCGTTGGATCGACCATTATAACAGCAAAGCAAGAAAAAAGTCACCACATTTTCGATAAAAAATATGGAACGGCAGTTATTCTTTTGTTACCGGCCGACAAAAGTCTGAAATAGCTGGATTATTCGATGGTTTTGAACCCTGTGTATTTTTGCAGCGCTTTCGGAATTTTGATGCCTTCGGGCGTTTGGTTGTTTTCCAACAGCGCCGCTACGATACGGGCGAGGGCCAAAGCCGAACCGTTGAGGGTATGCGCGAGTTCAATTTTGCCATTTTCATCCCGGAAGCGCAGTTTCATGCGGTTGGTCTGAAACGTTTCAAAATTGGAAACCGAGCTCACTTCCAACCAGCGTTTTTGTGCCGCCGACCACACTTCAAAGTCGTAGGTAAGCGCCGAAGCAAAACCCATATCGCCGCCGCAAAGTTTCAGGATGCGGTAAGGCAATTCGAGTTTATTCAACAATCCTGCCACGTGGCGGATCATCGCTTGCAAGGTTTTATACGACTCATCGGGATGTACAATTTGCACAATTTCAATTTTTTCAAACTGATGCACCCGGTTCAGTCCACGTACATGGGCGCCCCAGGCACCCGCTTCACGTCGAAAACAGGGCGTAAAGGCGGTCATTTTGATCGGCAAATCCTTGATTGATACAATTTCATCTCGGTAAATATTGGTAACGGGCACTTCTGCGGTTGGGATCAGGTACAATTTATCGAGATCGCAAGCGTACATCTGCGCTTCTTTATCGGGCAGTTGGCCGGTTCCGCGGGCGGTGGCTTCATTGACGAGCAAAGGTGGATTGATTTCTTCAAAACCCGCTTTTACGGCTTCGTCGAGAAAAAATTGTACCAAGGCGCGTTGCAGGCGAGCACCCTTGCCACGGTACACCGGAAAACCTGCACCGGTGAGTTTCACGCCCAGTTCAAAATCGAACAGGTTGTATTTTTTACCCAAGTCCCAGTGCGCAGCGGCATCCTCGGGAAGCACCGGAAAAGGTTTGGTCCAGTCTTTGGCCACCTTGTTTTCTTCTGGTGTTTTGCCCCGGGGCACCGATTTGTGTGGAATGTTTGGTACCGAGTACAGGAGATTTTCCAAATCGGTTTCGATGGTACGTTGTTGATCTTCAAGTACTTTCACCTTTTCCTTGTGGTTGGCCACCTGCAATTTGAGGGCTTCAGCTTCCTCTTTTTTGCCCTGACCCATCATTTGTCCGATCAGTTTGCTCAGTTTGTTGTTCTCGGCAAGGGTATTGTCGAGTTCATTCTGATTGTTGCGTCGCTGATCATCCACTTGAAGGATTTGATCAATGACTTTGAGCTGTTGGGCATTCCAGTTGCGCTTGCGCAGACCGTCGAGAATCCGTTTTTTCTCTTCCCGGATAACTTTAAGTTGGAGCATTTTATCAAATTTTATCAAAAAAGTGCTGCAAGATAGGGCGAATTTCAAAATACACTTATCTTTGCAATGTTCAATACTTTAAATACCGACCCTGCTACCCAACTTTACCGCTGCTTTTGTTGTTACACTTCCTATACAAGCAGCATTTTTAGAATTCATTTTTGCTATTCTCCCACCCGGTGCGCATCTGCCCGAACGCCTTGTCCTGCCAAGTAGCGCGCCGATCCAATTTTAACCCACGCATTTTTTGTCATGTACGACATTCTTCAGCTGAACGACAAGCTGGTACCCGAACTTAAAGAGATCGCTCAGAAACTTGGTATCAAAGGGTACAACAAATTAACTAAACAAGAACTTATTTACAAGATCCTCGATGAACAGGCGCTTGCTGAAAAAAATTCTACTGATAAAGTTGTACCCGTAGTCGATGAACCCAATCCGTCAACCGGCCGCCGTCCGCGCAAGCCAAGCACTGTTGATGATGAACCGCGCATCGTGCGAAAACCTGCACCCGTTGCAGAACCTTCGATTGTAAACGAACCGGTTACACCACCTATTACACCCGAAACACCCCAAACGCCGGCTTCACCCAATCCGCCACAACCACCCAATCCGCAGCAACCGCGCCGCGATCAGCCACGCGACCCACGCCGCGAATTTGTGCAAGATCGCCGTCGCGATGTGCCGCCTAACCGCGAAAACCCCAATCGGGAAACGCCCAACCTGCCGGCCAACCGCGAACGCACGCCCAATCCCGATCAGCAACAACGCCGGGAACGCTGGGACGATCGCCGGGATCCGCGCCGTAACCGCTGGGATGATCGGCGCAACCGCCCCAACCAACCCAACCCGCCTCGGCCAGGTAATCCAAACCTTGTTGATCCGGAGGCGAATAAATTGATAAACCTGGAAGAAGAGGAGTTTAACAACCCAATTACACCCGGTGAGGAAGAAGAAGAAGATATGGTAGTGCGCCGCCAGCAACAACCACAGCAAGAGCCGCAAGAGCCACGTCCTACCCCAATTCAGCCCGAATCGGAAGTAATGCCCGTGATGCCCCGCGAAAAATTTGACGTGGAAATTGATGGCATCATCGAAGGCCTCGGAACGCTCGAAATGATGCCCGATGGTTACGGCTTTCTGCGCTCCCCCGATTACAACTACCAAACCAGTCCCGACGATATATACGTGTCGCCTTCTCAAATCAAATTATTTGGTTTGCGCACAGGAGATACCGTAAAAGGTGCCATTCGTCCACCAAAAGAAGGGGAAAAATACTTTGCACTGCTCAAAGTGAGCAAAATCAATGGCCTGGATCCAAAAGACGTGCGCGACCGTGTGCCGTTCGATTACCTGACGCCGTTGTTCCCAACGCAAAAATTCAACCTGCTCACCAGTCCTACTGGCCGCGATTTTGGCAACCGGATCATCGAATTGTTTACGCCCATCGGTAAAGGACAACGCGGTCTGATCGTAGCACAACCCAAAACCGGTAAAACTTTCTTATTGAAGGACATTGCCAATGCGATCACCAAAAATCACCCGGAATGTTATGTGATTGTGTTGCTGATTGACGAACGTCCCGAGGAGGTTACTGATATGCGCCGCAGTGTACGTGCAGAAGTGGTGGCTTCTACGTTTGATGAAGCGGCCGAAAACCACGTGCGCCTGGCCAATATTGTACTCGAAAAAGCCAAACGTATGGTAGAATGCGGTCACCATGTGGTGATTCTGCTCGATTCTATCACACGGATGGCGCGCGCCTATAATACCGTGGCGCCTGCTTCCGGTAAAGTACTTTCGGGTGGTGTGGAAGCAACGGCGCTGCAAAAACCGAAAAAATTCTTCGGTGCAGCCCGCGCGATTGAAAGCGGCGGCTCCCTGACCATCCTGGCTACCGCGCTCATTGATACCGGTTCGAAAATGGACCAGGTAATCTTTGAGGAATTTAAAGGTACCGGTAACATGGAATTGCAGCTTGACCGCAGCCTGGCCAACCGCCGCATGTACCCATCGGTCGATTTGACCAAATCCAGCACACGACGCGAGGAATTGCTGCTTGATAAAGATACGCTCCAACGTATGTTTATCCTGCGCAACCACCTGGCCGATATGAAGCCGGAGGAAGCCATGGAATTCATCAAAAAGCAAATGATGCACAGCTCCAACAACACCGAGTTTTTGGAGTCGATGAATCGATAAAGTGTACCTATTTACTAAGCTTATACAGCCGTTCGTTGCAGTTTTCCGCAGCGAGCGGCTTTTTTTATGCCCATTCGCTTGTAATTGATCGGTTACAGCTTGTAATCCGTCGTTTATTCAGGCCGATTGCTCGTTTTATGCAAAAACGTCCTTGACAAACATTTCTAGTTTATGCTACCTTTGTAATATCAAATCAATATCATCATAAAGTCAAATCAAATCGAAAAATGGAAAAAATCGTAAAACCCACCTCTGGCTGGAACATGCTGTTGCTCGTTGGTATTCTGACCATCGCGGGCATTGCCCTGTTGATTCTAAAGCAATTTGTTCCTGGGGCGATACTCCTTGTAGCAGCCTATGGTTTCATTGCGCCCGGATTTATTGCCATCGAACCAAACAGCGCACGTGTACTGACCTTGTTTGGCGCTTACCATGGAACTGTCAACGTGAGTGGTTTCTTTTTTGTCAACCCATTTTATACCAAAAAAAATGTTTCGTTGCGTGCCGTCACGCTCGATGTGCCACAAATTAAGGTCAATGACAAACAAGGCAACCCGATTATGATCGGCGCGGTGGTGATGTACCGTGTAAAAGACACCTTTAAAGCCGCCTTTGCCGTAGAAAACTACCCGGAATTTGTAAAAATACAAAGTGAAACTGCCGTGCGAAAACTGGCAGGCATGTACAGTTACGACAACCTGGAAGACGAAGCCGCTGCCATCACCTTGCGCTCGTCCTTTGAAGAAGTAAATCACCAGCTGGCGCTTGAAATTGCCGACCGCTTGCAAATTGCAGGCATTGAAATCATCGAAGCGCGGATCAACAACTTGTCTTATGCTACGGAGATTGCGCAAGCTATGCTGCAACGCCAACAGGCGACTGCCATCGTTTCGGCCCGCAGTAAAATCGTAGAGGGCGCTGTAGGTATGGTAGAAATGGCCCTTGAAATGCTGTCGCATAAAAAGATCATCGAACTGGATGAGGATAAAAAAGCGGCCATGGTAAGTAATTTACTGGTGGTATTGTGTGGCGATCGGAATGTTTCGCCGGTAGTAAACGCAGGCACATTGCACCAATAAACAGACTAAAACGCCTGAAATCCACCACACTTTGCACAGTGCAAAGGGTGGTGGATCTGTTTTTTTAATCAATTAGATTATTTTATGGCAGAGAAAAAATCATTTGTGCTTCGGATGGATGTTGCCACCTATGAGGCGCTGGAAAAATGGGCAGCCGATGAATTTCGGAGTGTCAACGGGCAATTGGAATGGATGATTCAGCGGGCGCTCAAGGAAGCAGGGCGTGCGGCTAAAGTCGCAGAACCCAAAGACGATGCAACCGATCCGGCTTAATACCCCGGATTGATCGATAAAATAATGGCGAAACCAACAAGCAATATGGCTTTCGGCTATTTTTGCCCCCGAACATCGGCGGGTTTTTGCTGTTTGTAGGTTAAGCCGCGTTTTGCGCCAGTGGTTGCTTCAAATTTATTATCCATGAAACGGATTAAAACCGACATACTTGTCCTCGGTTCCGGTATTGCCGGACTCACCTTCGCCATTAAAACTGCCAAAAAATACCCGGAGCGCAGCATTCTGGTATTGACCAAAACAACGGAAGGCGAAAGCAATACCCGCTATGCCCAAGGAGGGGTGGCGGCCGTTTGGGATCCCGAAAAAGACAATGCCGATAAACATGTAGCCGATACCCTCGATGCGGGTGCGGGCCTGTGTAAGGAAGATATTGTCCGCATTGTGGTGGAAGAGGGGCCTGAGCGCGTGCGGGAAATCATCGAATGGGGCGCCCGATTTGATAAGGAAAAAAATTCCAATGAATACGACCTGGCCCGAGAAGGCGGCCATTCCGAACACCGCATTTTACACTACAAAGATTTGACCGGTTGGGAAATGCAGCGCACCCTCATGGAGGAAGCGGCGCAATACCCCAATATTCAGGTTTGGGAGCATTATTTTGCCTTGGATTTGATTACCCAGCACCATTTGGGCCGCATGGTGATTCGCGTGACACCGAATATTGAATGTTATGGTTGCTACGCGCTCAACAAGCAAAATAGCGAAATCGATACCATTTTGTCGCGCATTACTGTGTTGTGTACCGGTGGCGCAGGGCAGGTATATAAATCGACCACTAATCCGGTGATTGCAACAGGCGATGGCGTAGCGATGACCTATCGCGCCAAAGGAAGGGTAGAAAACATGGAGTTTATGCAGTTTCACCCCACTTCTTTGTACAATCCGGTGGGCGAAAACCCTTCATTTTTGGTTTCGGAGGCTGTGCGTGGTTTTGGCGCCATCCTGAAAAGTGCAGAAGGGGAAGAATTTATGCATTTGTACGACGAACGGCTTTCCCTGGCCCCACGCGATATTGTTGCCCGTGCCATCGACTCTGAAATGAAAAAGCGCGGTACCGAATGCATGTACCTCGATTGTCGACATTTGGAAAAAGAAGCGTTTTTAGCCCATTTTCCTACGATTTATGATAAATGTATAAGCTTGGGCATCGATCCGATGCAACACATGATCCCAGTCGTGCCTGCCTGCCATTATATGTGTGGCGGCATTCTGGTGGATGATTTTGGCCGCAGCAGTATCCAGCGTTTGTATGCTGCGGGCGAGTGCAGCAGTACAGGTTTGCATGGGGCGAATCGATTGGCCTCCAACTCCTTATTGGAAGCGATGGTTTTTGCCCACCGCATTTACCTTGATATACAGGACAAGTTAGAACACCTTGCTTATCAGGAAGATGTACCTGATTGGAATGCGGAAGGCACCATGGACCCACCTGAAATGGTATTGATCACCCAAGGCATGAAGGAATTGAAGGACATTATGTCGTATTATGTGGGTATTGTGCGCTCCAACATTCGTTCCAAACGCGCACTCGACCGCTTGTTCCTGCTTTATGAGGAAACCGAAGATTTGTATAAAACGACCAAAATATCGCCCCAATTGATGGAGTTACGCAACTTGATTACGATTGCCTACCTCATTGCGCGTTGTGCCGCCCATCGGCGCGAAAGCCGGGGCTTACATTTCACCACAGACTATCCCGATTTGTTGCCTTTTGTGGAAAACTCGGTATTATAAAAGCAAAAGCCCAAAAAAACTAGGCAAATGAAAGTCCTTTTTATTGCTGCGCTGTTACAAATGTAATTTTAAAACCATCCACTGCTTGTTAACCCTTCTGGTATGAAAATCGGTATTGTCTGTTATCCAACCTATGGCGGTTCCGGCGTCATTGCTACCGAACTGGGGCTTGGCCTGGCCCGTAGAGGCCATGAGGTACACTTCATCACCTATCGCCGTCCGGTACGATTGTCGCATTTTCATGAAAATGTTTTTTACCATGAAGTTGACACGGAGGATTATCCCTTGTTTGAATATCCGCCTTACGACACGGCGCTGGCCTCAAAAATTGTCGATGTCGTAAAATACCAAAACCTGGATTTGCTGCATGTACATTACGCAATTCCACACGCAGCAGTGGCTTATATGGCCAAGAAAATTTTGCTTACCCAGGGGCGCTACCTACCGGTTGTCACCACCTTGCACGGGACCGATATTACCCTGGTAGGCAACAATAGTGCATTTGCCCCGGTGGTTGAATTCAGTATCAACAAAAGTGATGGCGTTACAGCGGTTTCTCAGAATTTGAAAGAAGATACGCTGCGGCTGTTCAATATTCAGCGCGAGGTAAAAGTCATCTATAATTTCATTGATTTTGGGCGATTTAAAAAGGTAAATAAAGATCATTTTAAAAAAATTATCGCCCCGGAAAGAGAACGGATCCTGGTACATACCTCCAATTTCAGGCGGGTGAAGCGGGTGGAAGATGTTATCCTGATTTTTAAACAGGTTCAGGAAAAAATTCCATCGAAATTATTGATGATTGGCGACGGCCCGGAACGTCAAAATGCAGAGCGCCTTTGTCGCGATTTGGGCTTGGGCAATGAAGTGCGTTTTCTGGGCAAACAAGATGCGATTGAAGAGTTGTTGGCCATTTGTGATTTGTTTATCATGCCTTCCGAGAGCGAGAGTTTTGGCTTGGCAGCATTAGAAGCGATGGCCTGCGAAGTACCCGTTGTTTCGTCCAATGGGGGTGGTTTGCCGGAAGTAAATATCCATGGCGTAACGGGTTTTTTGAGCGAGGTAGGCGATGTGGACGAAATGGCGCAATATGCCATTCAATTATTGAGCGACGATGCCATGTTGCAACAGTTCCGGATTAATGCCCTGGCACAGGCCAAGCGGTTTGATTTGGAGAATATTCTGCCCGATTACGAGGCTTTTTACCAAGAAGTACTTGAAAAGAGCATTATCAAGATAGAGTAATACCTTTGTGCGCTTAAATAAGCAAGCGCAATTCGGCATATGAAAATACGTATTGGTACTCGAGGCAGCAAACTTGCCCTTTGGCAGGCACATTTCACCCAGGCCGAACTTACTCGGATTGGCATTGAAAGTGAATTAATTATCATCAAAACCCAAGGCGATATGATTCAGCACCTTGGCTTTGATAAAATGGAAGGAAAAGGCTTTTTTACCAAAGAAATTGAAGAGGCTTTACTGCGGGGCGATATAGACCTGGCGGTGCATTCCATGAAAGATTTGCCTACCCAAGCACCGGAAGGTTTGGCGATCACCGCCGTTTCTTACCGCGATAATCCGGCCGATTTATTGTTGATTCGTCCGGAAGCACTGGATAAATCCAAGATTTTTAAAATAAAAACAGGTGCCATCGTGGGTACTTCAGCAGCGCGTCGGAAAGCGCAACTGCTTGATTTTCGGCCCGATGTACAACTCAAAGATATTCGCGGAAATGTGCCCACCCGTTTGGAAAAACTGCGTACGGGCGATTTTGATGCGATTTTTTTGGCCGCCGCCGGGGTGCAACGCCTCGAACTGGATACCCACGATTTGGAAGTAATTGAACTCAATCCGCGCGAATTTGTGCCCGCACCCGCGCAAGGGGTGCTGGCCTGGCAAACCAACCGGGATGATGTAGAAGTGCGTACCGTGTTGAAACAATTGCACCACCCGGAAATATCGGCGGTGACCAATGTGGAACGCCGGGTGCTGCAACTGATGGATGGCGGTTGCCAATTGCCGCTTGGCGTGCATTGTATGCGCGATGAGCAGGCCAATTACCATGCTTATGCGGCCTGTTTGATCGATGGCGTGATGCGCCGCGCGCGCCAATCGGCCAGCACCAATTTTGGTTTGGCCGAAACCCTGGTCGAATTATTACACAAAGGATAAGGGCCAATGAAAGTGTTATTGGTCGACGATGAACGTTTGGCACGGCAAGAAATGCGCCGACTCCTGGCCGAACATCCGGATGTTGAGATACTCGGAGAGGCGGCCAATGCCAGCGAGGCAGCCCAACAACTAGCATCGCAGCGTTTTGATTTGATCTTTCTGGATATTTCCATGCCTGGTAAAACGGGGTTTGAATTTTTAGTCGAATTGCCGGAAACGCCGCGTGTGGTGTTTGTAACAGCTTTCGATCAATATGCACTCAAAGCGTTTGAAGTAAATGCGCTGGATTATCTTGTAAAACCGGTAGATGCCGACCGACTTGCGCGTGCGCTCGAAAAAATCCGGGCGGAAATCAAGCGCAGTGAACGTCCGACACCCACCAACGATAAAATCGTTTTGGCCGACCGCCAGGTTTTTCTGAAAGATGGTGAAAAATGCTATTTTGTACGCATGGGGGATGTTTGGCTCATCGAATCCGTCGGTAATTATGCGCGCTTGTATTTTGAAGATCAACGTGCGATGTTGCACCGTTCGCTGAATCAATTAGAAGAAAAACTTGATCCGACCGTGTTTTTCCGCGCTAATCGGCAGGAATTGATCAATATGGAATTTATTCAAAAAATAGATCCGTTTTTTAATGGTGCCTTGCGGGTCACCCTCAAAAGCGGGCGGCTGGTGGAGGTGTCGGTTCGGCAGGCGGCGGTATTTCGGGAGCGGATGGGGTTGTAGACGTCGGAAGGGTCCCCCACGTCGGAAGCGTCCGGGACGCTTCCGACGTGGGGGACCCTTCCGACGTCTACAATCGTTTTTCCGCAAAACGAGCAGGCATATCATTTTCCGTACCCCAATCATACAATTTCAATAAAATCGGGATCAGGGTTTCGCCCAGCGATGTCAGGGTGTACTCCACCCGCAAAGGCACTTCCGCAAATACTTTCCGGCTAATAAATCCATCTGATTCCAGTTCCCGAAGTTGGGTCGTGAGCATTTTCTCCGAAATGCCCTGAATGGTATTTTTCAGCAACCCAAATCGGTTGACACCGTGGTGCAGTTTCCATAAAATATTGATTTTCCAGCGCCCACCAATAAAATAGAGGCTGCTCAGAACCGGACAATGCTCGGCAATTGCCTGTTCGTTGGCGGTGTAGGTTGAGTTGTTTTTACGTGCAGATGCCATGTCGTCTATTTTGCGGGTTACCTTACAATTGGGTAAGTACTTTCGAAATGGATGGTAAGGTCGGAACTTTGCATAAAATTTAAAAACAAAATTCATGACTGAGCAACAAATTGCAACCGCACTCACCGAATTGATCGCCCTGGTAGGCGAAGGAAAGCCCATGGAGGCTTTTGAAAAATTTTACCACGAAGATTTGGAAAAAACGGATCTGGATGGTGTGCCGCATCAAGGAAAAGCGGTGAATTACCAAATTGGCCTTGACCTCCTCTCCAAAGTGCAGGCCATCCGCGACTTTACCGCAGTGGGTTATCTGATTAAAGACCAACGCAGTTTTTTGGTTTGGTCCCTCGATTTTGACCATGCCGACAATGGTCGTGTGCAAGTAACCCAGGTAGCGATCCAGGATTGGCAGGATGGAAAAATTATCCGCGAACGGTTTATTGCGTAAGTACCCACGTCGTCCCGATAGGTTACGCCATCACGAAACATATCCCGATGGCGTAACCTATCGGGACGACGTCTACCGGGACAATACCCTAACTTTTACACAACATTTAACATGGAAAACATATTACTTCAGCCACTCAAACTGGGCAACTACACCCTTAAAAACCGGGTATTCATGGCGCCTATGACCCGTAACCGCGCCACGCGGCCAGGCGATTTGCCCAATGATACCATCGCTACGTATTATCAGCAACGCGCCAGTGCAGGACTGATCATCACAGAAGCAACGCATGTTTCACCCTCAGGCGTTGGTTACATCGGAGTGCCCGGCATTTGGAATACCGAACAAGTGGAGGCCTGGAAAAAGGTAACTGCAGGCGTACATGCGCAGGGAGGACGAATTTTTATGCAAATATTTCATGCAGGCCGGATGTCACACCCCTATTTTCTTCAGGGAGCGCCACCACTTGCGCCTTCTGAGGTAGCCGCAAATTGGACGGTGGGGATTTTGGATTATCATGAAAACCTGATTCAAGTGCCTGCCGGAACCCCCAAAGCAATGCTTGCAGAAGACATAGAACAGGTAAAAGCCGATTTTTTACGCGCAGCCGACCACGCTTTTCTGGCGGGTTTCGATGGCGTGGAGGTGCATGGCGCGAACGGTTATTTGCTGGAACAATTTTTAAATCCACATCTCAATTTGCGGGAAGATGCCTATGGTGGAAGTATTGAAAACCGTGGTCGACTCCTGTTGGAAATCACCCAAGCGATTGCAGCAAAACATGGAAAAGACAAGGTGGGCGTACGTTTTTCACCTTTTGGAAAACTGCACGATCAAGTAACCTATTCGGAAGCATTGGTGCGCGACACTTATTATTATCTGGCTGAGGCGCTCCAGAAATTGGACATCGCTTACCTGCATTTATTCAACCAGGGTGCATTTGGCACGGCGGAGGTCCCTGTTGACTTTTTTCCGGCCATGCGCGCCAAGTTTCGCAACACCTTGATTATCAATGGCGGGTATTCAATTTCCGCTGGAGCAGCAGCGATCGAAGCGCAGGCAGCGGATGCGATCGCCTTTGGTCGGTATTTTATTTCAAATCCGGATTTGCCTGCACGGATTGCGCAAGGGAAGGACTTGGCCGAGCTGGATGCTGCTACCTTTTACACCGGAGGGGCGAAGGGATATATTGATTATCCTGCGTTATCCCGATAGGATACGTCGGAAGCGTCCCGGTAGACGTCGGAAGGGCCCCCCCCACGTCGGAAGCGTCCCAGACGCTTCCGACGTGGGGGGGACCCTTCCGACGTCTACCGGGGCAACGCAGGTTACAAACTTTCCGGATAAACGCCCGTGGTACCCATCGCAGCCAAAGCACCCTGCACCGTTTCTTTATCTTCCGGGTACGTCACGCCGTACCATTGGCTGTCGCTGGTCATTACCGAACAAGCCACTTTGCCATTTTCGATTAGGGTGTTCACTACTTTGGGAATGTAAAACTCAGCTTTGGGTTTATCGATATTTTCCTGTACAAATGCACGAAATTGCGCCTCTAATTCCTGAAAAACGGTCGGATGAAAACCCCAAAAATTCATCGAAACCGGGGTGTTATCGGCCAATGGATTACGTGCGCCTGTTTCGTCGATGTAAAAAATACCATCTTCAAAACGTTCAATTTTAGTGCGCTCGGTCACATCAGTCAGTAATCCCTCGGCATTTACTTCGCATACCCCGCGCGAAACAGCGCCATTTTCCGAAAGCGTATTGCCCAATTGGTAAGCCACCATGCCATAGCGATCGGGCGCACAATCGGTCCGCAAGAAATCGCCCATCAATTGAAAGGCGGAGTGTCCATAAAAATCATCGGCATTGATGGCTACAAATGGCTCCTGTACTACGTCTTTTGCCGATAAAATAGCGTGGCCGGTGCCCCAGGGCTTTTCGCGATGCGGTTTAGTTTCCAACCATTCGAGGGCGGTATCGGCTTCTTGAAAAGCATAGGCTACTTCAATTTTACCTTCCACTTTGCTGCCAACTTTTTCACGGAAGGCTTCCTCAATATCTTTACGAATTACAAAAACGACTTTACCAAAACCAGCGCGGATGGCGTCATACACGGAATATTCCAAAATGGCTGCACCGCCCGGGCCCATACCGTCTACCTGTTTGAGGCCGCCATACCGGGAGCCTATGCCTGCTGCTAAAATTAAAAGAGTGGGTTGCATGTGTGATGATTGTTAGAGAACTGGATTTTTATGTAGAATTTGGATGAAAAAGCGGCTTCATTGGCAGGAGTTTATACATTTGCCAGCGCACTCGGTGCAAAAATCGGAAAGCCTGCGTGAAACCCAAGCAATTTTGTAAAATATCCAATGCTAAGAAAAGATGAACACATCTACCACGTCCAACCCTAAGTACCTTTACCAGATCATTATCATTGGTTTGTTATTTTTTATTTTCGGGTTTGTCACCTGGTTGAATGGTTCGCTCATTCCCTTTTTGAAACTGGCCTGCCAACTCAATACCATGCAGGCGTTGTTTGTTACGTTTGCCTTTTACATCAGTTATTTCTTTTTGGCGTTGCCCAGTTCTGAAATTTTAAAAAGGGTCGGCTTTAAAAATGGGATGGCGCTCGGGTTAGTCGTGATGGCGCTGGGATGCCTGGTTTTTATTCCGGCGGCTCAAATGCGTAGTTTTCCGCTCTTTTTAATGGGTTTATTCGTGCAGGGCATGGGTTTGGCCTTGTTGCAAACCGCCTCCAATCCGTATATCAGTATTCTCGGGCCGATCGAAAGCGCAGCACAACGGATCAGTATCATGGGTATTTGTAATAAAGTGGCGGGTATTTTGAGTCCGATCATTTTAAGCAGCATTGTGTTAAAAGGCGCTACTGCCCTTGAACAACAAGTGCTCACGATGGAAGATCCGTTGGAAAAAGCGCGTTTGCTGGATGCCTTGGCTTTGCGTGTTATTGCGCCTTACGTGGTGATGAGCATTGTACTGGCCTTGCTCGCTGTGATGATTCGCAAATCTGCCCTGCCGGAAATTAATCTGGAAGCGGGTATGGATGCTGCCGGTGATGAAGCAAGCAGTACCAAAACAAGTATTTGGCAATTCCCGAATTTGTTGCTGGGCGCCCTGGGTATCTTCTTTTATGTAGGCGCAGAGGTGATGGCAGGCGATGGTATTGGCATTTATGGAAAATCGCTCGGGTTTGCGCTCGACCAAACCAAATACTTTACCGCATTTACCTTGGTGGGTATGTTGTCGGGCTATATTATGAGCATCATTCTGATTCCTAAGTATATTTCACAACAGGCTTATTTGAAGTTTTCAGCCATCCTGGCCATTGTTATCACGATATCCGTGTATTTCTTTTCTGGCACAGCCGCCGTTGGTTGTATTGCCGCGCTTGGATTTGCCAATGCGGTGATGTGGCCCGCAATTTTTCCATTGGCTATACGGGGACTGGGCCGTTTCACCCAGACCGGTTCGGCCTTTCTGATTATGGGTATTGCAGGTGGAGCCATTATGCCTCAAATTTATGGCCTATTGGAAGCATCCATGGGGTACCAGGCCGCGTTTCAAATTGTCATGCTGCCCTGTTACGCCTACATCCTGTATTACGCGGAACGGTTTAAATAAATTGGCTAGGCCCGTTTGGCTTTTTCCCAGAGCACCGATTGTCGTCCGCGCATAAACCGCAAAAAACCGGCATACATGGAGTAGTTCATCATGCAGAAATAGTAGGGCACGAAGAATATTTTTACCTTCATTTTGCGCTGTTCGAAGAGGTAGCCCGCTAAAGCAGCAAGGTAAAATAGTACTTGTGCCACCAAAATTATTTGGTAAAAAAGGCTATTTTGTGCTAATAAAATGTTCAATATCAACAGAATCGGTAAAAACAACGGCGCCAATGTCCAACGCAATACCCGGTGCGACACATATTGAAAGCTCAATACGCCGTACTTGAAAATATTGAGCAAGGGTGCCAGGCGCACCACTGCCTGAATACCGCCCGCAGCGATGCGAATTTTGCGCTTGCGCTCTTCTGCTACCGAGGCAGAGGAAGATTCGACGGCATAAGCATCGGGCGCATACGCCACGCGGTAGCCTTTTTGGGCGATGCGCATGGTGAGGTAAAAATCTTCGACAATCGTATCAGTGGGTACGTGCTCGTACACGCTGGTGCGGAACGAAAACAGCTCGCCCGCCGCGCCTACCACCGACCATAATTCGGCGTCCCATTTTTTCAAGGCACTTTCATATTTCCAGTAAATACCTTCTCCGGCACTGTTGGCGGCGTCTTTATTGCCCATGGAAATGCGTTTTTCACCCGCAACTGCCCCTACTGCCGGATCGCTGTAATGCGCCACGATACTTTTTACGGCTTCGGTATTGACCAGTGTATTTGCGTCGGTGCTGATCACAATGGGGGTTTGCACAAAAGTCATGGCACGTTGAAAGGCCGCAATTTTACCCCGACGTTCGGGTTGATGCAGCAATTGCCATTGAATACCCGGTGGATAGGGATAATTTTGAACAAGTTCGGCTGTTTTGTCATTCGAACCATCGGTCACAAAAAAGAACTGGATACGGTCACTCGGATAATCGAGCGCGATGGAGTTGGCAATTTTCTCCTCAATCCAGTCTTCCTCATTATAAGCACATACCACAAACGTTACCGCTTCCCAGTTAGGCGCAGGCGCGGCAGGCGTTTTTTGCAAGCGGCGCTTCCACCACACCAATGCGTACAATACAATGCCGTACCCGACGTAAGCATAAAAAACAATCGATAAGCCAATCCAGAATAGAAGCGCGTTCATGAGCATGGGTGATAAAAAATTGATATGCAAAGATATACCAGTATTTGAACACATGGAAAACTATGCCGTAATGCAAGTACAAGGGGGTTAAAAATGGCGGTTTGCCGACACAATGATAAACTGCATGGTAGAAGTATTGCGCTTTGAAGGAATACCTATATCTTTGTGTCGAGGAGTAGCATTCTCTTAAGCGTTTTTTTCTTTGTTCGGTCTGCACGAACACCCCGGTATGTACAATTTGGTAATCTCTGCTACTCCCCGCGCTATCCTTGCGATACGCGTGTGTATTTTTTTAAAGCATTGACTTGTTTTCAAAGGCGAAAACAGGCAATACTTCCAACGCGTCCTTTCTCTGCCGGGTTTCCATAGAAAGGTTCAACCAATAACATCTTGCCATTTTTGAAAGTTCTTTTGCGCACAGGGCGTTTTATGTCCTTTTGCCTAAAACAGGTTTAATCCGCTCTTTTAATCCCGCCCTCAAGCAATAATGATAGTCTGAATTGCACAAACAAACACTAAATAATTCGCAACAGGCGAAAACACGCTAACAGAACAGTATCATGAAAAGAAGGGTTTTAGTCGTGGATGACCACGATGGTTTCCGAAACTTGATAGGTAATTTCCTATCGAAAAAATTTGAGGTAATCAGTGCCAAAAATGGATTGGATGCAATGACCGTGCTCAACAAAGGTTTGATCCCGGATATCATTGTAACCGATACCCGCATGCCTGAAATTAATGGGGAGCAGTTGTTGTACAACCTGCGTTGCAGCGGCATGTACGGCAATATACCTGTTTGGGTAATGAGTGATCACGGGCGCGAGGAAGAAGAAGTATACTTCAGAAACCTGGGCGCATCGGGCTATTTACGCAAACCATTCAATCCCATTGTTTTACAAGAGCAATTAAGCAAATTTGGTCGCGCTGATCAATTGGCATGAAACCCTATATTCCCAAATCGACAACAAACACTTTAATCGAGATGAATCGTCCTTTGTTACAATCTGAGCCTTCGCTTGCGACCAGGGAACTACTGTTTATTGGTTTTGAAGGCGACTTTGATGCAAACATCCGGAACTTCCCTTATAAGGGCACAGCGTATCGGTATGCGGTAAAAAACGACGCAACCGAGGCTTTTGCATGGCTGGAACAACGGGTTGACCGTTTGGAAACATTTCAAATGCCTTATGCCATTTTGTGTAAACTGCAATGGCTGCAAACGCATCAATTTGGCCTTTGCGCCAAGTTGATGGCACATCCTTTTTTGCGCTATATTCCACTGATTGCCTTAACGGAGCAGGGGGAAATGATTTCGACCCCTGTCTTGGCAAAAAATGGCATTGATGACTGCTATACCGTGCCCGTAGAATGGGGTATGCTGGAAGAACGGCTGATTTTTCTGAATCAATACAAACCCAAAATCCTGGATGCCGCTCTAATTGCGCGCTTACCCAAAAACTACCAATATAAATTGCCGTTGGGCAAACGCATATTTGACATTATTGCCGCCAGCTTGGGTATTTTATTGTCGATCCCTGTGTGGTTGCCCATTGCCCTTGCCATCCGCTTAGAGTCGAAAGGTCCGGTTATCTACCGTTCTAAAAGGGTGGGTTCGGGTTATCATATTTTTGATTTTTTCAAATTTCGGTCGATGTACCTGGATGCCGACCAACGATTGCATGAATTACAACATTTGAATCAATACCGGCACAATAACAACGGTTCTGGACCGGTATTTGTAAAGTTAAGTAAAGACCCTCGGGTTACCCGGGTTGGGCGTTTTATCCGAAAATACAGCCTCGACGAGTTGCCGCAGTTTATCAATGTGCTGCGCGGCGATATGTCGCTGGTGGGCAACCGTCCACTACCGCTGTATGAAGCCGAAATGCTGGTGAATGAAGCCTGGTGCGAACGCTTTTTGGCTCCTGCCGGACTTACGGGGTTGTGGCAGGTTTCCAAACGGAGTCAGGCTGCTATGAGTATGGAGGAACGGATCGCGCTGGATATCAAATACGCTAAAAGTGCGTCTATTTGGACGGATTTTTCGATCATAATCAAAACATTCGGCGCGTTTGTGCAAAAAGACGACGCCTAATCAAAACATGCAATGGTTTCAATTATTACAGTGAATTACAACCAGGCGGCGGTAACGTTTGCCCTGCTTGACAGCATTCGTCGGCAAGATTACAAAGACATTGAAGTATTTGTGGTCGACAATGCCAGTAAAGAAAACCCGCAAACTGCCTTTGAAACGCAGTACCCGGAAGTCCATTTTATCCGCAGTGAAGTAAATTTGGGCTTTGCAGGGGGCAATAATCTGGCAGTTCGAGCGGCGAAAGGCGATTATTTGTTTTTTATCAACAACGACGCCGAGTTGACCGACCATTGTCTGGAACGCCTGGTGGCCATGTTTGAAAATAACCCAAAACTGGGGCTGGTCAGTCCGTTGATTTGTTACTACCCCCAGGAAAAGTGGACCGAAGATTATATTCAATATGCGGGCATGACGCCGATTCATCCACTGACAGCCCGCAACGAAACCATTGGCAAAAAAACCTGGGAGCGTGGGCAATACACCGAACCCCGCGCGACCGCGTATGCACACGGGGCGGCCATGATGTGCTCGAAGGCTGTGATTGAGCAGGCGGGTATGATGGATGAAGACTTTTTCCTGTATTATGAGGAACTGGACTGGGGTGAGCGGGTGCGGAAAAGTGGTTTTGAAATATGGGTGGAGCCCCGCGCGCGGGTGTACCACAAAGAAAGTTTAACCGTGGGCAAATTGGGTTCGTTGAAAACCTATTATTTGAACCGCAACCGCGTTTGGTTTATGCGCCGCAATTATGGTGGCTGGAAAATAGCGGCCTTTTATTTATTTTTGTTTTTGGTAACCATTCCAAAAAACACCTTGCAAATGCTGTTAAAAGGCGAAAAAGACAATTTAAAGGCTTTTTGGCGCGGCATTTTTTGGAATTTCAGCCTGAAAGACCCTGAAAAGCGGATGAGCTTTAAGCCAGCTTAATCTCCTGTAAAAAAGACAATTTTTTGCACTAGATTAGGTCCGTTCCTGTGAAGCATTTTTTAATAATCAAGCACCATGATCGATTTACTTTTTATCCTTTTTTATATTGCATCCGGCTGGATTTTTTTCCAGTTGGTGTTTCCGTTTTTGACGGTTGCGGCGGCGCGGGTATTTGGCCAGCGTTCGGAGGCGCATTTGGGGGCAAAAATCCAGGACAAATTTGCCGATGCCAGCGCAGCAACGTTGGATACGGATTTTGCTTGCATTATCACAGCCTACAAAAACAGCGAAATTACCAAGCCCTTGGTCGCCAGCCTCTTGCAACAATCACACCCCAACTTGATGGTGTATTTGGTGGCTGATGAATGCCCTGAAACGGAATTCAACATTTCGGATCCGCGTTTTGTGTTGTTAAAGCCCGAAAATCCGCTGCGTTTAAAGATAAAAAGCATCCTGTACGCGCACACACGCTTTGTTCGTGCGCACGATTTTACCGTCATTTTTGATGCGGACAACCTGGCGCATCCCGATTTTTTGCATCAAATCAACCAATACATTGCGCGTGGATTTCAGTGTGTACAAGGGCAGCGCACGGCTAAAAATTTGGACAGTAAATATGCAGCTGCCGACTCCCTTGGCGAGTTGTACAAAAATTATATAGAGCGGTATGCGCCTTATTTGTTGGGCGGTTCATCGGTGATCAGTGGTTCGGGTATGGCTACTAAAAGTGGTTTGTACCAACAATATCTGGAAAGCAAGGAGGTACAGGAAGGGCAGCATATGGGCAAAAAGATGTTGCAGGAAGATAAAATATTGCAAAATTTTCTGTTGCGCCGTAATGTACGCATCGCCTTTGCCTGGGATGCCGTTTGTTACGATGAAAAAGTAAGTACCGGTGAAGATGTGCAGACGCAACGTGGTCGCTGGTTGTTTTCCTATTTTCAAAATATTCCCAACGCGCTCGGTATTTTGTTGCGCGGATTGGTGCGTTTTAGTCCCAACCAGTTCTTTTTTGGCGTTGTGACGCTTGCCTTGCCAATGTTTATCCAGTTAGCAGTAGCCTTTCTGCTGGCAGTGGCAGGGTTATTGATTCAGCCGTGGGTAACGCTTGCGCTGGTGGGTGCGGTGGGTATTTTCGGCATGAATGTGCTTTGGACCTTAAAATTGTCTGAAGCGCCGCCTTCTGTTTGGAATGCCGTGTATGCTATCCCCAAATTTATACTCCGGCAAGCGCGGGGTTTATTCAAAATGGTAAACCCGGAAAAACATTTCAAACATTCCGAGCACAGGCACCTGGTGCATGTAGACGAGGTAATAAAAAAGCAATAAATGGCGCGTTCGTCCGGGAAAATCGACTTTTTAGATTTTGCAAAAGGGTATGCAATTTTTACCATCGTTTGTTACCATACCTTGCAGCGGGTGCCCTTGGCCCCCATTTTACAAAAAGCGATCATTTTTGGCGGTTCGGGGGTGCATTTGTTCTTTTTATTGTCGGGTTTCGGCCTGGGTTTGTCGACCTGGGGTGGTGATACCCTCAAGTTTTACCAACGTCGGGCGAGCAAAGTATGGTTGCCGTATGTATTGGCCTTGAGTTTGAGTTGGGTTTTGGCGCTCACCCTGCATTTGTTTTCGGATGGTTGGGATGCCTGGTTGGCGGGCGTGGCCTTGTACCAAATGTTTTATGAGCCGTATATCCACAGTTTTGGCGGCCATTATTGGTTTATCAGTGCGATTATTCAGTTTTACCTGGCATTTCCCTTGTTGGTTTGGTTGAAAGGGCGGTTTAGCAATCCGTGGAATTACTTCTGGATTTGCCTGATTATTTCGATGGTTTGGTGGCTGGTAGTATACTTTATGGGTACGGGCGATATGCGGAGTTGGAACAGTTTTTTCCTGCAATTTTTGTGGGAATTTGCGCTCGGGCAGGTGCTGGCGGGTGCATATAAGGCCGGTACAGGGGCGGACAAACCGTATGTGTTACGGGCCGATTTTTGGAATTACCGCTGGGGTTATTATTTGCCGACCGGCGTCATTTTTACGGGCATTATGATTGCCATGATATTAAAAATGGGCGTGGCGGGTAAAATATTCAATGATATTCCGGCTTTGATTGGCTACACGGCGATTTGCATTTTTATCTATCATGTAGGCGAGCGCTTTATACCCGTGTTGAAACGTTTGTTTTTGTGGATCGGCGGTTTTTCGTATTCCTTGTATTTGGTGCACATCATGGTGCTGGAGTTATATTTGCTGGGCTTGCGGAGTGTGGGTGTTGGCGTTAGTTTGCCCGTTTTATTGGCGTATTTGCCTTTGGCGGTATTGGGCGGTTGGGCATTCGAGCCTTTAAGTCGACGTTGGGTCGGCCTTTTTGAAACAAAACAAACCTAAACATACAAATTCCATGCGCCGTTGGGCCACCGGATTTTCCTTGCTGCTGAATCTTTTGCTCCTCAGCGCATTTTTTTTACTGATACAACGCCTGGGAGGGTTTCGGTACACGATGTACCGTGTATACCACTCCGAGGCAGGTTTGTATGCCCACCGTAAAAGTTTGTTTGCCCTTTTTCCCGATCGGCCTGGCGCCATGGTGATGCTGGGCGATTCCCAAATAGAACAATGTGAGTGGCGCGAATTGCTGGGTGATAGCCTCCATATCCTCAACCGAGGCATTACCGGCGATCAGACCGCGGGCGTTTTGGACCGTCTGGAAGATATCCTGCGCAACCGGCCCAACATGGTGGTGTTGTGCGTGGGCATCAATGATTTGTTGCTGGGAAAACCTGTTGCCGATGTTGCTGAAACATACCGCAGCATTGTTCAGCAATTGCGCAAGCCTGGTTCCGCCCCGCAAGTAGTGCTCGTGAGCGTATTACCCATCAACAATCAGATCAAAAAAATGGGCCTTGATCCGAATTTAATTCCTGCCTTAAACCTTGAAATTCAGCAAATTGCCCGGTCTTTTGCGCTGCCATATTTAGATTTGTACACCGAACTGAGCGATGTGAAAGGACAATTGTTGCCGACTTGCACCGAAGACGGCCTGCATTTGAACGGGCAAGGCTATTTGGTGTGGAAAAAGCAATTGGATAAAATACTGCTCGGAACATGATTTTCAACTCGCTCGTATTCCTCGTATTTGTGCTGTGTTTCTTTTCGGTGTATTTTTTCCTGAAAGGACGGTTGCGCCTGGGCTGGATCCTGGTAGCGAGTTATGTTTTTTATGGCTGGTGGGACTGGCGTTTTCTGGCGCTCATCATCTTTACCACCTTGATGGATTATCTTTTTGGCATTTACCTGGAAGATACCCATGCACCGCGGCAGAAAAAGCAAGTCATTATTGCCAGTGTGGTGATGAACCTGGGCTTTTTATCCATTTTTAAATATTTCAATTTTTTTGCGGCCTCTGCGGCGGCGGCATTGCAGTATGTGGGCATGGAGGCGAGTTGGACGACCTTGCATATTATTTTGCCGGTGGGTATTTCGTTTTACACCTTCCAAAGCATGTCGTACACCATCGAGATATACCGCGGAGAAATGAAAGCCGAGCGGGATTTGTTGAAATACGCCACGTTTGTTGGGTTTTGGCCGCAATTGATGGCCGGACCGATTGTGCGGGCCAAAGATTTGTTGCCGCAATTTCATGTGGAGCGGCCGTTTGAATGGGATCGTTTTTACAGTGGAATGGGTCGCGTATTGTGGGGATTTTTTAAAAAATGCGCCATCGCGGATTCCTTGGGGCCGTTTGCCGACCAGTGTTTTCAGGCACCCGAGACCTTTGGTTCGTTGCATTTGCTGATTGGCGTGGTATTTTATTCGTTCCAGATATACTGCGATTTTAGCGGGTATTCCGATATTGCGATAGGTATGGCGCGCATCATGGGGTATCGTTTTCCCGAAAATTTTCGGTCGCCGTATTTTTCCAGCAGTTTCAGCGAATTTTGGACGCGCTGGCATATTTCCTTATCGTCGTGGCTGCGTGATTATTTGTACATTCCGTTGGGCGGTAACCGGCACGGCGTGTATATGACCTACCGCAACAACATGATTACCATGCTTTTAGGTGGTTTGTGGCATGGGGCCAATTGGGCCTTTGTGTTTTGGGGCTTTTTGCACGGATTGTACCTGATTTTGCAACGTTTTGTGGCCCCGCGTTGGGACTGGGTGGTGCGGGTATTACGACTTCCGCGTATTGTAGATAAAGGTGTTGCGATTGCTGTGGTGTACAGTTTGACCTTATTGGCCTGGGTGTATTTTCGAGCGGGGAGCATGGGTGCGCACAGTTTTACCACCGCTAATGCCGTGTTGTCGGGTATCTTCAGCGGACGGCATTTTGCCTGGTGGGCGGTGATCAACAAATTTCAGGTGTTGAAGGGCTTTTTGCTGATCGGGCTTTTATATGGCGTAGAACTTTCGAATGCGTGGGTAAATTGGAATGTGGTGCAAGTGCATCGTCCGGCATTGCGTTTGGCGGTATTTGCGGTTTTGCTTTGGTTCATTGCGTTTTTCGGCACATTTGGAGCCAATGCGTTTATTTATTTTCAGTTTTAAGGTATGAAACAACTTGGGTGGTTCCTGCTATTGTTGGGTACGGTGCTCGCGGGCGATCGTGCGGGTGGGTATGTGTTGCAGCAGCAAGTGGCGCAAAGTCAGTTTCGGTACGCGCGCCTGTACGGTGGACAGGCTGCTGCGGATATTTTATTGGTGGGTAATTCGCGGGGATTGATCTTTTACGAGCCATATATTGAGGAAAAAAGCGGTTTGAAGACTTTTAATTTGAGTTACAACGGTTTGCCCATGGATGCGGCCTGCGCCCTGGCCGAAGATTATTTGGACCGTTACCCGGCGCCGCGTTTGATGTTGATCGAACTAACCACTTGCGACCGGACGAATGACGCTTTATTGGCGGGTTTTCTCACTTTTAGTGGGCAATCGGCCCGTTTGGATGCCTTAATTCGAGAAAAATCCGTAGAAAACTGGCGAACAGGTCAGTTAAGCGCCTTGTATCGCTACAACAACGAACTCTTCCAGCGCGCAATTTTTCACCGTAAAAAAACGGATAAAGACTGGCTGCTGGACCGGGAAATCGACCCCGAACTGGCGGCAAAAGTGCTTGAAAATAATTATCCCTTGGAAGTGCACCCTTATTTGCTGGAGCAATTGCGGGCTTTGGTGGCGTATGCACAAAAGAAAGGTGTGGTGGTTAAATTGGTCATCAGCCCGTATTTCCCACGATTTACGGTGACCCACCTGGACGATTTGAAGGCGGAGGCAACGCGTTTAACGGGTTTGCCCGTGTACGATTACCGCAATGCCTTGAGCGATCCGGCTTTGTTCGGAGATTTTATGCATTTGAACAAAGCGGGGGCGGTGGAGTATCTGAATTTGTTGCGCACGGATGGAGTATTACCTTGATATCTGTAATTTATTGTACTCTTGCACTACTTTCTACCACCATTTATCGCCCAATTATTTATGCCATTTCGTCACTTTCTATCTGCCTGTACGGTGCTCCTGTTGTGGAATGCCTGTACCAACCCTGCAAAACAAAATATGGCCAATCAGCCAGATGCTTTGGTATCACATATTGATTCCAGTATCCGGCCGGGCGACGATTTTTTCAAATTTGCCCATGGTGCCTGGTTTAAGGCCCATCCCATTCCTGAAAGTGAACAAAGCAATGGTACTTGGCAATTGATTCAGGATACCATCAATGCGCAAATCTTGCAAATTTGTCAGTCGGCTGCTGCGCGAACCAACGAACCAATTGGCAGCAACAAACAAAAAATTGGAGATTTCTACTTTAGTGGCATGGACAGTGTGTCCCTCAATCAAAGGGGCATTTTGGACATTCAACCCGATTTGGACCGGATCGATGCCATTCAGGACCTTCCGGGATTGGTGCAGGAAGCTGCCTTTTTACACAAAGGCATTGGCGCCCCTCTGTTCAACTTATATGTAGCGCCTGACGATAAATTTAGTGCTAAAAATGCGGTTTTATTGCAACAGGGCGGCTTGAGTATGCCCGATCGCAGTTTTTATTTTGATACCGACGCCCGTACCACGGAACTGCGGACCAAATTTGTGCAACACCTGCAAAACATGTTTGGCATTCTGGGCTACGATGCGGCAAAGGCGCAAAAAGCGGCCAAACAAGTCATGCAACTCGAAACCGCCCTCGCCAAAAATACCCGGAAACGCGAAGACACCCGCGATCCGATTGCCAATTATCATAAAATGGCCTTTGCGCAATTGCAACAGGAAGTACCCAATATCGATTGGCAGAATTTTACCAAAACCGTTGGTTTCGCAATAGCCATTGATTCCGTGATTGTAGGACAGCCCGAATACTTTAAAGGCTTGAATGCACAATTGAAATCAATCCCGCTTCCGATTTGGAAAGATTATCTTAAATACCAGTTAATCAAAGGATTGGCTACTTATTTAGATGATAAAACCTACCGCGAATATTTCAACTTTTATGCGGCGGCACTGCGGGGCGTAACCGAACCCAAGCCCCGCTGGAAACGCGTGGTGCGCCAAACCGACAACGGATTGGGCGAACTGATCGGGCAAGTGTATGTAGCCGAATACCTGCCCAAAGGCGCAAAAGAAAAACTGCTCGAAATTGGCAATGCGATCAAAACGGTGTACGCCGAACGCATCAAAAATCTCGACTGGATGGGTGCCGAAACCAAAGAAAAGGCAATCAAAAAACTCAATACCATGATTATGAAGGTCGGTTATCCGGATAAATGGAAAGACCTGAGCAGCCTTACGATCAGCCGCAATTCCTATGTCCGCAACGTGATTGCAGTTGGAAATTGGAGCACACAGTACAACATCAGCAAATATGGCAAACCGGTGGATCGCACCGAATGGGACATGCAACCGCAAACCTATAATGCTTATTACAACCCATCCAACAACGAAATTGTGGTGCCTGGTTGCAACATCATTGTACCCGGTTATGAACGCACCCTCGCCGATGATGCCCTGCTTTACTCAATCATTGGCGGCTCCACCTTTGGCCACGAAATGACCCACGGTTTCGACGATCAGGGTTGTCAATACAACGAAATGGGCAACCTGGAAAACTGGTGGACACCAGAGGACAGCATCCGATTTCATGAAAAAACAAAAATGATTGTCGCGCAATTCAATGAATATGTTGCGGTAGATACCCTGCATATCAATGGCAACCTGACCCAAGGCGAAAACATTGCCGACCTCGGGGGCGTTATGATGGGCTATGAGGCGTTTAAAAAAACAGCGCAATACCAAAACAAACAACTGGTTGCCGCTTGCACCCCCGATCAACGCTTTTTTCTGGGATACGCCTTGGCCTGGATGATCAATGAACGACCCGAATCGATCACCAATCAGATCAAGAGTGATGTGCATGCCCCCGCTAAATTTAGGGTAATCGGTCCACTCGCCAATATGCCTGCTTTTTACGCTACTTTTGGGATCAAAGAAGGCGATGCCATGTGGCGACCCGAAAACAAACGGGTACAAATCTGGTAAAAAACGGATCTTTGTACTGCTTATGCAGCCAATTTTTAATGAACAGGAAATACTGGAACGTCTGCGCAACGACGATGACCAGGCACTGGATGCCATTTTTCATCAGTATTATGATATGCTGTTGAACACCGCTTGGCGTATTGTGCGCGAAGAAGATGCTGCCAAAGATCTGGCACAAGACGTATTGGCCGAAATATGGATACGCCGACATAAATTGAATATCCAAAGCACCTTGGGCGGCTATTTGCGCCGTGCCACGACCAACCGCAGCCTCGATTACCTGGAAAAACACAAACGCATGGTGTTTACAGGCGATGAGGATGCCCGAGAAAACCAATCAACCCAGTATGATGCGCCGGAATACACAGGCGATGCCCTTCAATTGGAACAAAAACTTCAGTTGGCCATTGATAATTTGCCCGACAAGTGCCGATTGGTTTTTGTGATGAATCGTTTTGAAGCAATGTCGTACCGCAGTATTGCCGACCAACTTCAAATTTCGGTCAAAACCGTGGAAGCACAGGTCAGTAAAGCGCTGCGCATTTTGCGTGCCGTTGCCACCGAACATCAAGCCCTGGTTTTTTTGCTTTTTTTTAACCTAATCTAAAAAAGGACATAAGGGTTTTATCGCGTCCAACCGTCAATAAGATATCCAAAGGTGGGTTTCATCCCCTTCTCTTTTAATCTGCTAAAAATTAACCGTATTACCATGCCAGATCAAGCACATATAGATGCGCTGCTTATTCGTTCTTTCGCGACCGAGCTCGACGCCGCTGAACAAGCGACGCTGGATGCCTGGCTTAACGCGACCGAACAAAACGTGCAAATTGCGCAACAACTGCGCGATGCCTGGGATAAAGCCGCTTTCGATAAACCCTTTGTTGCCGATGCAGCTGCAGGATTGGCAGCGGTGCGCCTAAAAGCCGGTTTACCTGCTGTTGGCAAGCCGATGGAAAATGATTCGGCCTCCAAACGGCAAGCGGCAATCATTGAAATGCCGAAGGAAACCCCTTATATGCGTACCAACGCCTTCCAATGGGTACGTTACGCAGCAGCCGTAGCGGCCGTGCTCCTTGTTGCGGGCGCACTTTGGTTTCAAAAAGGGCTGTTTTTCAAGGATACCAATTGGCAAGTTGCCGAAAACAACAGCACCGAAAAACAGGAAATTACCCTGCCCGATGGCTCGCAGGTATGGCTCAAAAAAGGGGCGCAGTTGCGTTATCCAGCAACATTTGCGGCTGGAAAACGCGCTGTTTATTTGCGTGGCACCGCTTTTTTCTCCGTTACCCACAACCCCGCCCAGGTATTTGAAGTAAATAGCAACAGCGCGGAAAGGGTTACGGTGCTGGGTACTGCCTTTGAGGTACAATTTAATGAAAATCAGCCAGAATACAGCGTACAAGTGCAGCAAGGCAAAGTGCGTTTTGAAGGAACTTCGGAAAAAAATATGCTGCTCACTGCCGGACAAAAAGCGGTATTCAACCGTCAAAGCGCTCAAATGCGGGCAGTGGAAGCCGATGCCAATGCCTTTTTTTGGCAAAATGGCATGCTGGTCTTTGATCGAACCCCCTTAAAGGCGGTTTTTGCACAAATTGAACAATTGTACCACGTAAAAATCAATGTAAAAAATCAGGAAATCGGCGATTGTTTGCTTTCTGCTACCTTTCCACAGCCCAATGCGGCTGCTTTGTTGCGGAGCATTGCCCAACTTTATCAGATGCAGTTCTCTGAAATCGGCGACAATGCCTATCAATTGGAAGGCGGCATCTGTACAGAATAAAGTAGTTTCACCTTTGCGCTATCTGTTTTTCCGTGCTGAAAACACGCATATTATTTTTTGGACTGTTTTTGTTGGGGGTACCTGTGCTGCAAGCCCAAAACTTGCTGCGCCGTACCGTTCAGTTTGCGTGCACCGACTGTTCTGCTACCGAAGCACTGACCAAACTGAGTCAACAAGAAAATATCGCTATTTTATTTCCGGGCACTTTATTTGATGGCACGGCGCGTTTGCGCATTTCGGACCAAAAATACCGCCTCGGACAACTTTTAGATCAAATTGCGGCCAATGTACCACACGAAATCGTGGTATCCGATGGGCAAATCCTGCTTCGTAGCAAAAAAGAACCCGTCAAGCGTTTTGCCCTAAGCGGTTACTTGCGCGATGCCGAAACCGGGGAGCGGCTTATCGGCGCAACCATTATGGATGCGCGGCGCCAGGGCGTTATCAGCAACGAATTTGGATTTTACAGCATGCAACTGGAATCTGGCGAACATTTATTGCGTGTTTCCTATATTGGATATGACATTTTGGAGCAAAAAATACAAGTCGGGGCCAACCAAATGCGCAATTTTGATTTAAAAACCCACAATGTATTAAGTGAAGTTACCATTACTGCGGCCGCAAAAGCCTCAGATAGCTTACGCCTGCAAGTAATGCCCGCCCCCGTTCCATTGCAAGACCTCAATTCCTTGCCCATGCCTGGCGGAATTCCTGATGTAATTCGACAGGCTTCACTGGGAACCGGTGTGCTTACTGGAACAGACGGACTCGGCGGCCTAAACGTGCGGGGAGGCAATGCGGATCAAAATTTGATTCTGCTCGATGATGTACCGGTGTACAACGCAAATCATGCCTTTGGCTTAGTATCCATTTTTAATGCAGATATGATCAGCACTGCTAAGCTTTGGAAAGGCGACCAGCCTGCCCGTTTTGGCGCGCGCAGTTCGGCAGTGTTGGAGGTGCGCACCCGCGATGGCGACTTGTACCACCACCATCAACAGGCCAATTTTAGTCTTTATGCACTTGGACTTTTGGCAGAAGGGCCTATTAAAAAAGGGAAATGTTCCTATATTGTTGGGGCGCGGTTTTCGAGCCTGTTACCCATTGTGCGCATCTTGTCCAAACGCGAAAACCTTGCCACGGGTGGAAAAGAGGGTTCTGCGTATTATCAATTTACGGATTTTAATGCCAAACTCAATTATGTGCTTTCGCCGAAGGACCGTTTTTACCTAAGTTATTACGCCGGGCTGGATACATTTGGCAGTTCGCGCAGGGTTAACAATCAACTCGACACGGTTTTTGAACGCACGACCCTTTTAATCAAGGCCGTGTATGGCAATCAGGTGGCGGCCCTGCGCTGGAACCACCTATGGGGCGATCGGCTGTTTTCTAATACCACGGCAACGTACAGTTTATTCAATTACACAGATGGAGTGCAAACGGATACATCCAACCAGATCCAATATGCAGAAGGATCGCAAAGCCGCATCGAAGACATTGGGTTAAAATCCGATTTTACTTTTTTTGTCAACCGTACGTTCAACATGCGTATGGGCGTTTCGGCAACCCAACATTTTTTCCAACCCGGCATTTTTCAGGCCCGGGCAGGATTAAAGAATGGAATTAGTGCGGATACCCTCCAATTGCGGCGGCCCAAGACCGCAGCCATCAATGCATTTGAGGGTAATGCCTATGTGCAGTCCGACTGGCAAATAAATGACCAAATTGCCTTGGAAACCGGGCTAAATAACTCCTTGTTTATTGTTTCGGGAAAAAACTACTTGCGTCCCGATCCCCGGTTGCGCCTGTTGTGGAAACCAATACCGCCCCTTCAACTGTTTTTTAGTTTTTCGGGACTTACTCAAAACCTGCATCAGGTAGGTAGTTTTAGCGGAAGTTTGCCTTTTGAATTATGGGCTCCAACAACAGCCAACAGTGCACCCGAGCGTGTTTGGCAAAATTGCATTGGGATGGAACTGCGGCAAGCAGGCTGGGTTTTGCGGGTGGAAGCCTATGATAAGGTGTTGCGGCGCTTGAGGGCTTTCCGATCCAGCCAACAAGGTATTTCAACCACCTTGCTCCTGGAAAACGACAACTGGCAACAACGCCTTATTTTGGGAAGGGGGCGTAGTCGCGGCCTCGAAATTGCCTTGTCCAAAACCGTCGGAAACACCAGTTTTGACCTGGCCTATACCCTTTCACGCACCCTGCGTCAATTTAAAGATGCCAACCTGGGCAATCCCTTTCCTGCGCGGTATGACCGGCCCCACGACCTGAAATTATCCATCGTCCACCGTTTCAATGGACATTGGGATGCCTCTGTGGTATGGGTTTTTGGTAGCGGCAATCCCATCACCTTAGCAAGCCTTAAATTTAACTATACAGTACCCGGACAGTTCCCCGGGCCCAACATCATCGCTTTCGAAAAAATTAATAATTACAGGCTGCCCACTTACCATCGCTTAGACCTCGCGGTAACTGCCCATTTTGAGCGCAAACGACTCAAACACAGTTTTCAACTTGGCATTTTCAATGTGTACAATCGGAAAAATCCTTTTTTTGTAAGTTTTGACCCCTATTTAAAATCGGGCAATGCCACCCAATTTACCTTGTTGCCTTTTTTACCTTCTATCCGGTATGTGCTTACAAGGCAATAAAAGCAGCGGTTAAAAGCCATGCTTGCGCTCAGGATTTCTGTAAAACAGATCATCGAAATATAAAAAAAGGCGTCTGACTCAAAAAGGAATCAGACGCCTTGCTCAAAATTAGCGCATAATTGTCACGTCACCACTTCGATTCAAATGAATCAACCGACCACAATACCAGATGTCGGCCTTTAAGATCCAAACAAATACCCCTGGATCAATTATTTTAGACTTCAGGGTGCCCTCCCAACCCAAATCGGCTTGTTTGGTTTGAAAAAGCAGGCTCCCCCAGCGGTCATATATTTCTAAACGATACTGTTGCACCTGAATGCCTTCTACAAAAATGGGTCGGAAACTGGCATTGCGTACATCCTGCGCATCCGGCATAAAGATATTAGGCAGGTACGCATAAGAAAAATCGTCGGCTACATCGGCCCATTGTACTTGCGCTTCCACATGTTTGGTTTCGCACACGTTGCGTACATCCACCCAAACGGTTCCGGCCTCGGTGGCGCGGGTGCTTGCTTCGGTTGCGCCATTCCACCATTTGTATTGTACCTGATTCAGGTTGCCTTGCACGATGGGCGTGAGCGCTATGCTACTGCTATCACATGCAAGAACACCATTCGGCAAACTCGCAACCAGCGGCGGCAAAGCATCCACCTGAATAGAATCTTTGAAAATACAATTGTAACTGTCGCGCACCAGCACCGTAAACCATCCAGCATACTGCGCCGTAAAGGCAGGTACATCCTGAAACTGAATTCCATCCAGCGAAAAAGCATAAGGCGCACTGTTGCCATTCAATTGCTGCACCACAATACTACCACTGGCCTTGTTTGGGCACGAAGCCTCGGCCGATAAGGAGAAACTTAATGCCGGACTCGCGGTAATATTTAAGTAAACCGTAGAATCACAACCTTCATACCCCTTGAATTGATAGGTATAATTGCCTGGTGAAAGCGCATTGCCCTGGTAATCGTAGGTTTCGCCCGGACAGAGTTGTACGCTTAGCGTTTCAATGGTTGTTGGGATGGCTTGTACCGAAACCGTCACCAGCGAATCGCAGCCATGGATCGTTTGCAACACAAAATCCTGGGTACTGCCCGCCGGAACATTTACCCCCTGATAACTATAAAAACTGCCCGTACATACTTTTACCGAAAGGGCACTGCTGGCGTTGGAATAGGCTTTTACCACCAGGGTGACTATTGAATCACAACCATTTGCCGCTTTTAGGGTAAAATCTTGCGTCTGGCCTGCCTGTAGGTTTGCGCCCTGATACGTATAAACCGCATTTGGACAAACATACACTTCCAACGCCTTCGTCGAAACAGGTAACGCAGCAACCGAAACCGTCACCAGCGAATCACAGCCATGGATTGTTTGCAATACAAAATCCTGGGTACTGCCTGCCGCAATATCGACGCCTTGATAACTGTAAAAACTGCCCGTACAAACTTGCGCCGCAACGGTACTGCTAGCATTCGGGTAGGCTTTTACCGCCAAGGTGACAATCGAATCGCAACCATTGGCGGTTTTTAGGGTAAAATCCTGTGTTTGGCCAGCCTGTAAATTGGCGCCTTGATACGTATAAACTTCATTTGGACAAACAAACACCTCCAACGATTTACTCAATACAGGCAAAGCAGCCACCGAAACCGTCACCACCGAATCGCAGCCGTGGATCGTTTGCATTACAAAATCTTGGGTACTGCCCGCCGGAACATTTACGCCCTGATAACTGTAAAAACTGCCCGTACATACTTGTAACGAAAGGGTGCTGCTGGCATTGGGGTAGGCTTTTACCGCCAGGGTGACAATCGAATCGCAACCATTTGCGGTTTTTAGGGTAAAATCCTGTGTTTGGCCAGCCTGCAAATTGGCGCCTTGATAGGTATAAACTTCATTTGGACAAACAAACACCTCCAACGATTTGCTCAATACAGGCAATGCAGCAACCGAAACCGTCACCAGCGAATCGCAGCCATGGATCGTTTGCAATACAAAATCCTGGGTACTGCCCGCCACAATATCGACGCCTTGATAATTGTAAAAACCGCCCGCACAAACTTGCGCAGCAACGCTACTGCCAGCATTCGGGTAGGCTTTTACCGCAAGTGTAACCACTGAATCACAACCATTTGCCGCTTTTAAGGTAAAATCCTGCGTTTGGCCTGCCTGCAAATTGGCGCCCTGATAGGTATAAACCTCATTCGGACAAACAAACACCTCCAACGCGTTGCTCAACACGGGCAACGCTGCAACCGAAACCGTCACCACAGAATCGCAGCCATGGATCGTTTGCAACACAAAATCCTGGGTACTGCCCGCCGCTATATCGACGCCTTGATAATTGTAAAAACCACCCGCACATACTTGCGTCGCAACGCTACTGCCGGCATTCGGGTAGGCTTTTACCGCAAGCGTAACCACCGAGTCACAACCATTTGCCGCTTTTAAGGTAAAATCTTGCGTTTGGCCTGCCTGTAGGTTGGTTCCCTGATAGGTATAAACCTCATTCGCACAAACAAACACCTCCAACGCATTGCTCAACACGGGCAACGCAGCAACCGAAACGGTCACCAGCGAATCGCAACCAAATTGTGATTTCAAATTAAAGGTTTGGCTACTGCCCGGCGCAAGGTTGTTGCCTTGGTAGGGATAGGTTTCGTTGGCACAAACTTGCACACTAAAACCGGAAGCAGTGGGTGCACAGTTTATCGGCTGAATCAACAACCCTACTTGTTCCACATCATCGCAGCCATATAAGTTGGCTGCATCCTGGCCGATGATGATTTTCCAGCCTGCAGGCAAATTGGCCTGTTGTAAAGCAACCGTATAATCGATAGACAAAACATCCTGGAAAGCAAAATTTCCACTGGCCGCCGAACTTGTGGTACCAACCAGCACTGCAGAAGGGTCAAGCAAATCGATCGGAATATTTTGAACCAGGGTATCGCCTGCATCAATGAGACCATTGTTATTTACGTCCGACCAAACTTTACCATATATGTTGCCTTTACCAGTATAAAGGGTCAGGTTGAGGGGCTCACTTTCCGCCGTACAACCATTTATATCCACCATTGCTACATGGTAACTACCGCTTTGGGTGGCTACTAAATTGGGCGTAACTGCACCGCTAAGGGCTGTTCCCTCCAAAAACCACTGCCAACTTACAATTTCTGGCAAAGGGGGAACACACAATGTATCCGGGTCGCAACGCACATGACAACCGCCCGGAATCGCGCCTACATTGGGGCCCGGGAAAATGGTTACGGTTGGGCTTTGCCCGATGCAACCATATTCATTCACGACCCGTACAAAATAAAGTCCGGCATCTTCCGTGATAAAAGAAGTACCCACCGCACCATTGTTCCACAAATATTGCCATTGCGGATCCAAGGGGCCCGTATAGGAAATGGTCGTGGGCGTGCGCGCGCAGGTTTGGTCGCTCGCAACACTTAAATTACCCGGTTTATCGTGTATGGTAACAAAAAACGGCGGGGTAATCGACTTACACCCCGTACCCGGATTGGTAATCGTCACGGTGTATGTATAACTACCGGCCGACAATAAGTTGTTGCGGATGTCCGTAAACAAGAGTTCATCATCGGTATTCGTCGTGCCACTCCATTGGTAATTGAAACTGCCATTATCGGATACAATCATGTGCACATTTTCGCCTTCACACAGCTCCAGCCCAGATTTTACGATACCCGAAATTTGACCTAAATTATTGTATAAATAGGCATTAATAGCGCCATCGGGCACCGGATTTACCTGTACTTCTTTGTTGGGTGTTACATACACACAACCGTTGGCGTCAGTAAGGGTCACTTTATAAACGCCTTCATCGGTAATGTTGAGGGTAGCGCCGGTGGTGCCGTTCGACCACAAATACTGCACACCAGTTCCTGGAGCGGTAAGCACAATACTCTGTCCCTCACAAATTTGGGATAATCCCCCCGGAAGAATGACGCCCGAAAGGTTATTTGGGGTAATAATGACCGATTGCGTACCTGTGTTGATACACCCCGCAACATTTTCCAACGTAGCTGTGGCCGTATAGGTATTGGCGGTATTGTAACTATGGTACACCTGCGCGCCATCCACTGTATTTAAATTACCACTGCCCGGATCGCCAAAATCCCAGGTAATTTTTGTCAAATCTGTTTTTGGTACGATACTCAAGGGTGTAGCATTCCCGGCACATACCGGCACAATTGGGTTAAAAACAACTGCCGGTTTCTCCGGAATTGTAATTTTTCTGCTAACGGACGCCGTACAACCGCTGTTGGCGGTAACCGTCAGCCCCACTGTATAACTGCCTGGGTTCGAAAAAGCAAATTTGGGTTCGCGTATACTGGAAGCATTGCCTGCCCCCAAGTTCCATTGCCAATTGCTAATCGCGCCATCGGCCAAAAACGTACTCAAATCATTAAAAGCAGTAGAATCACCCGGACAACCCGGTATTTCATCAAATTGTGCTACGGCTTCTACCCTAACTGAATCCAATACTTTACACAAAGCACCATTGGTCAAATAAGCATACAACACCACAATGTATTTTCCCGCATTGGGAAATTTAAAACTCGGATCGTCGCTCGCTGAAGTTCCCAACAAATTACTACCCGACTCTCCAAAATTCCAATACGCCGATCCTGCCTGATAATTCGGACTAGGCAACAAGTGAAACTGAAACGAATCGCAACGCGGGGTAGCATCTATATCCAGTCCGATGGTTCCCGGAGGACAAGAAGGCGGATGGTTCGGATTGTGACAAACGCCACCACAATATTCAAATACAAGAATGGGCCCATCGCTGGCCTTACACCCAAATTGGTTGGTAGCCGTAGCCGAATAGAGGCCATATTGGTTGGTACTATAAATGGAGTCATTTTCACCCAAGGGCATACCATCTCGAAACCATTCATAACTGTAGGCCGCATCCTTATTGGTGAGCGCAAACATGGTTACGGTGCGTTCGTTGTTGCAAAAACCGGTTGGGTCGGCGGTGGTAATGGTGATATTGGGTTTGGGGTATGCTTCAATACTGAATTTCGTGGTTGCCGAACAACCATATTGATCCGTAACCGACAAGCCATAGGTACCTGGCAATAACGTCACGGTAGAAGTACCCGAAAACAGGATGTCGCCCGATTCATTTAACCAGTTATAATCAATATACGTCCCGGTAATGCTCGCCTGCCCCAATACGCCCGGGCATAAACCCGCCGGAGCAGTAGGAACCGGGTTCGGATTGGCTAAAATAGTCACGGTTTTATTGCGCACTTTGCCACAAATGGTCAAGCGCAGGGTATGATTTCCGGGTTTTACCCAAAATACTTCTGCTTTAGAGGTTCCTTTGCCCGCTTTAATCACCCCTGCATCGGAAGGCAAAATTTCCCAAACATAATCGACACCGGAGAACAACGGCGCTTGATACACCCCTTCACTGCCTTCACACAAATCCGTCGGGCCATTAAAATTGAAGGCAGGAATTTCTTTTACATCAAAACGAACTGTATCCGATATACAACCTAAAGCATCGGCAGTAATTTGTGCCGCGGCAACCCACCGCGGCGTTCCAGTCGCAAAACTTACATTCACCGAAGCTCCTTGGTCGGTAATCGGAACGGCGTTGCTGTTTTTGATGGTCCATCGAATATTATTGAGTGGCGTATAACCCAGGGCTTTGTACGTCAGGGGTGTGCCGGGACAAAATTCTGCCGGACCGGAAATACCGGTCGGTTTGGGCGGTTTGGGGGCTACCTGGATCTTCCATTCGGCACTGTCCGCACAAGTATTGAAGAGCCCGGCTCCTACCGGCACTGCAATCAGGCGATAAGCACCTGGTCCGGCCGCAAACAACATCGTAGCATTGATACTGGCACTTGGAATATCGAATTTGCTGCCATCCGGCTGAAACAAAACCCAATTGCAAATAACCGGCAAACCACCTGAAATCACCTGATTGGCCTTAAAAGTACCCGTCAAACCATTACACACCTCCAACGGGCCATTGATCCCAAATGGCGGCAACACATTTACCCAAATGGTATCGCTGCCCGAACATCCCAAATAACAGTTTTCGTACTGCACCGCTACCCAACTGGCAGGATTTGCATCGGCACTCCAGTTTATTTTTACTTTGCCCGTTCCCTGCCCTTCCAGCAACGCACCATTGGCCGAGGCCGTCCAGGTAAAATACGTACCCGCGCCATACGCCTCTATTTCATACACCCCATCACTGCCCGGACAAACCCGTGTATCGCCTTCTATTTCAGCCACATCGGAAATAATGGGGATACGAATGACGGCCGGTTGAGGGCAACTTGCACCCGCACAAGCTTGTACTGTCAAGCCAATTTGTCCGTAAGCACCGCCGTTCCACAATACGGTTACGTGATCATCGGCGCTTGTGCCGCCTTCCTGAATACTGCCGTTGGCCGAAACCGTCCAGTTGAAAATGCCACAATTGGCATCCGTGGTATAGGTTACTTCCGTGCCAGGACAAATGGTGCTTACACAATCCAGCAGCGGAGTACCACTGTCTATTACTTCCACCAACAGCTCCGTGGTATCCGAACATAGGCACAAACTTCGGGCAATCAACAATACTTTGAAGGTGCCCGCGGCATTAAACGTGTGGGAAGGATCTTTTTCGTTCGAGTCCGACAAATCATCGCCAAACTTCCATTCATAAATATCGGCAAACAAACTTTGGTTCTGGAACCAAACGGTTTGTCCTTTGCATACACTCAAAGTACCATTGGCTGTAACCGGCGGATCGGTGCTGAATTTTGCTTCCGGCGTTTCAATAATACTAATACACTTGCTCACCAGAGCATAACAATACACATTGTTGGAACCCGAAACGGATACCGAACCAGCCCCTGGGCCACCCCAAACAACGGTGCATTCTTTTTTATCCGGACTGATCGAAAAAGATTGCGCCCCAACAACCGTCCAGGTAAATTGAGGGGCACCGCCGCAACTGGCTGCAGCCGGATTGATCGAATACGTAACGGCCGTATTGGGACACACTTTTTCACAATTAGCGCTTTGCCCACCGTTGTCGCTGTTACAAAATCCGGGATTGGAACTTTGCAGGTTTAATGGAATCGACGCCGAACCGCCATTGACAAGGTAGGAATAGTTGGCCTCATAGCCATTGCTATCTACAATTTTTAAATTATATCCACCCGGACACAAATTGGTCAGGTTTTGCTGGTTAGCGGTGTAACCATTTGGGCCCGTCCACAAAAAAGTATAATTTCCCTGTGTCTCAATGTTTATCGTGCCATTGCAGGCAGACCCGCAACTTGCAGCGTTTACATAAGCATTGATAAAAATATTGCTGTTAGCAGGTGGCTGATTTACCACAAAATTATTGTTGTTATACTGATAAACACAGCCCGCAGCATCGGTCAAGGTCATGCTATAAGTTCCTGCCGTCAGATTACTGATATCCTGGGTTGTTGCGCCGTTCGACCAAAGCGTGGAATAAGGCGGTACGCCCCCACAAATGGTGACATTGATCGCGCCATCATTTCCGCCATAGGATGAAACCTGGGTCGTACTACTCAAGGCGTAAAGAATGGGCGGAGCGACTATGCTAACACTGGCTATACCCCAACATCCATTTTGCGCATCCGTTACGGTTACGGTGTAAGTACCCGGAGTCACATTGTTAACCTCTCCATTGCTTGTAGTTACCCCATTTGACCATTGATAAGTGTAATCACCGCTTCCATTGTAGGCATTTACCACGATAGACCCAACGGGTGTATTATAACAACTTGGTGGATACCCTGTAGCGGATACACTCAAATTAGTGACATTTCCGGATATAATAAAGGATTTAGTAGCCGTAGTACCTGTTGCATCCGTCACAATTAAAGTATAGGGCCCAGGAGGGAGATCATAAACCGTTGGGGCCTCTGAACTGGTAAAATTTCCAGGACCACTCCAACTATAGGTATAAGCCGGCGCCCCGCCAGTCACCGTGGCCGTAGCGGTACCCCAAACATTACAATTGGCCGTAGTCGTCGTCAAATTAACCGTGATGGCCCATGCATCCGACTGTTTATTAAAGGTAGAATCAACAGGATTTTCAGCATGGGCTGTAAAAGCAAAAAGGCTGAAACAAAGGCTAAAAAGGAGTAGGTGCTTAATCATACACTGCAATTTAAGGTTAGGCGAAAGATGGTCTTAACGGAGAGATACAGCAGTTATACAATTCGCTCCCAACTTTTTTTGAAAAGAAATCAGGCCTGTCTAGGCAGCGAAATGCCATTTCTCTGTTAAAGAATCCCTAAACATACCGTTGCCACCTTGCCTATTTGACTTTGATGCGTTTATATTGGCGGTTATTCATCAACAAATCAACACATGATCAAAAAAACACTCCTGCTACTCGTAGTACTATTGGCTACCATGCAGCTTGCTCAAGCGCAATTCGGAAAAGTATTGGATAAAGCTAAAAAAACAGTCGAATCGGCCAAAGACGGCGGATTAAGCTCCGACGAAATTGGAAGCGGCCTCAAGGAAGCCCTCAACCAGGGCGTCGGTGAAGCGGCCGATTTTCTTGCTGCCAAAGATGGCTACTATAAATCTGCTTACAAAATTTTATTGCCAGAAGAAGCCCAAAAAGTAGTCACCAAACTGAAAGTAGTGCCCGGATTTAGCAATGTGGAAGCCGACCTCACCGAACGCATGAACCGCGCCGCCGAAGATGCCGCCGTCAAAGCAAAGCCTATTTTTATTGAGGCCATCAAAAAAATGACATTCCAGGATGCCATGAATATCCTGACCGGCAACCCCGATGCTGCCACCCGATACCTGCAAAGCAGCACCTACACCAACCTGTATGCGTCGTTTAAACCCATTATTCAAACGGCACTCGACAAAGTGAATGCCCGCGAATACTGGAAAAGCGCCGTGACGGCTTACAACAAATTGCCCTTGGTCACCAAAACCAACCCCGAACTCGACGACCACGTAACCAAAATGGCCCTGGTTGGGATGTTTGGCCTGGTTGAAAAAAAGGAAAAAGACATCCGCTCCAATGTGAGTTTGCGCAATACCGATTTGTTGCGCAGGGTATTTGCAAAACAGGATAAAAAATAGCCACCCACGTACGGACTATTTTAAAGCGGTTTCACTGGATAACACAGTGGAACCGCTTTTTTTTATATCTTTTTAACACGAACTTTTACCGCGAATAAGTGTTCGTCGCTTTTTTTAGTATTTTAGTCGCTGCTCCATCCGGCTTGGTACTTGACATCGAACTGGATTGTTACAACCAACCGTTATTTGCGGCATTCAATCCGTGTCAAAAAATTTTTACATTTGCACGGTACTCCATTACCCAAATCCTTTCACAACACTCTAATAAACAAATGGCACAGTCCGGTTTTTTCAATCGCCTAACTCCCGTTGGCCGCTTGGTCATCGCAATTTTATTTGTTTTCGCTTTATGGGGCCTTAAATGGCTGGTCATGGACAGCGGCTACATCCTTAAAAAACAAATCACCGCATCCACCGAAATCAACAGCCTGTCCCTACCGGATGCCGCCAAAACCAGTGGCGTTTCTGTAGCAGCAGCCCCCATGCCCGGCAACAGCCCTGCCCGGGTAAGCGGACCCGAAGTGCGCTGGCTCTTGTGGGCCTGGAATGCGCAAATGGGTTTGATGTTTGCTAATGGCGGCGCACAAACCACCGAAGGTTCTTTGATGGCCAAAAATGGCGTCAACCTCAACCTGCAACGCCAGGATGATGTACCGCAAATGCAGGCTTCCCTGATCAAATTCGCCAGCTCCTATAAAGACAACCCAAAAACCAAAGAAGGTGCGCAATTTGTGACCATCATGGGCGATGGCGCCGCTGCGTTTTTGGCCGGTGTCAATCCCGAATTGCAACGCCTGGGCGATGAATACCGCGCTCAAATCATTTATACCTGCGGCAAATCGCTGGGTGAAGACAAATTTATGGGCCTGCCCGAATGGAAAGAAAACCCGCAAACGGCCCGCGGTGGCTTGTGCGCAGCCGTACTGCGCGATGGCGACTGGAACATCGTGATTAAATGGTGCGCCGACAACAATATTAAGGTAAATCCCGACGAACGTACCTACGACCCGGAAGCGATGAACTTTGTGGCCGCCGATAACTACCTCGACGCCGCCGAAAAATACATCAACGGATACACCGAAACCCGTGATGTGGTGCGCAACGGCGCTGCAACCGGCGAAACCAAAAAAGTAGCGGTAAATGGCGTGGCTACCTGGACCCCCGGCGACGTAAACGTTGCAGAGAAAAAAGGCGGCCTGGTGAGTATCGTTTCTACCAAAGAATACCGCAGCCAAATGCCTTGCGTCGTGATCGGTATCAAAAAATGGATGGAAGACAACCGCAAAACCGTAGAAAACATGATCCTGTCCATCGGTCAGGGCGGCGATCAGGTGAAAGCCTACCCGGCAGCATTGGACAAAGCCGGTGAAATTTCGGCGGCCGTGTACAATGAATCCGATAAAGCCTATTGGGTAAAATATTATAAAGGTGCAACCGTGGCAGATAAACGCAATATGGTTGTAGAACTCGGTGGCTCAGCGGTACACAACGTGGCCGATAACCTCGAAATCTTTGGCCTGGCCCCCGGAAGTACCAATGTGGTAAAAATTGTGTACAAACTGTTCGGCGATATCGTCGTAAAATTGTACCCAAAATTGGTGCCTTCCATTCCGGATGCCGATCAGATCATTGATGTAAGTTACCTGCGTAATGTGGCCAGCGGACATAAATCGGATGTTACATCAGCAGAAAAACCAAGTTTTAATGCCGATCAAAACGTAACCCAGCGCGTTTCCGAAAAATCCTGGAATATTGAGTTCGAAACCGGCAGCGCCACCTTGACCGGACCGGCCAAACAGGTACTCCAAAATCTGTTCAACGACCTGATCGTGGCGAGCGGTTTGAAAGTGGAAGTACACGGCCATACCGACAATGTAGGCGACCCGGCTACCAACATGGCTTTATCGGAAAAACGCGCCTTTGCCATCAAACAATGGCTCGAAACCAAATCGCCCAGCAACTTCCCGGAAGGCCGTATCAATGTATTTTCACACGGCCAAACGAATCCAGTTGCACCCAACGACAGTCCGGCTGGTCGCGCTAAAAACCGCCGTGTCGCCATCGTTTTAGGTAAATAACACCCCATCAAGCAATGATCCAACAACTAAAACGGGTGTTTCACCCCAATGCACGGCTCAGCCAGTCGCCGTACCTCCTGATGGTCGGTGCACAGGTTTTGATTGCCCTATTGTGCTGGTCTTTCAATCAATCAGAAATTCTCCCAACGCCCTTTGAAATTTTTGGCGCGCTGAATCGGCTCGTCACGGAGGATATTCTGTTGCAGGAATTGATCATGAGCACCTGGTTGAGCTTGGAGTCGATGCTCATTGCTACGGTTATTTCCTTGCTGATTGCTTATGCTACCGTGATGCCATTTTTCCGGCCCCTAGGGTTTTTGGTATCCAAAATGCGCTTCCTCACCCTGGTGGGTTTGTCGCTGGTGTTTACCTTAATGACTTCTGGCGGACATCAATTAAAGGTGTCGTTGCTGGTATTTGGGATCACGGTATTTTTTGTCACGTCCATGGTGGCGATTATTCGGGCCATCCCGAAATACGAGTTTTACCATGCGCGTACCCTGGGTATGCGCGAGTGGCAAGTTGTTTGGGAAGTGATTATTTTGGGCAAATTCGATCAGGTATTTGAAGTAATCCGTCAAAACTTTGCCATAGCCTGGATGATGCTGACCATGGTGGAAGGTATTTCGCGCACAGAAGGGGGGATCGGTACCATGCTGTTGAACCAAAACAAGCACTTCCATTTAGATGCGGTTTTTGCCATTCAATTGGTCATTCTTTGCACCGGTATTTTGTTAGACTGGCTGTTTGGGAAAGCGAAACAACTGTTTTGTCCTTACGCCGACCTGCAAACGGAAGTTTCAAGTTCATAAAGCAAGTATCCACTTTTTTCAACGCAAGCAATCATGCAATATATCAAAGGCGATACCATCCTGAAAGTTGAAAACGTCAGCCTTGCGCTGGGCGGCAAAACAATTTTGCGAGATGTCAATGTAGAAATTAAGGATATTGTGCGGCCTGGTGGACCCATACAGGGGCAAGTGGTAGGCTTCCTGGGACCTTCCGGTATTGGCAAAACCAAATTTTTTGAGGTATTGTCTGGACTGATTCAGCCCACCACCGGCACTGTGGAAATGGGATTTCCCTTAGCGCCCGTACATGCAGGCAGGGTGGGTGTTGTGCAACAAAACTATCCGCTGTTCAACCACCGCTCGGTGCGCAGCAACCTCGATATTGCAGCGCGACGCATCACGCCCAATGCGGCCGAACGCAACGACAAAATCAATCAAATTCTGGAGCGTTTTAACCTCACAGCCCAAAGCAACTCCTATCCGGCCCAATTGTCGGGTGGACAAAAACAGCGTGCGGCCATTGCGCAGCAGCTGCTTTGTTCCGACCGGTTTTTGTTGTTCGACGAGCCTTTTAGCGGCTTGGACATCAATATGGTTCAGGAAGTGAGCGATATGATTTGTGAAATTGCGGCCCAACACGAGCACAACACCGTTATTATTGTATCGCACGATATTGTTTCTACAGCGGCCATTTCTGATACACTGTGGATAATGGGCCGCGACCGCGACGAACAAAATAATATTATACCTGGTGCGCGTATTAAATATGAGTTCGATTTGTGTGCCCGGGATTTGGCTTGGGATAAAGACATCCGGGAAAAACCGGGGTTTGTGGCATTGTTGAGTGAGATTCGGGGTTTGTTTAAGGCGTTGTAATGTTTTTCTTAAACTGCACTGCTGTTAAATCCGTTCGGTAGTGCAGTTTAAGAATTTTATATATTTAACATATATTTTATGTAAAATAAAAAATTTCCTGTAATTTAGCTTGCGAAAACCATTTCTTACAAGCTCCAACTTCCAAAATGAACGTCTCCAAATTATTCCCACCTACAAGCATTTGCCCCCATGCTTACTATACACCATTTCCGCGTATAGTAATGACTTCTTCCAAAATCACATTTACCTGCAATTTTCAGTATCCGACCGCTAGCTGATTGTCGTTTTGACAATGCTCAGTTCAATTTTACCTTGTCTCATTCCAGGGTGAAATATGGATGCTTTATGCTCAGCCTCATTCTACTATTTCATTTTAAAAAACCTCTAACATGAAAACATTTCAAATGCTTCTGCTGGTAGGCCTCTTGGTCGGCTGCACTAAAAAGCAAACCGAAACCGAAAAGCCACCAGATCCACCCCGACAATCGACGAATCCAACCGTGATTGCCAAGCCCAAACCAGTAGACCTTACTCCAATAAATGTAGATGCATTTATTAAATGGGCATCTGCTTCTGGCTTGGATGAACGGGAAAAGATCCGCGAAGAAATCAAAAAATCGAGCCAAAACTCTGAAGTACTCAAGGCCTTGATCGATCGATTTGAAAAAGTTGATACTTTGGATCTTAGTTACAGTTTGGTTGTACTTTCTCTAATTGGAGAATTGCAAAATCCATCCAGTCAGAAATGGCTGGAAAAACAAATAAATCGGCCCATCCCTACGGTTAAAGAGACCCCGCATGGCGGCCTGAACTCCGGTGATGTTATTGAAATGATTTCGTCAAAAGCAGTGGAGTCCTTGGCATATTTAAAAACCAATGAGTCGGATAGGGCTACTTTAAATGTAATTGTAAAACATCCATCTAAAGCGGTGCGCGCAGCTGCAATTGATGCTTATCTGTTCAACCATGGTGATACCGATGATATTAAGGCAAAGTTAAAACAATCTCTTCGGAAAGAGGATCTGATTTACCTTGATCGTGTACGATTCCTTCGTGAAAAAGATGCCAAAACATTCAACGCAAAGGTTGATCAGTTTTATGAGCAGCATCCAAATGAAAAGGCAGAAGCGCCTGGTGAGGGAACAGAAAAACGTACGCGACCCGACACTACAAAATTTGTGAAACCTATTACTCCACCCAAATTTGAAAGAAAACAATAAATCTCCCTACCATGAAACAGATTCTGAAAACGATTCTTGCCATTCTATTGGCAACCAACCTTCAATTTGTATCGCTCCATGCACAGTGCAATGATGGTCCATCACAGGCAGAAAGTGATCTTTGGGCTACCCATAATTGTTGGTGGGATTTTGTACTCTGGCAATACCAAGCCTATCGCATGTTTGATAGCGACTGGGGAACCTGGGGATTTCGCGATGCCTGTAATATTGCACTTCCATATCCCAAAGCGGTAAATGCATCCTATTTGTTAACCTATGGACTTACCGATAATTATGCTTCGCAATGGCATTCAACGCTTGATTATCGGCAAGCAGCGGAGGCTTGGTCTTCGCCTAACCACGATCAAATTCGTTATGCACCAAGCGCTAGCAGGGCCTGGTTAGCACAAGCAGCGGTAAGTAACGCAAGAACAGATATGGGATGTTTGTTATTTGACCAAAGGGCAGCCACTGGAAATCCAGCAACTCGTGCTGGAGATTATATCCACGAAGCGTGGCACCATTGGCAGCATAAAAGAAATTATATCGCTAGCCATATGACTGGACCGATTGATGCATGTACCATGACCGGTTCTTCATGCGATTGGTATTATTGGCATGGAGTAGGTGCATTTGATTTTGGTGAAATGCATAAGTACACATCCGATGGAGCATTTTTTCACTCCCCCAACCAAGCCCAGGTTGAATTCTTATGCGATATTGCAGAACTATCGCAATCCTGGGTGCCAACAAGTGTGCGTACAATTGCGCGCAGCGAGGCCAATCAACGACTAAACGCTCGATTCCGAAATGCTGTTGGTTATCGCTGCGGTGATCCCCGTCCTTGGTAAGATATTACTGTAGTTATTTTTTCTAACATTAAACAGGAGCCATTTCATATTTGAAATGACTCCTGTTGTCTTTTATCTTTAATTGGAAAAAACTTAAGCCACCACTTTCGCGTACTCCAAATTCGCATGAATTTTCACCTCATCGCTTACTACTGCGCCGCCCGCTTCTGTAAGTGCATCCCATGACAAACCAAATTCTTTGCGTTTGATTTTACCGGTCACTTCAAAACCTGCTTTGATGTTGCCCCAAGGGTCTTTCGCAATACCGCCAAATTCTACATCCAGGGTAACAGGCTTGGTGATGTCACGGATAGTCAAATCACCCGTCAATTGGTATTTGTCGTCCTCGATGTGCTTCATACCCGTAGATTTGAACACCATGTTCGGGTAGGCTGCACTTGCAAAAAAATCGTCGCTTTTCAAGTGGTTGTTGCGGTCATTAACACCCGTTTCGATGGAAGCAGTTTCTACATTGAATTCAACTTGTACGGTTGAAAAATCATCTTCCTCGGTAGTTGCCTGCGAGGTGAATGCGGTGAATTTACCCGTTGCAGTTGCAACAAGCAGGTGACGAACACGAAAAGCGATGTCTGTGTGTGCAGCATCTAATTGCCAGGTTGAAGTAGCCATTTTTTATTTATTTTTTAAGTTTAAAAAAGAATCACAGCAAAGAAACAACGTGTATCAATATTAGTTGTTATAACACTTAATATTTTGATGTTATTTTTTTGTAAACAAGCCGTTTCACAAATCAGGCTGTTTAAAAAACAAAATTTGAGCGAAACCTGTACGTACAAAAACAAACCGCTTTGCGCCTCACTTACGCCCAAAATCGGCCGGAATTTCCCCCCAGGTTTTGGTTTCCCACTTAATAATCGGGTTGGTTACTTTGTTGACCGCCAGCCATTTCTCAGCCCGATCGATCAATTCAAAAATAGGTACGTTGCGTTTGGTGCGTTCCAATTTAGTGCGGCAGGTTTTGGCTTTTATCCACAACATCGCATTGCGCGAATCGGTATAGATCGGCATGTCGGGTCGCCCCTGTTGCTTCAACCAGGCCAAAGCGTGCACAATAGCCAAAAACTCCCCGATATTATTGGTGCCTTCTGGTAGCGGCCCCATGTGAAAAATCAATTTCCCGGTGGCGATGTGTACGCCCTGGTACTCCATGTCACCCGGGTTGCCGCTACAGGCAGCATCCGTGGCGATGCTGTCACGGACAATGGAACTGGCGGGCGCTTTGGCAGTAGGTGCCGTGCCTGCACTTTTTTTTATATAATCCCAATATTTGCTTTTTAACGCCTTTTCGGCTTCCGCCCGGCTTTCAAAACTTTTGTATTTTGCTTGCTGAAACCCGTCTACCTGCCGCTTACAGGCTTCCCAGGTATCGTAAATGCCCGGCGTATGCCCTTCCCACACCACGTAAAATTTTTGTTTTGCCATAAAATTTGGTCTTTTAAAATTCAAGCCGCCAACTCAGGTTGGGCACAAATTCTAATTGATACTTTGTTTCTATTTTTTTTGTGAACGGATCATAAAACCGATAAGCCATGTTTTTCTGCCCGGTCACATTTTGAAAATCCATGGCAAAGGTACTATTCCGCCGGGCGCCCAAACTGCGCTTCCAATAAACCCGCAAATCGAAGCGGAAATAATCGGATTGCCGCACCTGAAAGCCTCCATCAGTATCAAAAACGGTGGTTTTCGCTGCTTCAGACGCAACGGCGTCGATTTCCATGGCCCGATAACCGCCTGTCCAAACCAATCGGCCATTGATGCCAAACGCCTTTACTTTATCTTCCGAACGTTCGCGGTACCATTCTTTTCCTACCGTGGCATTGGCCAAGTGCCCCAGGTCCCAGCGCGCATTGCGCCAAATACCGTCATTTCCCTGGTAACGCGCCGAAAACAAGGTCGTATTCAAGGCCATAAACCAATTGTTATTCAAGGCGCGGTCTACACTGATTTCCAGCCCTTTGTTTTCTGCAAAGCCAAAAATTAACAAATTATTCAAAGGCTGAAGCAAGGTTTGGTTGACCAAAGAAAAACTATTTTGTTGGTTGGATATTGGAATATCATACTGTCGCTGATAAAATAATTCAGTTTTAACGGAAAGCGCGTCAGAGACATTCCAAGTGTGGCGCAACCCAACATGATGAGCCCGCACAAAACCCGACCCCCGATTGGGATATCTTTGAAAGTATCCTATAAAACCACGGCGTGTATCCGCTTCCAGCCAAAGCGGATTTAACTGGCTGTGAAATCCGTACGCTGCCGTCAGAACATGTGCCCGCGCAAATCGGTAACTAATCGATGCCCTCGGCTCAAGATTTTCGTCGCCTTGTGCATTCGATTCTAGGGTGCGATAAATATTGGCATGGAGCCCCAATTTTACCTGCACCAATCGATTGTCCGAAAACCAATCCCAGTTCACCCAGGGTTGGGCCTGACCAATTTCTACCTTGCCTTCATATTGTACGGCCAGGTTTCGGGTCGAAAACGCATCGTAATAAATGTATTGGCCGTTCAAACCGCCACTCAAGCGATTTCGATCATTTATTTTATGAAAAATAACCACACTCAATCCGGTATGGGTTTCCAAATTTTCATCGACTGTATTTACTTCCGTATTGCTGTTGGCGCTGCGTTCGTTCTTCTGCCCCGATACAGCAATGGCCGTTTTTATCCAGGTTTTTGGGCCAAACACCGCCCGGTACGACAAGCCAATAATGCCCGTGCGGGAATGAAAATCAATGTCAAAAAGGTCTTTGTATTGCTTGATGGTGTCTCCTTCCGCACGAAAAATATTGGAACTCACGCCGCCAACGCCAAAAAGGGTCCATTCGCCGCCTTTTTTTCCTGTAAAATTAGTTTTGAACGATAAATCCTGAAACCCGATTTTTTCACCGCCAAAGGTGATGCCCATTTTACCCAGCAAACCTACGGTGGAGTAGCGGTAATTGACTAAATAAGCGTTTTTACCCTTTTTAAATAATGGGCCTTCTGCGGCCAAGTCTAATCCGATTAATCCGGCTTGTGCCGTAAATTCGTGCCGATCCGGGTTGCCACGCCGCATATTCATATCCATCACGCCCCCCAAGGCATCGCCAAACCCTGCTGGAAATGAACCCGTTAGCAACGACGAATTATCAAGCAATTGTGCTGAGAACATCAATACGCCGCCGCTCGCCGAGGCAGGTCGGTCATCAAATGTGCCTGCATTGGGCAAATGGTTGGGATTCACCACCTCCACGCCTTCCAAACGCCAGCGCACGCCGCCCGGGTTGTTGCCCCGAATACTCATGCCGTTGATGCCATCGTCTGTTTGTGCTACGCCGGCAAAAGCGGCTGCCAGGCGGGCAGGATCAAAATACATGGCCGGAAAACGCAGCGTCTGATCGCGCGTGAGCGGAATTTCACTCAAAGGCTGTAACGGTCGCCGGCCGGGTACCGAACTGCTGATGGTTACCCGGGGCAGGGTCGTGGCGCTGCGGCTCAAGGCAATTTCCAGCAATTGTGCCTTCCCGGCGGCGATGTTGATTTCGCCAATCAATTGGGATTCATAACCATTGGCCGTCGTTAATAAGCGGTAATAGCCCGGTTTCAGGCCTTCAAACTGAAAAGCACCCGACGGATTAGTGGCCAAACTCAAGGTGTCGGCCCCGGTTTGCATTTTGAGTAAAATGGCGGTTGCACCCGTCAACGGCGCCCCCGAATCAGCATCGCGCACAGTTCCCCGCAGGGTTTGTGCATTTGTTTTGAAAAAAAACAAGAATAGTGCTGCGCAAAACAAGTATTTATCTACTTTCATGGTCGAAATTCAATGATGAGCAAAAGTAATCCTTGCGTCGGGAGTTTTGGTACGCGCTGGTTCATTTTGCTGAAAACACCTACCTTTCCGAACACTTTTAACCTTGCATAAAGCAATCAACTAAACCAATGTTTGAATCACCGATGATCTATATCGCTATTCTCATCGCGGTGATCTTCCTGAGCCTTGTTACCGTTCAACAAGGTACAGTAGGAATCACCACTATTTTCGGAAAATACAACCGAACCTTGTATCCTGGTTTAAATTTCCGAATTCCCTTGATTGAAACCATTTTCAAACGCATTTCGGTGCAGAACCGCGCGGTTGAAATTACCTTCCAGGCGGTTACGATCGACCAGGCCAATGTGCATTTTACCTCCCTGTTGTTGTTTGCAGTGATGGATAATGCCGAGGAAACCGTAAAAAAAGTAGCGTTCAAGTTTGTGAGCGACCGCGATTTTATGGCCACTTTGTCGCGCACCGTAGAGGGCAGCATTCGTGCATTTGTTGCGACCAAAAAGCAACAGGAAATCCTGAGCCTGCGCCGCGAAATCACGGAAGCCGTAAAAGGAAACGTGGATCATATGCTGGAAGAGTGGGGTTTTCACCTCATCGACCTGCAAATCAACGACATCACCTTCGATGAAGAAGTGATGCGCTCCATGTCGAAAATTGTAGCGGCCAACAACTTGAAAGCGGCTGCTGAAAATGAAGGCCAGGCTTTGTTGATTACCAAAACCAAAGCCGCAGAGGCCGAAGGTAACGCGATCAAAATTGCCGCAGAAGCCGAACGCGAGGCAGCGCGCATGCGTGGTCAGGCCGTGGCACTTTTCCGCGAAGAAGTGGCAAAAGGTATGAGCCAGGCAGCCAAAGAAATGCAAACCGCCAACCTGGATACTTCGGTGATTTTGTTCTCCATGTGGACAGAAGCGGTGAAAAACTTCTCTGAAAACGGCAAAGGCAACATCATTTTCCTCGATGGCTCCATTGATGGTATGCAAAAAACCTTGAAAGAATTGATGGCGCTCAATCGCCTCGACTATTCGGGCGGTTTAGACCAAAAATAATTAAGGTCCGTTTATCTTCCTTATTATACAGGAGCGCCCTTCAAATCACGGTTTGGAGGGCGCTTTGTTTAGGTGAAAAGTAAATGCTCCGTTTCTCCGAAAAAATACGCCGGTGGATTTAACTTTCACACAAAAAAAGTATCCAAGCAACACTACATAAATTGGTGATTTTACGACATAAAAAGTGCGTAAAAAGGAGTTTAGTTGTAGGTTTGCACAATCCCTGAAGTTTATTGAGGGTTTTGAAGCCGTCGCTCCATTTTTTTAATCCATATAAACACCTTTCATGTGCTGTTTTTAATCCATTTAAAAAATTTTGCATCCAATATGTATCCCATCATGCTTGGCTTTATAACGGCCTTTACACTCACGTTTACCATTATTCCAGTGGTGATACGGGTGGCGAAGGAACGCCGATTGTACGATAAGCCCAACGAACGCAGTGCGCACAAGGAACCTACCCCTTCTTTGGGTGGTGTAGCTATTTTCGCCGGCGCGATTTGTGCCATCGTGTTATGGACGCCTATGCAATCGTTTGGGGTGCTGCAATATATCCTGGCAGCATTTGTATTGATCTTTTTACTGGGCGTGTTGGATGACCTGCTCCCGGTTTCTCCTACTAAAAAATTTGCCGGCCAATTGTTGGTTGCGGTAATTGTATCCTATAAAGCCAATATTCGCATTACCAGTTTCTATGGTGTTTTTGGGGTGTATGACATCCCGGAAATCACCAGTTTTATGCTATCTGTTGTGGTGATTGTGGGTATTATAAACGCATTCAACCTTATTGACGGAATCAATGGCTTGGCGGGTAGTGTTGGTTTACTGGCTTGTGTTGCCTGGGGCAGCTGGTTTTTGGCGGTCGGTTCGTCGGCCTTTGCGATTGTTGCTTTTTCGCTGGCCGGTGCAATTATTGCTTTTTTGAAATACAATTTTACCCCCGCCAAAATATTTATGGGCGATACGGGTTCTTTAATGATTGGTACGGCTTGTTCTATCCTTGCCATTCAGTTTATCGAATTGAACCATGCCCTTTCGCACCGTCCCAATATTTCTTTTGGGGCCGCGCCAGCCATTGCGGTGGGCATCCTGATTCTTCCGCTTTTCGATACATTGCGGGTGTTTTCCATCCGAATTGCGGGTGGGCGCTCGCCTTTTCATCCCGACCGCAACCATATTCACCATTTGTTGCTCGACAGTGGCTTTTCGCACATGCATTCGACCGCAATTCTGGTCGCGGTTAATTTGCTGTTTATTGCAATGGTCATTGCGCTCAACCAATTTGGCACCTTGTTCGTATTGGCTTGTACGTGTAGCCTTGCGCTTTTCCTAACGTTTTTTCTGACCCGATACGCACGTAAATATCGGGTTGTTAAAACCTAATTTACTTTGGAGTCTGTTTCTGCTTATCAAAACTTTGGGCAGCGCTTTCGCTCCAACCTGCGCGCCCGCCTGGCGGCCAGCTTTATTGGGTTGGCTTTTTTCATCGCCATTTTTGCGTATTTTCTTGCCCCCGACCACACGCCGGGCGCCAACAACCAAATTCCCGAAATTGCGCTCCAGCCACCTTATTTTCGGGTAGCAATCCTCGAAGTACCCTTGGCGCGCTTTACAGAAAAAAACAACTGGTGGCAACAACTCTGGACCGGTCAACCCAATGCGTTCCGATCCGTGCCACTGGCTGACACGAAAGTTCGGCAACAACACGATACGCTTTTTTTTCATCGCTTCGAAAATCCGTCCCAGGAAAGTACACTCCTGCTCGAAAGCGGACAAGCACTCCCAAACATACACACCAATTATTACGTGCTAGGCACCGATAAGTATGGCCGCTGTACCCTGAGTCGCTTGTTATTGGGCTTTCGGGTTTCTTTATTTGTAGGTGCACTGGCAGTATTGATATCGCTGAGCATCGGTTTGGTTGCGGGTGCCTTGGGTGGATTTTTTGGTGGCAGGGTAGATGCCCTGGTGTTATTAGTGGTGAACACCGTTTGGTCTATACCGACGTTGTTGCTTGTTTTTGCCATCGTGTTGGCCTTGGGGCGCGGGATTGGGATTGTTTTTTTGGCGGTTGGACTCACCATGTGGGTCGATGTGGCGCGTATGGTGCGGGGGCAAGTGTTGGCCTTGCGGGATTTACCGTTTGCAGAAGCTGCAAAAAGCATGGGGTTTTCGCGTATGCGGATTTTATTTGTGCACCTTTTGCCCAATTTGTTGGGGCCTGTAATGGTCATTGCAGCGGGTAATTTTGCCACCGCTATTTTACTTGAATCGGGATTAAGTTACCTGGGATTTGGCGTGCAACCACCTGCGCCGTCATGGGGTTCCATGCTGAATGAAAATTACGGATATGCACTGGGGGGAAAACCGTTTATGGCCTTGGTACCCGCCTGTACCATCGCAGCCACCGTATTGGCTTTTAACCTGGTAGGCAATGGTTTGCGTGATGCCTTGGATGTAAAATCCGCGATTTAAGATCCGGCCCTGCAAGTAGTTTCGTGCAAATTATACCCAGATTCAAATGGATTTGAAGGATGGATGGATAAAAAATTGATTTTCAATGAATTAGAAGCCATCTTTTTTCATAACCACTTTGCGTTGACTATACATTATTTGTTTAATACCCCGTGTTGTTGCGTACCGGTTACACAACTTTCACTTTTTTTGTTTGTTTTGCTTCGTATAAACTAAACTTGCTATGCTGAGGTCTTTACTTTTTGCCTGTACCCTCCTGTTGATTTTTGTTTCCTGCCAGTCCAACAACAAGGCGGATGCACCAAAAATCAGCGATCAAAACGAAACAAAAAACGCGGTACAACGCAAAACGATCGTTTTTTTTGGCAATAGCCTCACAGCCGCGTACCAATTATCGCCCGAACAAGGTTTTACCTACCTGTTACAACAAAAAATAGATTCCCTCGGCTTGCCTTATAAATGTGTCAATGCAGGCCTCAGTGGCGAAACAACGGCCGATGGCAAAAACCGCATTGCCTGGGTGCTGCAACAACCCATGGATGTTTTTATGCTCGAACTGGGCGGCAACGACGCCTTGCGTGGTTTGCCCGTGGAGGCTTCCAAGCAAAATTTGCAGGCCATCATCGATCAGGTGAAAACAAAATACCCGCAATGTAAAATACTGATTGCCGGGATGCTCGCTCCACCCAATTTGGGCGACCGCTACACCACGGCATTCAAAACGATGTTTGCCGACTTGGCCCAAAAGAACAATGCCCACCTCCTTCCATTTTTACTGGAAAACGTTGGCGGTGTGCCATCTTTAAACCTGGAGGATGGTATACATCCCAATCCTGCTGGACAAAAAATAGTAGCCCAAACGGTATGGAAATACCTGCAACCCATGTTGTGATTTTGCAAACAAACAGGTTAAAACTTCCTGAAAATCAAGAAGTTTTAAATTATCCATAACATCCTTAAAGAAATTATTTTGAATAACCAGGCGTTATTAGTTTTACGCAGCCTTTTCTAAACAACACGGGCTGCTAAAAATTAATCCACCTTCGGAGAGGAAACGATCATACCTTAATCATGGAACTGCAACAAGTAACCGCCGCCATAGAACAATTGATTGCCCAGGGCCAACTCGAACAAGCCCTCGATCAATTAATTGCACTCCTTAATAGTGACCCTAAATACGCCGAACTGGCACAAATTGCCAAAATTAACCAGGGCGATTTTTACCAGGTAAAATCACAGGTACTCAAAAATACCATTTCCAGCGAGGAAGCCCGCCTGGCCAATAATCAAATTGCCGACAATGCCTTGCAACTGATCCAACGGATAAAGCAAGGTCAACTCAGCCTCGAAAACGCGCCCACCCGTTCCCAAGCCTGGCGCTATTATGCCGCTGGCGGTGTCGGAACCCTCGTAATTGCCGCTTTGGTTTGGTACTTTTGGTTCAATGCCGCCCAGGATTGTCCACGTTTTAAAACAAATACCACCTTTAAAGTACTTATCCTACCGTTTCGACAAACCGGCGAAAATAAAAACGGCGATCCAGCCATTGAAATCGCCGACGGTCTGAATGTACTTATAAGTAAAACGCCCAACCTGAAGGGGATCGCCAATGCGGAAGTAAAAGAGTCGTACACCGGTGGATATCCAAGCCCGCAAGTAGCCGAAGAAATCGCCCTGCAATGCGGGGTACAAATGATTGTGTGGGGAAAAATTAACCAAAGCGACGATGAAAACTATAAACTGGATGTGCGTTATCGCTTGCTCAATGACGGAAAAGTGTATGTAGAAGGTGACACCTCGGTGAATAACTTGTTGAAAACCAAAGATCAAGGTCAATTGATTCGCGACTTACAGTCCATATATGAAATGCTGTACATTGTGTTGGCCAACAAAGCGAAAGTGCCTGTAGAGAACAAACTTTTTGCAGCACTCAATATCAGCAGCAATACGCAGCAAAAACAATTTAATGCCGCAGCACCTGATACCAGCATGCTGCTCCTGTTGGCTGCTAATGTATTGCGCGAACGCCCGGAAGAAGCAATTGATTTGTACAACCAGATTTTGGACGCCTACCCAAACAATGTGGAAGCCCGCCAAAAACGCGGCGCGCTGTTGTACCAATCCGGTGATTACGCCGGTGCTGTACGCGACCTCGAATTTGCCGCACCCAACCCACAAACGGCCTCTTCCGAAATTCTGAAATACCGCGCCGATGCCGCATTGCAAAGCGGACAACCCCTTAAGGCGGAAGCCGATTTGCGGGTATTGGGCAAAAAAAGCAACTCTAAGGCCGATAGCAACTGGATACAAGAGAAAAAGAAAGAGGTACAAGACAGTATTGTCAACCTGAAAGCCTACCGCGACCAACTTGAAAAAGCGTCGAAAACACAACCCAAAAACATAAAAACCCGCATAAAGGCAGCCAAGGCCAATGTGCAACTGGGCGAACCAGACCGTAGCCTGAAACTGCTCGATCCTAAAGTTACGAAAACGCAATCTACCCCGGAAGCGGCGGTGATCACGATTGAAGCCTATTTGCAAAAACGCGATACTGTCAGCGCCCGCAATACGTATTACAAAGCAGAAAAGGCCGGGTTAAATGTAAAAGGAATTCAAGACCGCATCAATTTGCCTAAACTACAAGGGGTTACGCCCAAAAAACAATAGTATTAATGGATGGTTTCGGAACTCGCCGTTTGCTGTTTTTCAAACAACTCGGCATAGTAGCCCCCATTTAAAAGCAACGATTCGTGGGTACCTTCCTCCACAATTTGATGCCGATCGAGTACGATGATTTTATCAAACTCCAGCATGCCATAAATACGATGGGTAATGATAATGGCTGTTTTTTGCGCCAGGGCATCGCTCAAATAGCCAATTATGCGCTGTTCTGTGTTGGTATCTACCGCCGAAAGGCAATCATCGAGCAGCACTAAATCCGGCTGCTTGGCAAAAGCCCGTGCAATGCTCACCCGCTGTTTTTGTCCGCCAGACAAGGTTACACCCCGCTCCCCAACTACGGTGTCGTAGCCGTTGGGCAATCCAAGAATCTCTTCATGAATGGCCGCACTGTTGGCATAAAATTCGGCCTCCGCACGCGTAAGACCTTCTTTCCCAAAAGCAATATTGCCAAAAACGGTATCTGAAAATAAAAATACGTCCTGGGGTACATAACCAATGCTGCGACGAATATGGTTGACCGAATGCGCACGAATGTCTTTCCCGTCTATTAAAATACGGCCCTCCGTCACATCATACATACGCACCAACAACTCCGCAATGGTCGTTTTACCACTTCCTGTACGCCCTACAATGGCCATTTTTTGTCCGGGCAAAATTTCAAAAGACACCTTGTCCAGGGCTTTAATACCGGTGTCGGGATAAATAAACGTCACATTTTCAAATACAATATGGCCTTTTAACGGCGCTATTTGCCCATCCGTTTCGGAATCGACCTCTGCAGGTACATCGGGTTGGGTACGCAAAAACTCATTGATCCGTTTTTGAGAAGCCGCCGCCTGTTGGGTCAGAGAGGCAATCCAACCAATGGCCGTTACGGGCCAGGTGAGCATGCTGATATAAATCACAAACTCCGCAATGTTGCCTGCTGTGATATTGCCCGCTACCACCTGCAAACCACCCACATATACCGTAATAATGATGCTCGCACCAATCAACAAAGACATTAAAGGGAAGAAAAACGCGTCTACTTGAATAAGCTCGAGTGATTTTTTTCGATATATCTCGCTTTGCCCAGCAAACCACTTACTCATCGCGTCTTCTTGCGCATAACTTTTTACCACCCGAATACCACTGTACACTTCCTGCGCGGTACTGGTCAGTTGCGCCAGCTGCTGTTGTATTTTTTCACTTTTCCGATTGATCAAGTTACTTACCAGGTAAATAGAAATACTCAAAAACGGCAACGGCAATAAAGACCAAAGGGTAAGGTGTACGCTCACCCGTAACATCGAAGAAATAGTGAGTACGAACAAAAAGATCAAATCCAGGCCATATAATATGGTAGGCCCCAAATACATCCGCACTTTCGATACGTCTTCCGAAATACGCGACATCAAATCGCCCGTACTGTTACGTTTGTAAAAAGCAGTATCCAGTTTTTCATAATGCGCAAATAACTCCTTCCGCATGTCGTATTCTATGAGGCGGCTCATTACAATGATGCTCTGCCGCATAAAAAACATAAACAAGCCCATGAGCAAAGCAAGCACAATAACCGCCAATCCAAACCAGGCGATTCTTCCACTCAACTCGCTCATGGCCTCCGGATGTGCCGCAATACCACCTGTTTCTTTATAATGTTTTACCTGGGCAACAACCGTGTCGAGCGCTTGCCGGATAACCTGTGGCTGCCATACCCGGAACCAATTGGCCAAACCCACAAAAAGGATGCCCAGCAAAAACCGCCATTTATATTGAAAAAAGTATTTATTCAGGTAAGCAAGGTGCTTCATAACCGCAAGAAAGAAGATGGAAGGAAAAAAACTAAAACAATGGATGCCATGAAGAGGTTCCGAAAAAACACAAAATTAACCCGAAATATACCCGCATCAAACCCGTTTTACCGAAAAGGCGAATTGTCCAAATGCGCCTTAATCAAGCGGCTCGAATAAAAGAGACACATGTATAAGGATACCGTGGCCAGCACAAACAACCAGTCCGACCAGTTTTGAAAAATTAAAAAATCGTACAAGCCATGCATGCCAATGGAAATCAATAACCCGCGTTTTAGCAACGCATGCTTTTTGGTTGCATTTAATCGAACCAAGCCGGCAAAATAGCCCTGCACAATCGCAAATACGAAATGGGCTGGCACTGCTGTAAAACTGCGTAATATGACCGTTTGCGCGCCAAAACGTTCGGCGTACGTGATGTTTTCCATGGTTGCAAATCCCATTGCAATCAATACGGCGTACACGATTCCATCGATGGGTTCATTGAAAAATTTTCCTCGCAAAACGTACAAGTACAAAACGGCAAATTTCAACAACTCTTCAATCAATGCCACTACGCCAAAAGACAGTAAAAATACCGAGCCAAAATCCTTTTGGTGTAAATCAATCATACCAAAAACCCATTTTTCGAACCCTACCGCCGGAATGGTTGCAAACGCCCCCAATACATAACAAATCAACAAGGGCATAAACGGTTCCCGCTCATACTTGTCCACTTTGAAAATGGCGTAACTGATCAATAGCCCCGGCAAAGTGGCTAAAAAGAGTAGCATTGGATTCAAAACATCTTTGTGCCGAAATGACAACACGGGCGACAAAGATAAGCATATAAAAAAAGGGCAAACGCTTCTTTTAGCGTCCGCCCCTTTCAATTGTTCTATGGTGTGGTTGAGAATTTTGAGATGAACCGACTATTTAAGTACAAAATCGCCGTAGTTTAAAGTTGCTTTCATCATGCCTTTTGCATTTACATCGCCCACATACCCATGCACGGTTTCCTGATGCCCCGAATCATCCTTTTGTTGAATGGTTGCTGCGGCCGGGTAACTCAAATCAGTGTAGTTGCCTGCTACCACAAACCTGAATGCGGCACTGCGCTCGGTGGTTACGACTACATCGGTGTACTTCGCATTAATTTTTACATTCGAAAACCCTTTGGATAAGGCACCCAAGGTCAGGTTACCATACATCAGGTCGGCGTCCAGCACATCGGTTACATTGTTGATGACCAAATCTGTGTACTGCCCGGTTACAAATACGGCACGTGCTTGCCGCAATTTTAAACCCGAATATTTGGTTTGTAGCCGCAACTCGCTGATCGTCCCCAGGTCAAACTCGTCATACTTGGAAGTCACCCGCACAATACCTGCCTGATTGGTGGTCAGGGCCGAATATTTCGAATCCAGTTGAATATCCCGCGCATCGGTCACACTGATGCTGCCATAACTAATGGAACCAAACAGATTTTGCACTTTGACCATGTTGGCTTTCCCATAAGCGATATTCAAATCGGCATCGGCATTGATTGTTTCGGTACGCAAATCACCATACTTGATCTCCGCCGTCAATTTATTGTTGAGGTTTCCCACATACGCATTGCCATACCGGTTTTTCAAATCTAGTTGATTGCCGATGGGCATGTACACTTCATAATTGATCTGAAAATCCTGGCAGGTATACTCTGAAAGCCACCAATCATTGCCTTGTTCAATCATGGTTTCGGCCTTCACATAGCCCGCCGTATTGGCAAAGTTAAATTTGATCCGGTCGAACATTTTATCCGCGCCACGCTGATCTTTGGCATTTACCACAATGGTAATATCAATTTTGACCGAGTTATTTTGCCAGGTATTTACATTGACCTTGCCGTATTTGTTGTACAGCGCCGTCATGCCATTGGCGATGGTGCCAAATTCGCGGTTGATGGTTTTGGTAAATTCGCGTTTGGGCGCATCCGCAAAAGCGCTGTTGGTATACCCTGCCAAGATACCGAGGAGGATAAAAGTCCTCAGGATGGACAGGAGTTTGGTGTTAAATGTTGTCGATTGCATGTTTTTTTCCGCTGTTATTGGTTTCTGTTTTTGATGCTTCCAGGCGCTCGAGCACCTTTTGAAGAATTGCCGATTTGGCTTTATAGTTTTCAATCATCGCGCGCACAATTTGTTCCCGGTTGGCAGGCGGCACATCGGCCAGTTCCTTGCGCAAATCGGTCATTATTTGATCCATCTGGTCCAGGTCGTCGTGTACCGCTTCCGGCTGACTTCCTTGGAAAGACGCCAATTTAACTTGTTTATTGGCAATTTCCCGCTGATAATACTGCTCCAACTCTGCATATTCTGACGATACATCGCTCATGGCCATCCCGGAAAGTGTGGCCATATGCGTACTGTACCACATCCCAATGCCAATGCCTGCTACTAAAATAGCCACCGATGCCGCCGCTTTTAGCAGCCTGTTTTGCCAGCCGATGGCCACAACTTTGGCTTTTTGTAATTGCTGCACCGGCAAGGGTCCGGCAATATTATCCCAAACATGTTCGGGCGGCAAGGCTGTATCCAGGTCCGTTCTGTTTTTCAGGATAAAAGACTCCAAGGGGTCCAAATCCCTGGTTTCATCCAATGCCAACGCAATGGCGTTCCACACCCCTTCCGGAACGGTTTCGGTATCCAGTAATACCCGGTTCGACCCTAAAACCCGCTCCAGCCCGTCTGCATGCTGCCAGCGTTCGAGTGTTTTTTCCACTCCTTTCCAGGCATGCGCATCCGGATTGGCCGCGTCAAAGGCATTCCGGTGTTGCTGAATGAATTGTTCTAAAATGTCGCTCATAAGTATTGTTTTGTGCTTCTTTGGGGCGTATTTCAACTGTTTAATTGTTTAAAACTTCACGCAAGCGGGCCTTTGCCCGGCTGTACTGCGATTTGGATGTGGCTTCCGAGACACCCAGAATTTGGGCAATTTCTTCATGATCGTAGCCCTCTACGGCGTACAAACTAAACACCACCCGATATCCATCTGGCAATTGATTTATTGCCTTGTTTATGCGATCAACGTTATAGGGCGCCTCCTGTTCGGATTCCACCGGTTCCACCCGATCCATCCCGGCGGTCAATTCCTGAAACGCCAACCTGCGGCTTTTCAAAAAATTGATGCACTTATTAATCGTGATGCGCTTAATCCAAGCCCCAATACTACTTTCATAGCGAAAGGAGTCGAGTTTGGTAAACACCTCGATAAAAATACTCTGCAGGATATCTTCTGCATCGTGCGCATTTTGCACCATACGCAACGCTGTGTTGTACATCGCTCGGGCGTACAACTTGTAAAGCTCAAACTGAGCGTCGCGGTGTCCCGCCCTACAGCGTTCAATTAGCGCGCGGTGCGTTTGTGTGGCGTCCATTTTGTTATTTGATAAGAATGACAACAAGAATTGTACGGGGTTGCAGGCATTTTAACATTTTATTGTCAAACGCCTGTCAGGATTATAAAAAAAACCGATTTCAAGCCTCAAAACACCTCTTTTTACGACAAAGAAAAAGGTTCCGGTAAAAAAACTGATTGCTTATAATGCAGTAGTCATTTCTAGCTCGTTTTTTTGCTAAAAAATAAACTTATGCGTTTGATCCGACTTTCCATTTGCCTTTTCTTCGGCCTGTTACCACTTTTGGCAACCGCCCAGATTTATGCCGAAGACGTTAAACCTATTTTTCGCGAACTGCGCGCCTTAAACGGAACCTGGTTTATGCCAACCGACCGCGGCGACCGACTTGAAATCTGGACGATTGCAAATGACAGTACGCTGGTAGGAAAAACGGTGCGTATCAAACCAGAAACGGGCGATACCGTAACACTCGATTTGCTGCGCCTGGAAAAAAGAGATACCGTGATTACTTTTATCACCATCGCACGCGGACAAAATAAAACCGAGCCCGTGCGCTATATCCTCACTTCGGCCGAATATGAGGGCTATATTTTTGAAAACCCCCAACACGACGATCCGAAAAAGATCAAATATCGCCTGCTCGGCAACCGCGAATTGCAAATCAACACCGAAGGACAAAAAGGTAGCCGAACCGTTACCAACGAATATGTATTTGAACGCGAATTTGCCCCCAGCACCATGCAGGTGCGTTTGCGCGGCGGCTTGAATTACCATAATATCCGCGCTACAGGTTTTTTACCAAAAGACGATTTTGGCAATGCGCCCAAATTTGACTGGAAGCCCGGCTGGGAAATTGGCACCGGACTTACCTTCAAAGGCCGCGGCGGATTCATTAGCGTCAATATCGAACTGAACGTAATCGGGCGTTTTGCCAGTGCCGTTTCGGCATTTACGGTAATTGACGATACCGTCGTTACCAACTACGAACGCAACCTCACCTATAACACAACCTGGTTGAATATCGCTTTTGTACCCGAAATTACCCTGCGCCGCGATGGTCGGCTTTCCATCATGGCGGGCCCTTACGTGGGTCGTTTGCTTACAAGCGGCGGAAAAGGCATTCAAAAACCGGAAGAAAACAAGCTATACAAAGCCAACAACGACTTCAAAAAAACAGAAATTGGCTTGATCGCAGGAATGCAGTACAAAGTTAATTTTAAAAATAAAGACGTGGACGGGGTAATTGGCCTCCGTGCCAACCTGGGTCTGTCGGACATCGACAACCTGTACACACGGTACAGCGATAACGCCGCTTTGTCGAACGGACGCATTTCATTTTTTGGCGCTTCACTGTATTACAGCATGAATTTGCTGAAATTATAGGCGCAACAACTGGCCCAAACGCCACACATCTTCAAAGGAATTATACAATGGCGCTGGCGCGAACCGAATTACATTGGGTTCGCGCCAGTCGCATATTACCCCGTTTTCCGACAAATAATCAAATAATGCCCGGCCGCTGGCATCTGTCAATACCGATAATTGACAACCCCGTGCCGCAGGATCGCGTGGCGTGATGAGTTTAAAACGCTCCCCGCCCGGATTTACCTGATCCAGTATCCATTCCAAATAACCCGTCAGCAACAGGCTTTTTTTGCGCAAATTGTCCATACCCGCCGCTTCAAATATATCCAGACTGGCTTTGTGGGCCGCAAAAGCGAATATTTGTGCATTGCTCAACTGCCAACCATCTGCACCCACCATGGGTTTGAATCCCTTTCGCATCTGAAAACGCTCCGATTCATCGTGGCCCCACCAACCCGCAAAACGCGGCAAGTCGGGGTTGTGCGCATGCCGCGTGTGCACGAACGCACCCGAAGGCCCGCCCGGACCCGAATTCATATATTTGTAACTGCACCAAACGGCAAAATCGGCACCCCAATCGTGCAAGCGCAAGGGCAAATTGCCCGCAGTATGTGCCAAATCAAAACCCGCCAGCGCACCCACGCGATGCGCAACCTCGGTAATGGCCTGTAAATCAAAAAATTGGCCGGTGTAATAATTTACGCCTGCAAACATGACCAGGGCCAACTGATCACCCGTTTGCTCAATCATGGCGATAATATCTTCATTCCGCAAGTGTTCTTCACCCGCACGCGGCGCAATTTCAATAATCGCATCTTCTGGCGCGTACCCATGCCAGCGTACCTGGGTTTCCATCGCATACTGATCGCTTGGGAAAGCACCCGCTTCCATGATAATTTTATAACGCTGCGCATTGGGACGATAAAACGAAACCATCATCAAATGCAGGTTTACCGTCAGGGTATTCATCACAACCACCTCTTCGGGCAACGCGCCCACCACTTGCGCACTTTGGTTTTTAAGAAATTTGTGGTAATACATCCAGGGCATGTCACCTTTAAAATGCCCTTCTACCCCATATTGCTGCCATTGATCCAACTCCTGCATCAGGGCGCGCCGCATGGTTTTGGGTTGCAAACCTAAGGAGTTGCCACAAAAATAAAACGCTGGTTTGTCGTCGTGTTTGGGAAACAAAAACTGAGACCGGAAAGCGCGCAAAGGATCTTCCCGATCCATGCGGCGTGCAAAAGCAAGCGTATTTTCGTATTGCATAAAATGGCGTTTACCCTGTGTAGGGGCGTTTTCAATCTGCAAATTTGAACAAAATTTATTGCTCTAAAAAAACGCTTTTAAACCGCCTGGCTAAACAACCTGCCCGCTGGCTGCTTTTGCCAATAATGGGCATCGAATGCCATACAAATATTGCGCAAAAAGGCACGACCTGCATCGCTTACTTTTACACACATTGGCTCAATTTCCACCAAGCCATCGGCCAGAAGGGGTTCCAAACGCAACAACGCAGCCGACAAAGCAGGATGTGGCTCCGTCCAACGGGTTTCGAAGCGGGTCATTAAATTTAAAATATGCATCCGCAGCAACTGGTCTTCCGCATCCAAAAAATGGCCTCTGAAAACAGGCAAGTGCCCCTCCTGTACGACGCGCTGGTAATCGGCAATATTTTTTTCATTCTGCGCAAAAGCATCCCAGGTATCGCTGATGGCGGAAGCGCCTAAACCAATCATCAAACGACTGCGGGTCGTCGTATATCCCATAAAATTGCGGTGTAATACCCCCATTTTTAGTGCTTCGGATAAGCTATCCTGCGGCAATGCAAAATGATCCATGCCAATTTCCTGATATCCCAGGGCTTCAAAACGGGCGCGCCCTATTTCGTACAGCAAACGCTTGTCGGCCCCTGTAGGCAAATCGGCCTCCGAATAGGCATCCTGGCTGCGCTTGAGCCAGGGCACATGCGCATAGGCGTAAAAAGCGATGCGTTCGGGCATTAATTGGGCAATAAAATCAGCAACCCGTTCAATATGTGCAGGTGTTTGTCGCGGCAAGCCATAAATCAGGTCATAATTAATAGAGGTATAACCGATTGCCCGGGCATCTTCCGTACAACGCTGGATGGATGCAATACTTTGGCTTCGGTTCACCAATTTCATCAGGTCTTCATCAAAATCCTGCACCCCAATACTTACCCGCCGAAATCCCAGGTCGTACAAGGTTTGCAAATGGGCTTTGGTGGTACTCCAGGGATGGGCTTCAAAGCCGAAATCGGGCGCAACGGGCAAGTCGACGGTTTTTAAAATACTTTCGACCAAGTGTTTTAAATTACTTGCATTAAAAAAGGTAGGGGTGCCGCCGCCCAAATGCAGTTCATTCAAAATGGGCCGACCGGGCAAAGCTGCGCAGTACATTTTCCATTCCTGGAGCAGTGTTTCAATATAAGGCTCCTCCACACGGTGATTTTTGGTAATATGCTTGTTGCAGCCGCAGTAGGTACAAAGGCTATCGCAAAAAGGCAAATGCACATATAAACTCAAGGCGAGTGCAGAATTTGCTGACTTTTGCACCCGATCAAGCCAAGTATCAGCAGGCATGGTTTGGGCGGTCCAATAAGGTACAGTCGGGTAGCTGGTGTAACGCGGCGCCGCTACATCGTATTTCGTAAGCAGGGTAGTATCCATTGATTTGTTGTATTACAATGTAAAAAACGCTGCAAGGTTATTGACCTTAAATCATCTTAAAGCTGCGATTCAGCACAACAAAAGCTGATTCCAATCATAGTTATTCCCATTTCAGTATAATTTTGGCTTTTTAATACACAAAAACCGTTTGTGAATTTGCAATTGCACACTATCTTGTTCTTCGATTTTAATCACCTTATGTCTGAAATTATCCTGTCAATCGATGTTGCTTGCCCGACAACTTGTGCCGTGATGCACACGTTGCTCTACTTTGAATTTTTTGCCCACCCATTGTCGGCAAATGAAGTGTGGATGTATACGAACAGCAAGCAGGGTGCAGCAGTACTTGAAGATAAACTAAATGAATTGGTGGCGCAGGGGATTATCTATCAATTTGATGGTTATTATCAGACAAAAAACGAACCTCGTTGGCTGGTACAACGACAAGAAGCGGAGGCACGGGCGCAAACGTACCTGCCCATTGCCTTGCGCATGTCCAAACTCATGGCTTGTTTCCCCTTTGTACGGGCGGTCTTTGTTTCGGGTTCTTTGTCGAAGGGCGTTGTAAAATCCGACGGGGATATTGATTATTTCCTGATTACCGCGTCTGGTCGACTTTGGCTGGCGCGTACTTTGCTGATTTTATTTAAAAAGACTTTGCTTTTTAATTCGCATAAATACTTCTGTGTCAATTACTTTATTGATACGGCCCACCTCGAAATTGAAGAAAAAAACCTGTTTACGGCTACAGAGACAGTAACTTTACTTCCGCTTTATGACCAAACGTGGTATGAGCAATTTTGCAACGCGAACCCGTGGGCCTGGCAATACTATCCCAATTTCCCGCCGCATCCAAAGGCGCGTCCAGCGAAAAAGCAGCGTTTTTACTTAAAAAATTTATTGGAATGGCTCCTAGCGGGTCGCTTGGGCACTTGGTTGGATCAGCGTTGCATGCAGTTAACGTTAAAGTTTTGGCAACGCAAATTTCGGGTGATGGACCCCACAGTTTTTGAGGTGGCCCTCAAGTCGCGGCGTTATGTATCCAAACATCATCCGCTCAATTTTCAGCAGCGGGTATTGGATCAATTTAAAAAGCGCTGGGAGGAGGAAATTAAATAAGCCTCCTCCCAACGTAAAAACAGCCTTTTACACGTCAATCCGTGCATATTTAGCATTGGCTTCAATAAATGCGCGGCGCGGTGGCACTTCATCGCCCATCAACATGGCAAACATCCGATCGGCCTCGGCGGCATCATCGATGGTTGCCTGTTTCAAAATACGGAATTTAGGGTCCATTGTAGTTTCCCACAATTGCTCGGCGTTCATTTCACCCAAACCCTTATAGCGCTGTACTTTTACAGAATCATCGTCTTCTTTGCCACCCGAAAACTCCAGTTGAGCTTCTTTGCGTTCCTTATCATTCCAGCAGTAGCGCTGGTTTTTGCCTTTTTTCACCAAATAAAGGGGTGGTTGGGCGATATAAATATGACCGTTTACAATCAATTCGCGCATGTAGCGGAAAAAGAAGGTCAAAATAAGCGTGGTAATGTGGCTACCGTCGATATCCGCGTCACACATGATTACGACCTTGTGGTAGCGCAGTTTTTCCGTATTGAGGATACGGTGGCCTTCATCATTTTCCGAAATACTTACCCCGAGCGCGGTAAAGATGTTTTTGATCTCCTCGTTTTCGTAAATTTTGTATTCCAGCGCTTTCTCAACATTCAAGATTTTACCGCGCAAAGGCAGGATTGCTTGCGAGTGTCGGTCGCGGCCCTGTTTGGCCGTACCACCCGCAGAGTCTCCTTCGACAAGAAACACTTCTGATTCTGCCGGAATACGGCTCGCACAGTCGGCTAGTTTACCGGGCAAACCACTTCCTGTTAGCGCGCCTTTCCGTTGCACCATTTCGCGGGCTTTACGGGCAGCATTGCGGGCAGTTGCTGCCAAAACTACTTTGTCGATAATGCGGCGGGAATGTCCCGGATTTTCTTCCAAAAAGGTTTTGAGTGCATCGCCCACACAGCGGCTTACAATACCGGTTACTTCCGAGTTGCCTAATTCACCTTTAGTTTGGCCTTTAAACTGAGGTTCCGGCACTTTTACCGAAATTACCGCAGTGAGGCCTTCCATAAAGTCTTCCCCGGAAATTGCGAAAGTCACTTTTTTGAAAAAGCCATTATCGTCGCCATATTTCTTGAATTCGCGGGTAAGTGCCCGGCGGAAACCACTCACGTGGGTACCCCCATCGCGGGTACTGATGTTGTTTACAAACGAAACCACATTTTCCGAATAAGACGTATTGTAGGTAATCGCCACTTCCACATCTACCCCTTCTTCATTGGCGGTGATGTAAATGGGTTTGTCGATCAATTTTGTTTTGGACTCATCCAAAAACTGGACAAACTCTTGCAAACCACCTTCGGAATGGAAGTTTTCGGTTTTAAACGACCCATCGTCCTCTTTTTCACGCTCGTCGGTTAGTTGGAGCCGCAAGCCCTTATTCAGGAAAGAAAGTTCGCGCAGGCGATGTGCGAGGATATCAAATTTGTATTCTGCCGTTTCAAAAATTTCGGGATCGGGCAAAAACGTAACAATGGTACCGCGGTCGGTAGTATCCCCGATCATGCGTACATCGTATTTCGGTTTGCCTTGGCTGTATTCTTGTTCAAATACCTTGCCTTCGCGGTGCACTTCGGCATGTAAATAAATGGACAAGGCATTTACACAGGAAACACCCACACCGTGCAAACCGCCTGATACTTTATAGGTGTTTTTGTCAAACTTACCGCCTGCGTGCAACACCGTCATGACCACTTCTAAGGCCGATTTTTGCAATTTTTGATGCATTCCCGTTGGAATACCTCGTCCATTGTCGCGTACAGTGATGGAATTGTTTTCATGAATGGTGACAAAGATATCCGTGCAATAACCGGCAAGGTGTTCGTCGATTGAGTTATCTACAACCTCCCACACCAAATGGTGCAAACCTTTGATGTCGGTACTACCGATGTACATGCCGGGGCGTTTGCGTACGGCTTCCAAACCCTCCAGCGCGGTGATGCTACTCGCGCCATAATCGGAGGCATGTTTGGATTGTTCTTCTGCTGAAATCTGCTCTTCTTTCATAGGGCTGCAAAATTACGATTATTTTGCCGTTTTTTAAAGTCTATTTTGCTAGTTTTTATATGATTTTGGCATTTGAATTAACTTTTTTAAAACTTTGACTTACACCATTTTAAGTATTTTTTTTGAAACGTTTCACAGAATACCTTTTTACGAAACAGCCAATCCTCAATTTATGTGTTGGCAAACCAAACAAACAGCCGAAGATATATACCCGTGAATGTCTTTGAGTTGTCAAAAATTTCAAGACATCGAGCTTGTAATAACCAAAAAATAGCTGCACATTTGTACCCACTATGGGAAAGCGTCCCCTTTAGTCCGGAACTTATTACCAATCACCGGAGTTTTTTCTGAAAGGGGATTTAGATTAATGATTTCGTGGTTTACTGGCAATTGACGAATTTGTACAACTTTCGTCAATCAAAGGGTTTTCGCACTTTATTTCGACCGTTTTTATCAGTGTCAGATAAGTGTTAAGGCTTTTTCGCTCTAATAATGGTCTCACTTGTAAGGTACGATGGAGATCGTCGGTACTTACGCTGCCCTTTAAAAATACCCCCCTAACCCAATGGCTTCGCCAACAACACACAGTTGTAACTGTACATTTTTGTAATTTGTTTAACGCATTTTACGAGAACAGGAGCAACGACACTATATATAAACAGCAGTTAAGATGACTACGCAAGCGCAGGCTACTCAATTACTCAAGCTGATTTTTAAAGGTAGGCTTGATTTTGGTTCTCAACGCACGTATGACATGGTGTTACGCCATTGGCATACGCGGATTGAAAGCTATTTTAAAAATGATGTACTTTTCAAAGCCGAAACGGTTTTCAGCGAGGAAGAATTTGCGTTTATTGTTCCGCAGCAAACGCTGATGAGCACCGAAAAAAACTGGCGCAGCACGACTTCGATCCTGAAGGAAATTGCACAGTTTGCCGTTGCAGGTCACGTGGGCGCATGGTGGGTATTAAACGGCCAGATTTTGGACGAACAAAATATCGAACCTAAATCAGAAAAAGCAGCGGTAACCGAGTTTATGCTGGGTCGCCAACTGATTGAGGCCGGCAAACGCATCGAAGCTTCTGAAGCCTTGAGCCGTGCGATCGAAAAATATGAAAAACATGCGCTGGCTTACGAACGTCGGGGCTATGTGAATTATAAATTGCAAAACTTCAACGATGCTTTATACGACTTTTCCAAAAGCATCGATTTATATCCAAACAATGCCGAGCCTTATTACGGACGCGGCAAGATAAAAATGCAGCGCAACGAATGGGAAAGTGCTGCTTCGGACTTTGATTACACCATCAAACGTTCCTTTGCTGTACAACCGATTCACTGGTTGGCACGCTTGCGTCGTGGCGAATGCCTGTTGCAGGCCAAACGCTACGATGAGGCTGCGAAAGAATTGCGTTTTTTCATGCAACGCAAATTTAAAGACGACGATCCAAACAGCCGTTTCGCAGTCAAAGCAGCACAAATGCTGGTTGAATGCGAGAAATTTGTACCCGCTTTGCCCGCTGCGACCAAGTCTTCAGGAAAGGGTTCTGCTAAAAGCAAAGGTGCCCGGTAATTTTTGAAGGCACCAGGCAGCATATTTTGTTTTCATTCGTTCCGATTAAAATCGGAACTGTTTCACCGCCCGATGGAAAGTTCCACCGGGCGGTGTTGTTTTTTACTACTTTTGCGGCGCTGTTTTGAATCCAACTTTTTACGACTGCCGGTACAACTCTTACGTTTATGAATAACCGCGACAACCTGGTAAGCGTGTTGGCCTCCATTTATCAATGGAGAAAGGCCATCCGCAATATGATGATCGTTACGCTCCTGGGCAGTATTGCCGCCACCCTGCTGCTCGACAACTACTACAAGGCAACCACTATTTTTTATGCTGCCAGCCCGGAACTTTCTAATCCGGAACTCATTTTTGGCTATACCAGTCAGGTAACCCAGTATTTTGGATCGGACCGCGACCTGGACCGCATCGCGGAAATTGCCAACAGCTCGGAAGTCATTGATTATATGGTAAAGCGGTTTCACCTGTACGATCATTACGATATTGACTCGACCACCCAAAAAGGCAAATACAAAATACGGGAGCGGTTTATGGGGCTTTATGCCGCCCAGAAAAACAAAAATGACGCGATCGAACTGAGTGTGGAAGATACAGACCCCAAAATGGCCGCAGAAATGGCCAATGCTGCCCGAGATAAAATTAATGATATTGGCCAACGACTGATCAAAAATAGCCAGGCTACCCTGTTGCTTACTTTTGATGAGAATATGAACCGCAAAAAAAGAGAACTGATCCAGTTGGGCGATAGCCTGCGCGATCTGCAAGCGTTTTATGGTATTTATAATGCCGGAACCCAGGGCGAGCAAATTGCCAGCCAACTCTCCACCGCAGAGTCGGAAATTATTCACGGAAAAGCCCGTCTGGAAGTCCTGGAAAACAACCCCCTGATCCCACAAGATACCATTCAATATATCAAAGCCGACCTGCGCGCCTATGAAATGGAGCGCAGACAATTGATGTCGAAAGATTTGAGTTCGGACAACCTGACCTTGAAGCAATACAATGAAGGCCTTCCAAAAATTTCGGTGTTGGCCGACTTGCACTTCCAGGCGCGCAAACAATTAAGCTTTGACCAGGAGCGATACAATCAAATTAAAGCAGCCTACAATACCAATATTCCGGCGGTGCAATTGCTGGAAGCAGCGGATGTTCCGTTGATTAAAAGCCGTCCCAAACGCACCATGCTCATCCTTGCCGCGATGGTTGCCGCATTGTTCTTTTCAATTATTGGGGTATTAATTTTCGATAGTTACCGCGATTTTAACTGGTCGGAGATTACTAAAAAGCCCTAGACCGAAGCCATCCCATGCGCAACCGCTTCAGCACCCTTTGGTCGGTACCTGCCCAACATCCGCAAGGAGGCCTTTTCGCCTTGTTTGCGACCATCGGCGTGGGTGCCATTATCGCCGGGATTGCGCTGGAAGCACTTTGGTTGCTCGCATTGCCGGCCATGTTGGCCCTGGTTTGGCTTTCTGTGCTTGATTTTAGAAAAATTTACTTTTTAATGCTGGCGTTCATCCCGCTTTCTATTGAGCAGGATTTGCCAGGCGGCTTTGCGACCGATTTTCCTTCCGAACAATTTATGTGGCTGCTAACCCTTACCGGCAGCTTGTGGTTTTTGAAAAACTGGTCGCTGGTAGACGCCCGGTTTTTGCGGCATCCGATAACCATTGCGTTATTGCTGCATTTGGCCTGGATGAGTGTGTGTATGATTAGTTCGCAAAACACCTTTATTTCCCTAAAATATTGGCTGGCAAAAGGCTGGTACGTGATCGTTTTTTACTTTTTAACGGCCCACATACTCAACAGTACTCGGGATTTCAAAAAACATCTATGGTGGTTTTTTATTCCCCTTTTGGTGGCCATGTTGATTGTGCTGGTGCGCCATGCCATGATCGGATTTTCTTTTAAGGAGGTCGAATATGTGATGGGCCCCTTTTTCCGCAACCACGTAACCTACGCCTGTTCGCTGGCGGTGTTTATGCCTTTTATCTGGTTCGGCACCTATTGGTACAAACGCTGGTCGGGGCCCTGGCTACTCCTCGTTTTTGGCATCCTGGCTTTTATAGTGGGCATCAATTTTTCGTACACCCGTGCAGCCTATGTGGCCTTGGTGGCAGCCATCGGTATTTATTGGGTGATTCGGTTGAAGTTTTTGCGCTTTGCCCTGATCGGAACAGGCCTGATTTTTGCCTTGGGAATAGGGTTTGTGTCTAGGCGCGACAACTGGCTGCTGTTTGCGCCTGAATACGAAAAGGCGGTGACGCATGCCCGTTTTGAAAGTTTGCTGGAGGCGACCACGAAATTAGAAGATATTTCGACGATGGAGCGGGTATATCGTTGGGTAGCAGCAAGTTATATGATTCGAGAAAGGCCCTGGACAGGTTTCGGACCGGGTACTTTTTACACGTATTATAAAAACTATACGGTTTCGAGTTTTAAAACTTATGTGAGCAATAATCCCGAACGCTCTGGTATCCACAACTATTACTTGATGATGGCGGTGGAGCAAGGATTGCCAGGTGTATTATTTTTCCTGATTTTTAGCATCATTACCATGTTGAATGGTCAAAGAATATTTCATCAAACCCGCAATATAAGTCGGCGCAGGACCCTCATTGCCGCTGTTTTGTGCTTCACCCTGGTAGATATGCTGATGTTGATGAACGATTTGGTGGAAACGGATAAAATCGGGTCCTTGTTTTTTATGTGTGCCGCACTGGTGGTGAATATAGATTTGCTCAACCGGGATGAGGTGGAAGAATCCGAACCAGCAGCTACCACTTAATTCGTTTTTTGTTATTTTTGTCTTTGCCTAACCTCCATTATTTTATAACAAATCACCACCACCACGCTCAATGTCTTCCGCTACAAAAAGATCTGGCACCAGCGGCCACAGCAACACCAGCATTCCTGGAAATCGTATTGTCACTTTGGATGAATTTATCATCCGCTCAGAAAAAGATTTTGAATATGCCACCGGCGAACTTACCGGCTTGCTCCGAGATATTGGTGTGGCCGCCAAAATCATTAACCGAGAAGTAAATAAAGCCGGGCTGGTAAATATCCTGGGCGTGGCAGATGGCGGTGAAAACCAAAGTGGTGACACCCAACAAAAATTAGATGTGTACGCCAATGAGAAAATCATTGAGTGCCTGCAAAACTCAGGAGAATGTTGTGCCATCGCGTCGGAAGAAAATACGGATATCATCAATGTTCCGCCTATAACGTCTAAAAAGAGCCACTATATTGTAATGTTCGACCCGCTCGACGGCTCTTCCAATATTGACGTTAATGTATCGGTGGGTACTATTTTTGCCATTTATCGCCGCAAAAGCGATGCGGATGGACCGGCAACCCTCGAAGATTTTTTGCAAGCGGGTACCAAGCAAGTGGCTGCCGGCTATGTATTGTACGGCACTTCTACCATTTTGGTGTACACCACCGGCCGCGGCGTGAACGGCTTTACCCTCGATCCTTCTATTGGAGAGTTTTGCCTGAGCCACCGCAACATGCGCATTCCGGAAAATGGCTCCAATTATTCTGTAAATCAGGGATATTATTCCAAATTTGACCTGGAAATGCGGCGCTACATCGATCATTGCTCCGATCAAAACTATGGCCTGCGCTACATCGGTTCCATGGTGAGCGATATTCACCGAATTCTGATCCACGGCGGTATTTTCCTGTACCCCAGCACGCGCAAGTACCCAAAAGGCAAATTGCGTTTGTTGTATGAATGCAACCCATTGTCGATGCTGGTAGAACAGGCAGGTGGCAAAGCCATCAATACCCAATTGAAACGTATCCTGGACATGGAACCGGCCGAATTACACCAACGCAGCACGATTGCAATTGGATCACCGGCCATGGTGGATGAGTTGCAAGCATTTATTGAACGGTATTCGGCCTTGCCGTTATAGTCAATTACACCGGTCTGTTGCCTTTTTCGGATTTATAGACCCGGCTTTTGTACAAAATTTCCAGATCGCGCCATACACCCCAGTCTTTGGCGTATAAATAATTGAGCCTTGCCACGGTAGCAGCAGTGGGCGTGACTCCATCGAGGGCATCCAACATGGAAAACACCCCTGGCCGCAACCGTGGCAACATGGTTTGTTGTGGATGTGCGGCGTAGCCAACCCAATGCCGTTGACCAAACAGCACGGGCAACCAATATTGGAGCAAAACAGTACGTTTTTCCGAAAAAACAACCCAAATTGGGCAACTAAGCAACAACAAACCACATACCAGTACATCCAATACCCTTTTGTTGCGCCGTTGACCAGGCTGGGCAATATTGTACCGAATTTCAATGGTGTACAACTCTCCTGGCTCGTTTTTGCTGCTGCTGCCAATGATGCTCAGGCTTTCTTCTGGTACAATTTTATAAGATATACCGGCCCCCAAACGGGTCATCCAGGACAAAATTTCTTGCGAACGCAGGTCTTTAGAGCAAAAAATAATTTCTTCGATGTTGTAAATACGCACAATTTCATCCAGCTGATCTAACCAGCCTAACGCGCCACCCAGGCCGGGTCGTTGCATTTGTAACGCTGCTTTTTCTTCAATTTGTTGGCCCATGCCCATGGTCGGATCTATGTACCCGATCAAATTTTTTTGAACCCCTACCTGATTGAGCAAACCCATTACCCGGTTCGATTCGGCAGTACTGCCAATGATGATGAGGTTTTTAACTTTATCGTGGCCGATGTCGAAGTTGCGGTATTGCTTAAAATAAGCCAAAGCCCGAATACCCACAGTTGATAAAACGGCCCACACCGCACCCATGAGCACCAGCGCGCGCGAGGGCCGGTAATCGAGGTCCAAAAAACCATATACTGCTGCCAAAATAAGGGTTCCAAAACCCAGGCCGCGCACCAGTTGCCGCAAATTATAGCGTTGGTCATAAGCGCCATTGAGCCAGGCAGTGCCCAGCCAAATCAGGATGTACAAGGGAAAATTGAACCAAAGCACATTCGGTTTAAACCAATACGGATCTTTGTAATAGTAGTTTGCCCAAAAATCTTTTAAAAAAAACAACCCAATATAAATGATGATCGCATCAAGCGCGGGCAACCATATTTTTTCAAAAAAGTTTTTTGTCAAGGTAATACCTGCCCGCAACCAAATGGCCGCTTGCAACATCAACACAAATAAACCCGCGCTACGTCCCTCAAAATGTTTGCGCGCAAAAATGATCATCGCCTGATAAAATGTTCGCACATAATTCAGGCTGCCTTTTTTGGTGCTTTCCCCTTTGTAATGGATAATTTTGGTTTCGGGAAAATAGTAGTTTTTAAACCCCGCTTGCGTAATGCGGTACGACAAATCAATATCTTCACCGTACATAAAAAAAGCCTCGTCCAACAATCCGGCTTTATCCAGGGCGGTACGGCGCATAAACATAAAAGCACCCACCAGCACGTCTATTTCATTCGTTTCATTTTCACCCAGAAAACCTAGGTAATACTGATTGAACCATTTACTTTTTGGAAAAAAGGAGGATAAACCCACCGTTTTACAAAAAGCAACCCAGGGCGTAGGAAAACCGCGCTTGCTTTCGGGCAAAAATTTTCCGCTGCCATCAATCAGTTTCACCCCCAGCGCGCCGGCTGCTGGATGCGCATCCATAAAATCCAGGCATTTGGAAAAAGTATCTTCTTCTACCAAAGTATCCGGATTGAGTAAAAGCACATATTCGCCCGTACTTTCGCGAATGGCCTGGTTGTTGGCAATCGAAAACCCCGGATTGTGCTGATTGGCAATGAGTTTGACCTCAGGAAAAATTTCCTGCACCATGCGCACAGAATCATCCACCGAGTTATTGTCGACTACCCACACTTCGCCATCGATGCCAAGCATGGCTTTTCGGACGGAACGCAGCGCCTGTTCGAGGAAATGGCGCACATTATAATTGACGATAATAACGGATAGCCGCATAAGGGTGCAAAAATGCGATGTTAAACTGTGATTTGAGGGATTTTAGGATTAAAAAGGTTTCTCGAAAAAATTAAAAGATCCTTTACAACTTTGCAAAAGGAAAACGCGCCCAACACCTAACCATCTTATGTTGTACAAACTATTCCAATCTGCCCAATCGGAAACTGAATTTGACGAATTACTTCGTCTTACTTTTACCGAAAACGAACGCGCCATGATGCTCGAACGCTGGAAAATTTTCGACGCATTCGATCAGGGCATGTCGCAACGCGAAGTTTCGAAAGAAGTACCTTGCAGTATTGTTACCGCCACCCGTGGCGCAAAAGTGTACCGTGAAAACAAAACGGTCATTCAGCGCTTTTTGGAAATTTGGCGGCAGGCATAACGCAACGCCTGTGCATAAGCAATAAGTTTGCCTATATTTTAAGAAGCGCCCAAAAATGGCCAAAGCAAAAACAATTTTTTTCTGTTCCAACTGTGGCGCCTCTGCACCGAAATGGTTGGGGAAATGCCCGCAATGCGGCGAATGGAATACGTACCAGGAAGAATTGATCCAAAAAGAGACCACCGGCGAAGAACGTCGCAAGTCTTGGGCTGCACCCGGAAAATCGGAAGGCCCTCGCGCAATTCTCCTCAAACAAATTGAAACGGGCACCACCATCCGACTGGCTACGCCCGATGAAGAACTCAACCGGGTATTGGGCGGCGGTATTGTACCAGGATCTTTGGTATTGATCGGCGGACAACCGGGCATCGGAAAAAGCACGCTGCTGCTGCAAGTGGCCATGCAATTGCCCGCCAAAATTCTGTACGTAAGTGGCGAAGAAAGCGAAGAGCAAATCAAGATGCGCGCCGACCGTATTGGCATTTTCAAATCGGAATGTTATATCCTGACTGAAACCAACAGCTCCAAAATGCTGAGCATGGCCCAGGACCTGCAACCGCAATTGCTAATTGTCGATTCGATCCAAACCCTGAGCAGTCCGCACATCGAAAGCACCCCGGGCAGCATTTCGCAGGTGCGCGAGTGCGCGGGCGAGTTGTTGCGCTTTGCCAAGGAAACCAATATTCCCGTTTTTTTGATCGGACATATTAACAAGGAGGGCGAAATCGCGGGTCCAAAATTGCTGGAGCATATTGTGGATTGTGTTTTGCAATTTGAGGGCGACCGACACAATACTTATCGGATTTTGCGCACGCTGAAAAACCGCTTTGGCAGCACCGATGAAATGGGCATTTACCAGATGCAATCGGCCGGACTGCGGGAAGTGAGCAATCCTTCCGAGCTGTTGCTCAGCCAAAAAGACGAAGAATTGAGCGGAAGTGCGGTTGCCGCCACCATGGAAGGCATGCGCCCAATGCTGATTGAGGCACAGGCGCTGGTGAGCAAAGCTGTATTTGGCACCCCGCAACGCTCGGCCACCGGTTTTGACATGCGGCGCTTGTCGATGTTGCTGGCGGTACTAGAAAAACGCTGCGGTTATTTTTTCAGCATCAACGACGTGTTTCTCAACATTGCGGGCGGCATTCGCGTGGATGATCCGGCCATTGACCTATCGATTGTAGCGGCTTTGATTTCTTCCTTGTTGGATGTGAGCATTCCTTCTAATATCTGTTTTGCAGGCGAAGTGGGGCTTTCGGGCGAAATTCGGGCAGTAAACCGGGTTGAGCAGCGCATCCAGGAGGCCGATCGCTTGGGCTTTAAGGCCATTTACGTATCAAAATATGGGATGAAAGGGGTAGATCCGGGCCGCTTCGGTATCCGGGTAATGACGCTCGGAAAAGTGGAAGAATTGAAAAATTTGTTGTTCACATAAAGCCGCATGTAAAGAATTTGGTCACTTTGAAACGTTTATCGCTTTGTTTGGCTTTCTAAAGCGCTTGTTTCTTTACATTTGCGCAATTCAGTGTAACAAAGCGCCTTTTGAGCGGTTATGATACTGAATGACACCGATAATTGTCAACCGTCAACCGTTTATCCAATATGATTTTTGACCTAAAAATGTTGCGGGAGTTTTACAAAAATTTCCCCGCGCGTGTGGACGCCGCCAAAGCGCAATTAGGCAGGCCCCTAACCCTTTCTGAAAAAATTCTTTATGCGCATTTGCATACCGACAGTCCGCAACAGGAATACAAGCGCGGCTCGGATTATGTGTTTTTTCAGGTAGACCGTGTTGCAATGCAAGATGCGACCGCACAAATGGCTCTTTTGCAATTTATGACCTGTGGTCGTAAAAAAGTGGCCGTTCCTTCCACCGTACACTGCGATCACTTGATCACGGCAGAAGTAGGCGCTGCGAAGGATATGGCGATCGCTTTGGATAAAAACAAAGAAGTATTTGATTTTTTGAGCACCGTAAGCCAAAAATATGGTATCGGTTTCTGGAAACCAGGTGCGGGTATTATTCACCAAATTGTATTGGAAAACTACGGTTTCCCAGGTGGTATGATGATTGGTACCGACTCACACACCGTGAATGCGGGTGGTTTGGGCATGGTTGCCATCGGTGTAGGTGGTGCTGATGCGGTAGATGCGATGAGCGGCATGGGCTGGGAATTGCAAATGCCAAAATTGATCGGCGTGCATTTGACCGGCAAATTGCGCGGTTGGGCATCTCCGAAAGACGTAATTTTGAAAGTGGCTGGTATTTTGACCGTAAAAGGCGGTACCGGTGCCATCGTTGAATATTTCGGTAAAGGCGCACAAAGCATGAGCGCTACCGGTAAAGGCACCATTTGCAACATGGGCGCTGAAATTGGTGCGACCACGTCTACTTTCGGTTACGACAAAAGTATGGCGCGCTACCTCAAAGCAACTGGCCGCAACAAAGTGGCTGCCATGTGTAACAAAGTGGCCGATTACCTTACCGGCGACGCGGAATGCTACGCCAATCCGGAAAAATATTTCGATCAGGTCATTGAAATTGATTTGTCGAAATTGGAACCACATATCAACGGACCATTTACGCCCGATTTGGCTTGGCCGTTGTCGAAATTTGCAGCAGCCGTTAAAAAGAACAACTACCCGGTTCGATTGGAAGTAGGTTTGATCGGTTCTTGTACCAACTCCAGCTATGAAGATCTTACCCGTGCGGCCTCTATTGCGCAGCAGGCAAAAGACAAAAACCTGGAAGTAAAAGCAGAATTTACGGTAACACCGGGTTCAGAGCTGATTCGTTTTACCGCAGAACGCGACGGAATTTTGGCTGCATTCGAAGGAATTGGCGGTGTCGTGTTGGCCAACGCTTGCGGACCTTGTATCGGTCAGTGGTCACGCCACATCGATGATCAAAAACGTGCTAACTCGATTATGACATCATTCAACCGGAACTTCACCGGTCGGAACGATGGCAATCCGAATACGCATGCATTTGTAGCATCCCCTGAAATTGTAACGGCATTCGCGATCGCGGGCGACCTTTCTTTCAATCCGAAAAAAGGCACTTTAGTGAACAGAAACGGCGAAACGGTAACCCTGGATCCACCGAAAGGCATCGAGTTGCCTAAAAATGGCTTCGCGGTAGAAGACGCTGGTTACATTGCCCCGGCAAAAGGCGGTGTAAAAATTGCGGTAGACAAAAAATCGGATCGTCTGCAATTGTTGAAGCCTTTCACGCCCATTACCAATGCAGAATTGCAAGGCATGCGTCTGTTGATCAAAGCAAAAGGTAAATGTACGACCGACCATATCTCTATGGCGGGCCCATGGTTGAAATACCGCGGTCACCTCGAAAATATTTCCAACAACTGTCTGATCGGCGCCACCAACGCTTTCAACGATGAGCGCAACAAAGTGCTCAACCTTGAGAAAAACGAATGGATGGAAGTACCTGCCTCAGCCCGTTTTTACCAGAAAAAAGGCATTGGAACCATCGTATTTGGCGAAGAAAACTATGGTGAAGGCTCCAGCCGCGAGCATGCTGCCATGGAACCGCGCTATTTGGGTGTAAAAGTGGTTTGTGTGAAATCATTCGCACGAATTCACCAAACCAACCTGAAAAAGCAAGGTATGTTGGCCTTGACGTTTGCCAACACCGCCGACTATGACAAAATTCGCCAGGATGATAAAGTGAGCATCGAAGGGTTCGACACTTTTGCACCAGGCAAACAATTGTTTATCGTGTTGGAACATGCCGACGGCTCTAAGGAGAAATTTGCTGTGAACCATACCTACAACGAACAACAAATCGAGTGGGTAATTGCCGGTAGCGCCTTGAACAAAATCCGCAAAGACTTTGGTTTGTAATAGACCATTGGCTTTCATCTTATATTCAAACGGTTGTTCGCTTGGTGGCGGGCAACCGTTTTTTTAGGAATTAATTTAAATCTCCACGCGTTTTATTTTTTCAGATTCTACCTTTACCAATAGTAAAACAGGTGTCATGTCAAAACAACTCGAAATCGTAAAAGGCAAAAAAGCCGATCAAAAACTCAGCAAGGAGCAAAAGCGGTTTAATACCCTGGTGAAAAAGATCAAGGCTTTGCGCGCGGATATTGAGCAGGTAAAAGTGCTGGATATGGAATTGCGCCAGCTGGGTGATAAACGCATTGCGCCTTCTGAAAAAAATTACATCAGTACTTTTCGTGAATGGGTTTTTGCCTTGCATCATAGCAGTTTCAAGAGCAAACTTTCTAAAAAAGAAAAGGGAAAGTTTGCCGTAATCATGCAGGAAGAAATCACAGGCTTGCTTCAGCATGAGTTTCTGTATGAAGATGAGGAGCTGCGCAGCTTGTTTTCAGAATATGAAGACAAGGGCCGAAGTTTTGAAGAAGTTGAGGCTGAAAAAGAAGCATTCGAGAAAATAATAGCCACCCAAATGTTTAAAAACATGTTTGGGCTGGATATTGAGCCGGATGATATCGATGACCCCGAAAAGATAAACGAAAAAATTGCCGAAAAACGCGCCGAATTTGAAGCCGAGGAACAAGCGCGCGCTGAAGAAAAAGCCAATCGCAAAAAAAGTGATTCCGCCCTCGCCGCAGAAGCCAAACGGGAGGAGGCTGCATTGGCCGTTAAAAAAACTACCCGCCAAATTTACTTCGACCTGGTACGCCATTTTCACCCGGATAAGGAACCGGATGAGACTTTGCGCGCAGAAAAAACCGAATTGATGAAGCAAATTACGGGCGCTTATGATGCCGACGACCACTTGCAATTGCTCGAATTACAGATGACGATGCTGACCGACCGCGAAAATGTGTTTGCCGATTTTGATGATGCACAACTCAAATATTTTAACACGTCGCTGCAACAACAAGCCCGGGAACTGGAAGAAGAAATTTATTTTTCGTCGCCCGAAGGAAACGGTAACCGATATGCCATGTTTTATGACCGCAATCAGGCCGCTATGTTGCGGAACATCGAACGCCATGTTCAAAAACAAAAAAACGTGGTTAAGCAAGTAAAAAAGAACATGGAATTGATTCGGGAAGAGCGTAATTTCAAAGATTTTGTAAGAAGTTATGAGTTTGAAGAAGAGGATGAACTGCCATTTTAGTTATTTTAAATAGTTCCTTGCCCAATCGCGCTGTTTTGCCCCACGAATCCTTGTATTTTTGTGCGCCATATAACCGGCGTTACAATGAATAGAATTGCCTTTGGGTACTTACTCCTTCTGTTTCCCTTTTTACTTCCGGCTCAATCCAAACTTTCGATGGCCGACGCCATTTTGAAAGGCCGCAGCACCCTTGCACCGGCCAACCTCCGCCAACTGCAATGGATACCGGGTACCAGCCAATTTACCCATGTTATTAGTTCAAAAATAGTACGGGTAAATGCTGCCAATTTAGCCACCGATACGTTGAGTTTATTGCCCGATATCAATGCGGGTTTAGCAAAAAATAGCGCCAAAAGTGTGGAAACATTACCCGCACTAAATTGGATCAACCAGGAAAACTATTGGTTCACAGCCGGATCCGCGATTTATACTGGCTCGACCAACGGTGCAATTACCCGCAAAAACTGGTATCCCGAAACGGCTGAAAGCGTAGACATTGAGTCTAAAACATACAAAGTAGCCTATACCCTTAACAATGGCCTGTTTGTCAACATCGGCGGGAAAGACCTTGGGGTTGCACAAAGTGAAGAAAAGGGCATTGTTTATGGCAAAAGTGTACACCGCGACGAGTTTGGTATTTCAAAAGGCACGTATTGGAGTCCTGCCGGTCGTTATTTGGCCTATTACCGCATGGACGAGCGCATGGTTACCCAATACCCCATTTATCAGCTCGATTCTATGCCCGCCCAGGCAAAAATGATTCGTTACCCATACGCCGGTGCAAAAAGTCATCAGGTGACCATCGGGGTGTACGATACCCAAAGTGGCAAATCCATTTACCTCGAAACGGGCGAACCCGAAGAACAATACCTCACCAACATCGCCTGGAGCCCGGATGAAAAATACATCCTCGTGGCGGTGGTCAATCGCGGCCAAAATCACCTTTGGCTTCGGCAATTTGATGCCGCAACTGGCGCTTTGGTGGCTACTTTATTTGAAGAAACCAGCGACCGTTGGGTAGAACCTGAACACCCGGCTCAATTTGTAGAAGGTAAAAACGATCAGTTTATCTGGCAAAGTGAACGCAACGGGTACAACCACTTGTATTTGTATGATTTATCGGGTAAAATGATCCGCCAACTCAGCAAAGGCGCCATGCCGGTCACCAATACGTACGGATTTTCGAGCAATGGATCTACGTTCTTCTACCAGGTGGCCGATGAAACGGGTTTTAACCGTTATGTGTACAGCGTGCAAGTGCAAACCGGCGTACTCACAAAAATGAACGATGAAGAAGGCATCCACAATGGTTCCTTTAATAGCACGGGCGAATGGGCGGTTGATAATTTTTCGAATTTAGCCACGCCGCGTTTGGTTTATGTGCACCCAACCGCCAATCCCGCCAATCGTCAAATCGTGTTCGGCGCGAAAAATCCACTGGAAGGCATTCAAATTGGGTTAACCCGCATCCTCACATTACCAACCGCAAGCGGCACGACCTTGAATGCTCGTATGATTCTTCCACCTGATTTTGACGCGAAAAAGAAATATCCGGTGATTGTATATGTGTACAATGGGCCACATGTGCAAATGGTCACCAACTCCTGGCTGGGCGGCGGCGAATTGTGGATGCACCACATGGCACAGCAAGGTTATATCACATTTGTGCTTGATGGCCGCGGATCTGCTAACCGCGGATTTATTTTTGAAAGCGCTGTACACCGAAAATTGGGTGATGCCGAAATTGAAGACCAATTGGCGGGTGTACAATACCTGAAAGCGCAAACCTTTGTGGATCCTGCACGCATCGGGGTATATGGATGGAGTTTTGGCGGTTTTATGGCCACCTCCCTCCTGACGCGTCCGGAAGCAACGGGTGCTTTCAAATGTGGGGTAGCCGGTGGCCCGGTCATCGATTGGCGGATGTACGAGATTATGTACACCGAGCGCTACATGGATACACCCCAGGAAAATCCGGAAGGATACCAAAAAAGCAGCTTGTTTAACTATATCGACAACTTGAACGGTCGCTTACTCATGATCCACGGCAGCTCGGATGATGTGGTATTGTGGCAAAACTCGCTGCGCTACATCAAACGCTGTGTTGAAAAAAACAAACAAATCGACTATTTCGTATATCCGGAGCACCTGCACAATGTGTTGGGGAAGGACCGGGTGCATTTGTTTGAAAAAATTGAGCGGTTCTTCCTGGATAATTTGTAATTTGAGAGGGAAATGGGTTCCACGGAGGAGCTCGGAGGTATGGAGTTACGCGGAGAAAAGGGGTTCCACGGAAAAAAGGGGTTCCACGGAGGAGCTCGGAGGTATGGAGTTACGCGGAGAAAAGGGGTTCTGCGGAGAAAAAAAGGTTCCACGGAGGAGCTCGGAGGTATGGAGTTACGCGGAGAAAATTTAAACCTCCGTGTAACTCGTACCTCCGAGCTCCTCCGTGGAACCCCCTTTCTCACTGCACTCCAAATACAAATTGCACAATATTAGCCCCCATTTGCAACGCTTTCGTGCGCAAATCCTGCGGGTCATTGTGTACATCGTCCCAGCCATCGCCGAGATCGGTTTCGAAATCGTAATAACAAACCAGGCGGCCTTGCCAAATCAGGCCAAAGCCTTGGGCAGGTTTTCCATCGTGCTCGTGAATTTTTGGCAGGCCATTTTTAAAGTCATACCGTTGGTGGTAAATCGGGTGACTAAAAGGCAATTCCACAAAATCCAGCTCCGGAAACACCTTTTTCATGCTCGGGCGTACAAAAGGATCCAGCCCAAAATCGTCGTTCAGGATCAAAAATCCGCCGCCTTCCAAGTATGCCCGCAAATTTCGGGCTTCCAAATCGCTGAATAACATATTGCCGTGTCCCGTCGCATACACCAAGGGGTAATTGAAAAGTTCGGCACTGCCGGGTTCTACCGTCGCGTATTCCAGATCAAAATTCGTGCGGAGGTTTTCGTTGCAAAACTTTGCCAGGTTTTTAAGCGAGTTTACATCGTTGTACCAATCGCCTCCACCCGCATATTTCAGCAACGCCAATTTCAACGCTGGCCCTTCTGCAACCGGCTGAATGGGCATAAAAGCAGAAGCCATTAAAAAAATAAATAAGCAGCAAATCGTACGCATCCTCTATCGTTTGTAAGGGTTGAAACAATTAAAATTTGGTGTCATCCACGGAGGCAAAAAACTTCCGAATTTCACCGACCACACTTTCTACACTGCCATCTTCAAAAGGAGAACGCAAATTGGCCAATTTTACCAGGTCCAAAAAGGATTTGCTACCACCTGCCTGACAAAGTGCAACGTAATCTTTCCAGGCATCGGCGTGGTTGTGGCGATCCCGCACCCAAAACTGAAAAGCACAAATCTGGGCAAGCGTATAGTCGATGTAATAAAAGGGCGAGTTGAAAATATGCCCCTGTTTTTGCCAATAACCACCGTTCTCCAAAAAGGTATTGCCATCGTAATTTCGGTGGGGCAAATAAATTTTTTCAAGGGCGCTCCAGGCCGCATTGCGCTCGGCAGGCGTCATATCCGGATTTTCATACACAATATGCTGAAACTCATCCACTGCTACGCCATAAGGCAAAAACTGGATCGCATTGCCTAAGTGCATAAAGTGGTATTTCTCGGTGTCCGGACCAAAAAACAATTCCATCCAGGGCCAGGTAAAAAATTCCATACTCATCGAGTGGATTTCCGCGGCGTCGCTGGTGGGCCAATGGTATTCGTCAAACTCAAATTGCTGTCCGCTCGACCATACCTGAAATGCATGTCCGGCCTCGTGGGTCAACACATCAATATCACCACTGGTGCCATTGAAGTTTGAAAAAATAAACGGCGCCTGGTATTTTCCCAAATAGGTACAATATCCCATGGGGGCTTTTCCATCTCGGTTGACGAGGTCCATCAAATGCGTTTTTTGCATAAACTGGAAAAACGCATCCGTTTGGGGCGAAAGGGCATGGTACATCTTGGCCGCATTGGCCACAATTTCATCGGGGGTGCCGATGGGCTTGGGGTTGCCGGAAGTAAATTTATACTCCTCGTCGTAATAAGTCATTTTCTCCAAACCTAAACGTACCCGCTGCCGCTCGTACAATTCGCCTGCCAGCGGTACAATCAATTCCCGAATTTGTTTGCGGTAATTGGCCACCATGTCCGGGGTGTAATCGGAGCGGCGCATGCGCGCATAGCCCACTTCCACAAAATTTTTGTAGCCCAAATCTTGCGAAATTTGATGCCGCAAGTGCACCATTTCATCAAAAATGCCTTCTACTACCGGCGCTTGTGCGGCGTAAAACCGCCAACGCGCCTGCATGGCTGCACGCCGTGTTTTGGGGTCGTCCGATAATTCAATGGGCTGAATATTACTCAGGTTATAGGTTGTTCCTTCAAACTCAATTTTTGCTTGGGCCTTAATTTTGGTGTATTCCGAACTCAGCGCGTTCTCTTTTTGTAAGGCCGCTTCAATACCCGGCTTAAAAGTTTTAAGCGCCAAATCCGCCAGGGTAAAAAGCTGTTTCCCAAATTTTTGCTCCAAGGCTTCGCGAAAGGGCGTAGCAATCAGGGCTTTAAAAAAACGATTGTTCAATGCTTCATAAGCAGGCAATTGCGTATCGAAATAATCATTTTCTGCTTCGTAAAAAGCATCGTTGGTATTAGAACTGTGTCGAATATAGCTCAAATTATACATCGTCCAGAACTCCTCGCGCTGGGCGTTCAATGCTTGGAGCGCTACATATTGTGCATCGAAACCTTCAGCGGTTTCAAATTGCAACAATTGGGTGTTAAATTCGGCCTCCACAGCAACCATATCTGGTCTTTGATAGGCAAAAAACTCAAAAGTGGGGTTGTCAGTCATCAAATCTTGGTTCATTTCTAATCTGTTAGCAAGCAAACAGCCCAAAGGTAGGCTGGTTCAGGGGGCTGTTGCAAATTTTTGTGACAAATGCAGTACTTTGCGCTCAAAACAGCAAAACAATGCGATTCTTACTACTTATATTGTTCGGCGGATGCTTTTTTGGATCAATAAAGGCACAATCAACCGCTTATGTTTTTCAAGGCGGCCTTAGCCTGGGTACCCAAAAATGGGATAACTCTTTTGATCGACAAGTACTTTTGGCTTCGCATTTTGCCCTTGCCATAGAAACGGTCAATAACGACGAAGACCGAAGTTCCTTGTTTATCCAAATGGGTTACCACGTAAAGGGAAGCGCTGTTCGTTTTTTATTTTACAATGTGAATTCAGGGCTTCCTGGTTCCAGTTTCACCACAGAGCGCTTCGAATTCAGAAATTTATCGCTCATTTTGGGTGCCAAACAGAAATACCCCCTGGGGAGCAACGAGCATACACGCTATTATTTTTTCGCAGGTTTGCGCGGTGATTACACCTTGAGCACCAACCTGGGTGAATTGCCAAATGCAAAAGCCAATCCAGCATTTTACCCCTTTGAAGGTGGGGTAAGAAAACTAATTGGCGGTGTTTCCCTGGGTGGTGGTATTGAACTTCCCTTGGGCGAAGTAATTGGTGCCGAACTCAAAGTTTCGCTCCATCCCGATGTTACCTTGCAATACCGGCAAGGGGCGGCCAACAACGTCATCAATCCTAATTTTCCAGGCACTACCTTATCTATACCAGAACGTCGCATTCGCAACACGACCCTCGAAATAGGCGTGGGATTGCGGTTGCTGCGCAAAGTGGTGTATGTAGATTAGACTTATGGGGAGGTTTTACTGCGCCTGCAAAGCTTCCCAATACTCTACCGCACGGCGCGTATGTGGAATACAGATAGAGCCACCCACCATATTGGCAACGGCGAAAATTTCGAAAATCTGATCGGTGGTCACGGCTAATTCATAGCATTTGCCCAAGTGGTATTTGATGCAATCATCGCACCGCAATACCATGGAAGCAACCAGGCCCAACATCTCTTTCGTCTTAACATCCAGGGCGCCTTCCTGATAGGTTTGATTATCCAAACTCCAAAAACGCTTGATTACTTTGTTGTCATTGGCCAAAATGCGCTCGTTCATTTTGGCGCGGTAATCATTGAATTCTTCCACTAAGGTCATATAAAAACGGGTTGTGCGGGTCTACCCCGACAAGTGATTGATTGTTAATAACTTGACGAATTTTATTGATCCTCCGGCCGGCCTTGAATTTTGCCCGCCTGAAATGCTTTTTTGAGGGCAGCCTCATCCTCCAAATCGACTTCTGTTTGCAAAGGCGCCTCCATGTTGGAAAGGTCGGGCTGTCCTGCATCTACCCAGGCTGTGTACCAGGCGCTACCCACGGCGTGAATCGTTGCACGCATGCGCCGTTCCACCATATTGGAAAGTGCTTTTTGGTAGGCGTCGGCAAAATCGCGGCAAGGCGCAAGCACCATCACCCCAAGGCGCATGTCCGGACACATCTGCCGGTCTTCCGGAAAACTCAGGCGCATGGCGCGTTCAATGTCTAACACACTATCCACCATGCTGTTGCTTTCGAAAACCGTGTTCCAGAAAAAATCGCTGGTATTTTCAAGATAACTCGGCTTTCCAACCAAATAATCATAGGTTTCATCAGCAAACAATTCGGGTATGCGGCTTTCCCAAAAACCATGAATGCCGTGCTGACCCGTTTTTTGACCATTGTAATTGCTACATGTGTGCAAGGGCACGTGCGCATCGCCAATATAATGCCCAAAATCGGCGGCCAACCGCAAAATACGCTTGGCATCGCGGCGCCGAAATGCCTCCGTCAGGTCACGCTGCATTTTTTGCAAATGCCAGGGCACAATACCATGCTCGGAAAGATGGTCTTTAAAAAAAGCCGCGCTTGGTTGAAAATTCAAGCCGCGCGCTTGCACAAAAGCCGTCAAGGAATCGGCTTCCACTGTTTCAGTATTGTCGTAATAATGGGGCAAAACCTGGCGGGCAAAAAAGTTTTTGTACGCCTTCATTTGCTGGTCTGGAACGGGCAAGGTTTTTCCATATAATAATACGGTGTCACCGGCAGGGCTCACCACCCACAAATCCGTATATTTTATCATCGCCTCCAGCCAGGTGCGGGGCAAGGCATCGAACGGCGGACCATAATTATCCAGGTCAATATAGTGCCGGGGCGCTTCAAAGCGGGTGGCGTACCGGCGCATATCGGGGTCAACGGCATGGTCGGTGATATAGTCAATGTTTGGTTTGAAAAACACCATCATCTTGGGCGGCAACGTGAGCACCGCCAAGCGGTTGATGCGTTTATGGGCGAAAAATCCCCAGGCATCCGTTTTTTCCGGGTCGACTGGCAACGGGGATTTTGAACCGATCGGCAAAAACCGAAAAGCCATACTTAGGAGGACCAGGGACAAAAGCGCCAAGCGTCCGCCCTTCCATTGAAAATAAGTGTTTGTCATACGTGCAGGGTATCTTTATGTGGTCATGTTTATTCAGGATGATCCAACACTTCTGTCGACCAGGCTTCCGCTTTTTCCAAAAACAGCACCTTGGTTTTTGCCCAGGTCTCTTTAAATAATTCAGACTGCCGATACGTATCCAGCGCTACTTCGTTTTCCCACATACTCAACGTAAACAACACATTGGGCGCGGCAATATTGCGCAGCAGTTCCATGTGCAAACACCCTGGAAATGCCCGAATTTGTACTTTGCTCTTTTCAAAAACCTCCGAAATAAAAGCATCAACTGCTTCAGGCCGAAAAGTGAGCTTGACAACACGTTTTATCATACAAATGAAGCTTTTTTAGGAAGCGTACCGCCGTTTGCGCAGCCAAATAAAGATAAATCCAAACAAACCCAGCAACAACAATGGAATCCCGATATTGATGCCCCGCCAAAAATTAACTTCCGCATTGGCCCGCACGGTATCCAGCAAACGCAATTTTACTTCCTTGGTACGCGCGCCAATTACCCCTTTTGGATCAATGATATACTCAATCGAATTGAGCATAAAATCCTTGTTCGCATACGTGATTTTTTCAAAACGGTTAAAACCCAAGGGCAACCATTCTTTTTGTGCCTGATCGCGGATAAAATTGGCCGCCACCCCGCCATCACTTACCACCAGCATTCGGGTTGGTACACTTTGCGCACGAAAATCCATTCCGATTTTTTTCAAAGTGGCCACCATTTCCTCCGAAACCCGATTTTCAAAATTGGACGGAAAAATACCCTCGAGCAATACGGCTAAGGTCTGCGGACCTTTATCAAACTTGCTCGGGTCGGGCTCATACTTTAAAACTTCAAAATTTAAATCTACCGGGCTGAAATTCAATCGGCTATAGCGACTTGAACTGATCAAAATCGTTTTGTTAATCGGAGTTTTAGTTCGAATTGTATCAATAGACGAGCAAAAATCAAGTTCTACCCGGTCCAGATTTTTCACAATCGGATGTTTACCCTTGGGCTGGGCCGCAATGTGGTAATACCAATCAAATAATTCCAGCTGAGGCGCACCCCCCATATTTCCCACTCGAAGTGGAATTTTAGTACATTCCATATCCAATACCAAATCGGGCTGAATGCGCACACCATATTTAAACAACATATCCTCAATGGCCAAGGGATAATCGGTGGGCACAAAACGCCCGTTGATTCCCATGCTGTCCAAATCCACACCCAAACGATCGATCAGCCAAATAATTTTTCCGCCGTTCATGGCGTACTGATCGAGCTTGAATTTATCTTTTTCCGAAAAAGTGCCGCGTGGTTTGGCAACAATCACCAACGCACAATTTTCGGGACTGATTTGCACCACCGAATCGAGTAAAATACGATCGGTATCATAATATTGGCGCAAACTTTTATCCAGGTCTTTGGTTTGCAATTCCGTTAACTCGCCATGTCCCTGGGTGTATAAAATAATAGGCCGACTGGACGCCAGGATTTTTTTGATGCCGTTGGCAAATTTGTACTCCAACAAACTCACCGAATTATTAATCACCAACTCGGGGGAAAGACTGGCTGATTGGTTTTCCAGCAATTGAACAATCAATTTGCGGCTGCCATAATGGATAATCGCTACCGGGTAAATTATTTTCTGGCTGGTTTCGCCTTGATCGGCAAGTCGTAAACTCATCGGCACAATACCATCGGCAGCAAGCGCTTTGCGGCGTTCGTTGACTTGTTCAACCGTACCTTCCGATGGATCTTCGAATTGATAGTCGATGTAGCCACTTTCTGAACGAAAATCATCGAGCATTTCGCGGGTGGCCGTTTGAAGGCGCTTAAAACCAGCAGGAAATTCGCCATCCAGCAAAATTTGTACATAAATACGGTCTTTTAAACCACGTAGCATCGCGCGGGTTGGGTCCGTGAGGGTAAAACGCTTTTCCTCGGTTAAATCCAGACTGCTGTGGAAGCTGTTCGCCAAAATATTGACAAACAGTAAAATGCCGCAAAATAAACCAAACTGTAAAATTGCCTGCGAACGATTGGAACGCGCCATGGGAATACAATTGAATAAAAAACGATGAAAACAAATCAAAGTCTAAAACGCAAAGGTACTGCGCTTCCTTGTACTGCCGTTAAATTAAAGTAGTTTTCAAATGATCGATAAAAACACAATATTTCCCACCTTTCGGGGTTTAAATGGTCCTGTACACTTTCGCTTTATATACACAATGAAATACTACCTCCTGTTTGTCTTGTTTGCTATTATTCCGATGCTCGCTGATGCACAATGTATTAGTGGCGACTGTAAAAACGGAAAAGGCACTTTCATATATCCATCCGGCGCAAAATACACGGGCGATTTCAAAAATGGTGAAATCAACGGCGTCGGTGTGTGTTATTATACCGATAACAGCAAATATAGTGGCGAATGGAAACACCGCTACCCTGATGGCCGGGGCACCAAAACGTATTCGGACGGTACCAAACGCACCGGCCTTTGGCTAAAGGGAAAACCGGTAGATGAAACTGGAAAAATTTTGGAGGACTATATTGCCCATAAAAAAGAAGAAAAACTCGATGATGGAACCAATATCCAGTCGGGTTGCTTATCGGGCGATTGTAAAAATGGGGCGGGTATTTTGGCTTACCCCGATGGCAGTAAATTTGAAGGCAATTTTGTAGAAGGCAAATATGACGGCACGGGCACCTTTTATTTTGCCAATGGCGACAAGTATGTAGGGGACTTTAAAAATAATTTTCCGAACGGAAAAGGCACCCGTTTTTTGAAAAATGGCGAAACGGAAACCGGCGAATGGAGCGAAGGCGAGTTTATTGGCTCTAGCCTGACCGTAAGCGGCAAAGTGGGCTGCATTCAAGGCAATTGCGAAAATGGTTCGGGCACCTATATCTATAAGGAAGGTTCCGCAAAATATGTGGGCAGTTTTAAAGATAAACACCCGCACGGAAAAGGCTCTTGCACCTATGCCAATGGCGATCGGTACCTGGGCGAATGGGCCGATGGCGCGTTTGACGGACAGGGCGTGTTATTTTTGCGTGACGGCACCGAAATTAATGGTTTTTGGAAGGCCGGAGAATACCAGGGCAAAAATGCACCCAGCGATTATCAGCCCGTGGTAAATACCGACACGCCCGAACAACCCACCACGGCCCCACCCGTTACGCCGGATGCACCGGAAAATGCTTTTGCCAATACAAAAATTTGGGCCGTTGTGGTAGGCGTTGCCGCTTACGACCACATGCCCGTTTTGCGCTACACCGATGATGACGCCTACCGTTTTTATGCATTTTTAAAAAGTCTGGAAGGCGGTGCATTGCCCGATGATCAGGTGCGCATCCTGATTGACGAAGAAGCGACTAAAGAAAATATCATTACGTCGCTCTCGGAAATTTTTGAAATGGCGGGCCCGAACGATCTGGTTATTTTTTATTTTTCAGGCCACGGTTTGAACGGATCCTTCCTGCCCATCGATTTTGACGGCTACAACAATAAAATTGCCCATGAAGAAATCGCCGCGATTTTTGCAAAAAGCAAAGCGCGCTTCAAATTGTGCCTGGCCGACGCTTGTCACTCGGGTAGTTTGTTGGCCATGCGCTCCGGCGAAACAGAACCTGCCCTGGTACAATTTTATTCCGCTTTATCGAAATCCGTTTCCGGCACGGCCCTGATCATGTCTTCCAAATCGGAAGAAACATCCTTGGAATCATCGGGCTTGCGCCAAGGGGTTTTCAGCCACTTTTTGATTCGCGGCTTAAAAGGGGAAGCCGATGTAAACCATGATAAAATTGTAACCGTACAGGAAATTTACAATTACATTTTTACCAATGTCCGCGACTACACCGGCAATCGACAAAGTCCGGTCATTAAAGGCAATTACGATGTAGGCATGCCCGTTTCGGTATTGCGCTAAATTTCAACAACCCATCTCTTTTAATAAGACTTACATCTAAAAAGCACGGCCAACACCGTGCTTTTTTTATTTATTTGTATCGAATCAACGACCAAATCATATGAGAAAAATACTACGTTTTATTTTAGCTTTAGCATGCCCGCTTTTTCTGAGCCTTACTTCGGTACAAGCGCAAGCGAATTATGAAGGCGATTGGGAAGGCGCGATCGAGTTGCCTGGGATGCAACTTGCAATCACCATCCATTTAACTTTTGTTCAAAATACATGGTCGGGCACCCTGGATATCCCGTTACAACAGGTAAAAGGGATGAAATTAGCCGAATTGGTGATTGACGGGAAGAAGGCGCAGTTCAAATTGCCCGAAGTGCCCGGTAAGGCCTCCTTTTCCGGAACATTTGATGAACAAGCAGCCATTTTATCTGGAACCTTTATGCAAAGCGGACAATTCCTCCCGACGAAGGTTACCAAAATAAGCGCAACAAAACTGCTAGAGAACCAGCTTCAAACACAATCCAAGCTCGAACGTTTTCGGCATTTAGTCGATTCGCTGCGCATACAACAAAATACACCCGGCCTTGCGATTGGGATGGTAAAAGATGGAAAAACCGTTTTGCTCGACGGATTTGGCTACCGCGATTTGGAAAATAAATTGCCTGTAACCGCCAACACACAATTTGCCATTGGTTCTTCCAGCAAAGCATTTACGTCCCTTTGTTTGGGTATCATGGCCGACCGTGATCAGCTGGATTGGGAAAAACCGATTGTACAATATCTTCCCGATTTTAAATTATACGATGCATTCGCTACCCAATCGATCAATGCGTTGGACCTTTTAAGCCACCGCTCGGGGTTGCCCCGCCATGATTTGATGTGGTACGGATCGAACTTTTCACGCAAAGAAATTTTTGAGCGCTTGCAATTTTTGCCGCCCAACAAACCCATGCGCACGACTTGGCAGTACAATAACCTGATGTTTATGACGGCCGGTTATATGGTGGAACGCGTTACGGGTACCAGATGGGAAAAATATGTGGAAACGGAGATTTTTCAACCCTTGGGCATGAAAAACTCAAACACCTCGGTTGCCGGTCTAAGCAAATACAAAGAGGCCGCCAAAGCGTATTCCTTGGAAGAAAAACACAATGTACTGTTGCCCTACCGCAACCTGGATGCCATTGGCCCGGCGGGAAGTATCAATTCGACGGCGACGGACATGTTGCAGTGGGTGCGCTTGCACTTGAGTGATGGGAAACTGGGCGACATACGCATCGTGAGCGATCGGGAACTAAAACGCCTGCATACCCCGCAAATGCTGATGCTGGATGCGATGTTTGTTACATCACCCGAACTTACCGATCCTTCTTATGCCTTGGGCTGGTTTGTGTATCGCCAAAAAGGGATTCGAATTGTAGAGCACGGCGGCAATATTGATGGTTTTACCGCGCTGGTATATTTGGTGCCCGAAAAAGATTTTGGCCTCGTGATTTTATGCAATCAAAATGCCAGCACCGTGCCTTCAACCTTGGCGCGTTATGCAACCGATCTGTTTTTAGACTTGGAATATACCGATTGGGCTACCCGTAATTTTGGGAGAACGCAGGAAGTGGACGCAACGCAGGGGGATAAAAAACAGGTTCCGGCCAAAATTTTAAATACAAAAGCAAGCCAAAATCTGGAAGCGTATACGGGCGTTTTTGAGCATCCCGGTTATGGAAAAATAGAAATTGAAAAAACAGGCGACAAACTGCGTTTACATTTCAATTCCTTTTATTTATCGATGGAGCATTGGCATTATGATGTTTTCCGGGCGACCGATACATTATTAGGAATCAGTTTTATGATCAATTTTCAAACGGACAACAACGGGCAAATTTACCAGATCAGTACCGCACCGGATCCGCTTTCAGCAGATATACATTTTGTAAAACTTGCGCCTGACCGTTTATCAGATCCGATCTTTTTACAGCAACTTGCCGGAAAATACAAAATTGAAACCCTGGACCTTTCGCTTACCGTTGAAACCAACCAAAGTAAACTGATCCTCATTGTGCCCAATCAGCCGCCCTATACACTGCTTCCAGATGCTGACTTGCGGTTCAAACTGAAAGATGCAAACGGATTTAGCGTCTTGTTTATATTGGATGAAAAAGGAAAAGTTACAGGCCTGCACTTGGATCAACCGAATGCAAACTTCCTGGCAAAAAAACTTTAGCAGCAAGTATGGAAACCACAAAAAAAAAGCGCGATGCTCGTTTGCATCGCGCCGGTTTCCCGTATATAATCTCATGAAAAGTTTCAGTGTTGGTATCAAGTTGAGCCGCTTTCATGTACTTGACTGCGTTTGTCGTTCTTGATGATACAAAAGTGCAGCATAAGCATTGGCTCCGAAAGAACAATAATCAGGTTTTGTTTTTTGATCTTAGTCTTTAAATTAGGGCAAATAAAAACATATTTTATTGTAAATCAATTATTTAAAACTAAAATTTTTAAGACTAAAGAACCTTTTTGTTGAAAAAAAATTACTTTAAAAGACGTAATGTTTTCAATTTTTTTTGCGCGATAGTTACCATCGTTGGTTTGAACGCGCGGACCGCTTTGCAGGGGTAAAAAAAAAGCGCGATGCTCGTTTGCATCGCGCCGGTTTCCCGTATATAATCTCATGAAAAGTTTCAGTGTTGGTATCAAGTTTGGCCGCTTTCATGTACTTGACTGCGTTTGTCGTTCTTGATGATACAAAAGTGCAGCAAGAACACCGGTCTGTAAAGAACATTATTTAGGTTTTGTTGAACGTTTTTTTATTCACAAAAACTATTTAATAACACAACTTATTCATTTATAATATCTTACATTCAAATTGTGCTAAAATTTTTACGATTTGTTGATTAAAAAATTTGTAAACTAAAGAAAAATAGAAATAAAAAAGCGCGTAGTATTAAAATTTAGCAAATAAAAACCTGGATACAATCCGATGCTGTTGGTTTTATGCAATCGGCTCTGAATTTAACATCACAAGAGGTACATAAAAAAAAAGCGCGATGCTCGTTTGCATCGCGCCGGTTTCCCGTATATAATCTCATGAAAAGTTTCGAAGTTGGTATCAATCCTGTCAGCGTGTGCTTTATTGCTGCGCTTTGTTGTTATTGATGATACAAAAGTGCAACAGGTTGCCTGACTTGCAAAGGACAAAAAACAGTATTTGTTAAGTATAAAAAGCAGATGTAAAAGCATTAAATAAAATACTAAAATATTGTTTTACAGTATTTTATAAAAACAAAAAAGGATAAATCATGTAAGATTTATCCTTTTTAAGGCTTAGAAAATATAAAATTTGGGCAATTTGTTGAAAAAAAAGAATTTATTTAGCCCAAAGATTGTATTTTAAAATACAATAAATGGCGCGAAAACCATCTTTTGCACCAATTTTTTTTCCTTCTTCATAGGATCGACCGTAATAAGAGATGCCCACTTCGTAAATACGCACATCGTGGATGCGGCTAATTTTGGCGGTTACCTCGGGCTCAAATCCGAAACGTTTTTCCTTTAGTTTCAAACCTTTAACCATATCCGAACGAAACAGCTTGTAGCAGGTTTCCATGTCGGTGAGGTTGAGGTTGGTAAATATGTTGGACAGGGTGGTTAAAAATTTATTTCCGATGCTGTGCCAGAAGAACAAAATTCGGTGTGGCCGACCGCCCATAAAGCGCGAGCCGTACACCACATCGGCGTAACCGTCCAAAATGGGGCGCAACAAAATATTGTACTCTGCCGGATCATATTCCAGATCGGCATCCTGAATGATCAGGTATTTACCCGAAGCATGTTGGATGCCCGTATGCAGCGCCGCACCTTTGCCCTGGTTTACTTCATGTTTCAAATACCGAATGTTCAACTCCGGATTGGCGGCCATATAACGCTGAATTGCGCCTTCCGTATCATCTTTTGAACAATCGTTGGTGATTATGATCTCTTTTTGTATCCCCTGGACCAGTTCAACATTTTTTACTTTATCGAGAATTAAATGGATTGTTCGGGCTTCATTATAAGCCGGTATAACAATCGAAAGGGTTTCGCTCATGAAAAAGGCACTTTATGTGGCAAAATAAAAGGCAAAGGTAAAAGATACTGGCATTTATGGGATCGAAAATGGTGGTAATACTTAAAGAAGTACTTATTCCGGGGTCAAAGCGTGGGCCATCGCATTGCCCGCAATCCAGGCGCCCGTCCACGCAGCTTGAAAATTAAAACCACCCGTGATGGCATCAATGTCTAACACTTCTCCTGCCAGGTATAAACCTGGCACTTTTTTGCTTTCAAAAGTTTTAAAATTGACCTCGTTCAGCGCCACGCCGCCAGCGGTCACAAATTCTTCTTTAAACGTGCTTTTTCCTTTTACCGAAAAACTGCCCGCCGATAATTGGGTAATCAGTTTTTGCATGCGTTTTTTATCCAAATCGGCCCAACGCAGGGTATCCGGAATTTCGGCTGCAGTGACCAATCTTTCCCACAAACGTGCAGGCAATTCAAAAAGCGGTCGGGCAAAGATTAATTTTTTGGCATGTTCCATTTTTTGCTGTTGCAACTGATCTGATATCGCTTCGGCATCCAGGCGGCCCAGCCAATTGACTTCCAGCGGAAATTGGTAGGCATGGGCTTCCAAGGCGCGCGCACCCCAAGCCGATAAACGCAAAATGCCCGGGCCACTCATGCCCCAGTGGGTGATGAGCAACGGGCCTTCCGATTGCAATTTGGTACCTGGCACCCGTACTTGCGCATGCGCTGCCGCAATTCCCATCAAATCCAGGATGCGCGGATCTTTAATATTAAACGTAAACAACGACGGAACAGGCGGCACAATGGTATGTCCCAACGATTGTAACATTTCCCAAATGGCGGTATTGCTACCCGTCGCGATGAGTACTTTTGAAAAAGAAAGTGGTTTGGCTTCTCCTTGAACTTGCAGCTGAAAAATTTTTTTATCGGCAGCTAAAAAAATTTTTTCAACCCGGGTGTGGGTGCGCACGACAACCCCGGCCTGTTGCGCGGCTTTTTGCAGGCAATCGACAATGGTTTGAGAATTATCAGTGGTAGGAAACATACGCCCATCGGCTTCCGTTTTTAGGGCAACGCCCCGTTTTTGAAACCAATCGATGGTTTGTTGCGGTCCAAATTGCATAAAAGGGCCCAATAACTCGCGACTACCCCTTGGATAATACTGCACCAGGGTTTTGGCATCGAAACAGGCATGCGTTACATTGCAACGACCGCCGCCACTGATGCGCACTTTTTCGAGCACCGATTTGCCGCGCTCAAAAATCGTAACCCGACTTTGTGGCATAGCTGTTGCGCAAGTAATGGCGGAAAAAAAACCAGCAGCCCCTCCACCAATAATCGCGATGTCCATAGATCGCATAATTATGTTTATATTTGGTGCAAAGGTAGTCCTCTAATCGCCCATTTTTTTGCTTGTACACAAGCTTCGGTGTTTAGTTCGGTCTTATTTTCTATTTTCGCCTTTCGGTAATACAGCAAAACGATCATCCCCGATACATGAAATGGTTGGTCAATGAACTCGTAAAACAATTTTTACGAATGCGCATGCGGCGTATCGAAGGGTATATGCTACGACCAGAGGAGGCTCAGGAACGTTGGCTCCATACTTTGCTCGATGCTGGCAAGGATACGGAATATGGAAAAAAGTATGGCTTTTCTTCCATTCGTAACGCGGAATCGTTTGCAAAAACGGTTCCCATGCAAGACTATGAAGGTATAAAAGGTTCAATTGCCCGCATGATGCAAGGTGAGCAAAATGTGCTATGGCCCGGGGAGGTAAATTGGTACAGCAAAAGTAGCGGAACGACCAGCGAAAAAAGTAAATTTATTCCTATACCCGAAACCAATTTATACGACTGTCATATTGCTGGTAGTTGGGACTCCTTGGCTTTGTTGTACCACAACAAGCCGGATATGGAAGTTTTTCGGCGGCGCAATTTAGTGTTGCCCGGTAGTTACGAATCTTTAAAAGAATACCCGAAAACAAAATTTGGAGATATTAGTGCGCTGCTGACGTTTCACATGCCCGCGATCGGCCGCATGTTTTATACGCCTGATTTTGAAATTGCGTTACAACCCAATTTTGAAGATAAAATTAATCAAATCGCTACGGTGATCAGTAAGCAGGATGATATTGTGATGTTTGGCGGGGTACCCACCTGGATTATCGTGTTGTTTCGGATGATTTTGGAAAAAACCGGCAAATCGAACATCCTGGAGGTCTGGCCACACTTGCAGGCATACATGCATGGAGGCGTGGGATTTGAACCGCATCGACAAAAATTTCATGCACTCATTCCGAGCGATAATTTTGTGTACCAGGAAATTTACAACGCCTCAGAAGGGTATTTTGGTGCGCAATGCGATTTGGGTGTACACGACATGTTGCTGTTTGCCGACAACGGTATTTTTTACGAATTTTTACCCATTGAAGAATTGGACAAGGAGTTTCCGCGCACGGTAACCCTTGCGGATGTAGAAATTGGGAAAAATTATGCCATGTTGATTACGACGAATAGTGGACTGTGGCGCTACATGCCAGGCGATACCCTGATATTTACCAGAAAAAATCCGCATTGCTTTTTAATTACGGGCCGAACCAAACAATTTATCAACGCTTTTGGAGAGGAAGTCATGGTAGGCGATACCGATAAAGCCCTTGCCGAAACTTGCCAAAAAATGGATGTTGTGGTCAATGAATACACTGCGGCACCCGTTTATTTTGGTGAAAACAACCGCAGCAAAGGCGGACATGAATGGGTGGTAGAATTTGAAAAGGAACCGGGCGATTTGGCACAATTTAATCAGTTGTTGGACGAAACCTTGCAACGGATTAATTCGGACTACGAGGCAAAGCGGTTTAAAGGTATGGCGCTCGATCAATTGCGTTTGCGTACTGTACCCAAAGGCACTTTTATGCGCTGGATGCGGGCGCGCGGAAAATTTGGCAACCAAAACAAGGTGCCACGTTTGGCCAACCACCGCCAATTTGTAGAAGAGGTGTTGCAATTTACGCAAGAGGCTTAAAACAATGCGTTTTGCTACCAGTTTTGCTCAACTTTTCATAGCGTGCATTGTTAACAGTCCTTGCTCCTGACAAATTTTTCTAAAACATGACATCTGATCCAATCAAGGCTGTTCAAAATGATGATCCAACGGCTGTTACACGCAAAAAAGATCATATCGAGCTTGCCTTTGCAAGTCGGGTCAGTTCCGAGGAACTCAACCAGCGGTTTTATTACGAACCTTTACTGGCGCCGCATCCCGACGAAAAAAATTTAGTACCTTTTCAATTTTTACATAAAACATTGCGTGCGCCGCTTTGGGTTTCATCGATGACCGGCGGAACAGCCATGGCGGCCGTAATTAACAAAAATCTGGCGCGTGCCTGCGGCGAATTTGGCATGGGTATGGGCCTGGGCTCTTGTCGACAGCTTTTAAACAGCGACGAATTTTTACCCGATTTTGCCGTGCGCAAATGGATGGGCGATGCGGTCCCTTTGTATGCCAACCTCGGTATTGCGCAATTGGAACAACTGATTCACGACAAACAATTTTCGAAAATAAGCGAGCTGGTAAAAAAACTGGAAGCCGATGGCTTGATGGTACACGTAAATCCTTTGCAGGAAGCGTTGCAACCTGAAGGCGACCGGTTTGTACATTCGTCGCTTCAGACCATCGAAACTTTATTGGAAAAACTCGACATTCGCCTGATTGTGAAAGAAGTTGGACAAGGCATGGGGCCGGAAAGTTTGAAGGCATTGTTGCAGCTTCCGATTGAAGCGATTGAGTTTGCGGCCGCGGGTGGCACCAATTTTGCCAAACTCGAATTGTTGCGCAGCAGCGAGGTACATAAATCCGTTTTTGGTTCACTGGCTGCTACCGGACATACCGCGGCTGAAATGTTGCTTTATGTAAAAGAAGCCGTAAGTGAACTGGGCGAAAAATGCAAGGTGCAACAATTGATCATTTCGGGGGGCATCCGCGATTTTCTGGATGGCTATTATTTGATCAAAAAATCGCCATTGCCTGCGGTGTTTGGCCAAGCGTCCGGTTTTTTAAAATATGCGCAGGACGATTACGAAACCTTGCAACATTTTGTGCAATTGCAAATACAAGGTTTGGCACTCGCTCAAGCTTTTTTGCGGGTGAAATAATCCGCTGAAAAATATCGCAACACCCAAATTTCCTAAAATCCTATTTCCCAGTATCCTAACGAGCGAATTCAATGTCAACAGCAATATCCGGATTTTCCAAACTGACCAAGCGCGAAAAAATTCAATGGCTCGCCACGCATTTTTTTACCGATGCAGCTGAAGTTGAGCAAGAAATCCTGGGCTGGCAGCACCCCGACCAGCAGCAGCAAAAAATATTGGATGGGTTTACGGAAAATGCCATTGCTAATTTCCCTTTGCCTTTGAGCGTGGCCCCCAATTTTTTAATCAACGGAAAATTGTACGCCGTGCCGATGGTCATTGAGGAAAGTAGTGTGGTGGCAGCGGCTTCGAGTGCGGCTAAATTTTGGATGGACCGAGGCGGATTTCATGCGCAGGTGTTGGGCACGACCAAATTAGGTCAGGTACATTTTTTATGGAATGGCACACCCGAAAAAATAAATGCACTGTTCCCGGAAATCAAACAATACCTGATTTCGAACGCCGGAGATTTGACGGCCAATATGGAAAAACGCGGCGGGGGTATTTTGGATATCCAATTGCTCAATTTTACAGAATTGGAGCCTGGCTATTATCAGTTGCGCGCATCGTTTGAAACTTGCGACAGCATGGGTGCCAATTTTATCAATACCATCCTCGAACGTTTTGCTTCCCTGCTCGAACAATTTTTGACTACTTTCCCGGATTTGTCGGATACGGAACGCGATGTGGAAGTAATTATGTCCATCCTTTCCAACTTTACGCCGGAGTGTGTAGTGCATGCCTGGGTAGAATGCCCCATTGCTTCTTTTGCCCAATTGGCCCAAAGTCAGGGTATGGATGCTTATCAACTGGCGCATCGTTTTGCCGTTGCGGTTCGGATTGCCGAAATAGATCCTTACCGTGCGACGACCCACAACAAGGGCATTTTTAACGGAATTGATGCGGTGGTGTTGGCAACGGGCAATGATTTTCGGGCCATTGAGGCTTGCGGGCACACGTATGCCGCGCGCGATGGCCAATACCGCAGTTTGAGTAAATGCACCGTTCAAAATGACCTTTTTCGATTTGAATTAAAAATACCGCTGGCGTTAGGGACGGTAGGTGGCTTAACCAAGTTGCACCCCCTGGCCAAACGTTCGCTGGAAATGTTAGGGAATCCTTCGGCTGCGGAATTAATGACGATTGTTGCTTCGGTGGGCTTGGCGCAAAACTTTGGTGCTGTGCGTTCACTGGTTACAACTGGTATTCAGCAAGGGCATATGAAAATGCATTTGACCAATATGCTCAACCACCTGGGTGCTACCGACGAAGAAGCGGCGGCGGCGCAGGGATATTTTATGCATCAAACGGTGAGCTTTAGCAGCTTGCGCACTTTTTTGGACGAACACCGAAAAGTGAGTTTGTAAAATATTTTAGTCAAACAAGCGCAACACATCCGGCACCGGATCCTGCAAGCTTGGGTTGTTGGATCCAGTGGCATTTAGTTTTTCAGAAACGCGGTAATATTTTAAAATTCCATCGGCAGGTGGATGTATTAAATCTTCTATGCCTCTAAAGTTGGTATCAGAAAGCCAGCGTTGTTGTTGTTCCGCATCGGGCAATATCAAGGGCATGCGGTTGTGCAGCGTTTCCATTTCCTGGTTGGGTGCCGTGGTCAAAATGGAAAAGGTGTACAAGGTCTCGTCTTTATTTTTCCAACATTCCCAAATTCCTGCCATCCACATCAGCTGATCATTTTTGAGTAAAATCCGGTAAGGCAATTTTTGCTTGCCCGGACCGAGTCGCCATTCGTAAAAACTATCGGCGGGTACAAGGCATCGTTGCGATTGAATGGCTTCCCGAAAAGAGGGCTTGGTTTCAATTTCCTCCGAGCGGGCATTGATCATTTTTCCTTGGTTGATTCCGTCCTTACTCCAAGACGGCACCAGGCCCCATTGCATTTTTTGCAAACGTTTGGTCAGCACCCATGCACGCTGTGTTGGGGCGATGTTGAAAAGTTGTTGAAAGTCTTCGGGCAGCTCAAGAGCTTGCAACTGTTCGGCGACTTGTTTTTTGGTTGGAGCCAGGGCATAACGACCACACATGCAGAAAAAGGTACTTTTATGGGTGAAAAAGGTAAAATTGTTTGAAGTTTTACAAAATTATTGGTTTTAATCGGGATTAAGCGAAAAATAAAATACGGGTGGATAACATCAAATCCTTAAAAGTCAATGGGTTAACACACCCTACATCTTGTTTTAAACAGTTACAAACGTTCTGTTTTTGCAGATATATTAGGGGGTGTAAATCAAGCTATGCTTTTAAAAAAGACGGTGCAAAACTTGTGTATAAAGCCCTGGGTTATGCACCTCCGCCAACATCGCAAACCCCGATTTACACACATTAGAGCAAAAGGGCAAAAGGGGTGTGAGGAAACATTAACTTAACAAACGTCCACTAACAGCCGCAGCCAAAGTGAATAAACAAACACCTACTTTGTGCATAGTTCTTAACATGCTGGTGGATAAACGCGCAATTACCTGACTATGAAGCATAAAAAATCTTGGTAACGGGTGCATAAAGCTGGTAACTAGCTTTAGTAATATTAACTTAATGTTAAGTTATGAGGTTACTCACAAACTAACACCGCTGATGATAACCCTTGGGTTAGATATTTAAACTGATTTAAAACAATGAAAGCTTATAACAATGGGGATAAGTTGACAACGGAAACGTTTTACTTTTGTTTGAAGTTTTAAAATAACGGACAACTACGCCATGGCATCAATTTTTAAAGGGATTCGATACACGCAAGATTTAGAAATCAGCAAGGCTGTGAAGGCCTGGATGATTGCAGGTTTGATTATGGTTTTTATGCAGGTCGTGATTGGGGGCATTACGCGCCTGACGGGAAGTGGCCTGAGTATTACGAAATGGGAAATTGTGACGGGGACCATTCCCCCGTTGAGTGAAACTGCCTGGAACGAGGCATTTGAATTGTACAAACAGACGCCGCAGTATCAGCGCATCAATACGGGTATGCAGTTGTCGGAGTTTAAGTTTATTTTCTTTTGGGAATATTTCCATCGCTTGTGGGCGCGGCTCATGTTTTTTGTGTTCATCATTCCTTTTGGCTGGTTTTTGTACAAAGGCATGTTTTCGCGTCGTTTGTTGCCGCGCATGGTGGTGGTGGTTTTGTTGGCTGGTTTGGAAGGTTTCTTTGGCTGGATTATGGTTGCGAGTGGTTTGACCAAACGTCCCTGGGTCAATGCTTACAACCTGACCTTGCATCTGACGATGGCTTTGATTATTTTCAGTTATTTGTTGTGGACGACCTTTATTGCCTACCAGCCCAAACCCGAAACGTACTCGAACAAACGGTATCGTCAATTCGGCACAGGATTGTTGTTGCTTACGTTTGTGCAATTGGCCTTGGGGGCTATGATGTCGGGCACCAAAGCGGGCTTGTTTTTTCCGACCTGGCCGGATATTGGCGGGGCTTTTATTCCCGATGTATTGGTGGATGGGTCTAATTGGCAGTCAGTGCGGTTCATTGAGTACGACACCCATCCATTTATGCCAGCGCTTTTACACTTCTTACACCGCAACACGGCCTACTTGTTGAGTATTTTAGTTTTGTTCTTTGTGTACCGGGTGCAACGCCAGGCCATTTCGCCTTTGTTTCGTCGAGCCAATTGGATCATGGTAGGGGTATTGATTACGCAGGTGACATTGGGTATCGTAACTTTAATAAATTGCAAAGCAAAAATTCCGGTTGATTTGGGTGTTGCCCATCAGGCAGTTGCTGTATTATTGCTGGGTATGGTCTTGTTTGTGAATTACCAGATGTCCAATAAAAGTTTTGAAACTAAAGCATAAGCGCGCGAAAGGTAAGATTGGAATAAAGTAATAGTAAGTGCGTCAGCCTTCCATATTGCATTTTGTAATTGAGGGGTCGGGATCAATTTTATTTTTACTACTTTTGCCAACATTCCATCATAATATTCCAGGCGAATGAACGTAGAGATTAAAGAAGAACATGGTTTTCGGTACATCGAATCGGGTACTAAAGGAGAAAACCTCATGCTGTTGCATGGTCTGTTTGGTGCGTTAAGCAACTTCGAAGGGATCATCAAGCATTTTTCAGATCGGTACAATGTTGTTGTTCCGATGTTGCCGATTTATGAGTTGCCGATTTTTGAAGTTTCGGTAATGGGTTTGGTTGAGTTTGTTACAAAGTTTGTAAACTATAAAGGTTACGATCAAGTGCACCTGTTGGGTAATTCGCTGGGAGGTCACGTCGCACAATTATACGCTTTGGCACATCCTGAAAAAATTGCATCGGTTACTTTGACGGGTAGTTCGGGCTTATTTGAAAGTGCCTTTGGTACGGCATTTCCGAAACGAGGCGATTACGAGTATATTAAAAAGAAAACGGCTGATACGTTTTTTGATCCGACGGTTGCTTCTAAGGAATTGGTTGATGAAGTATTTGGTATTGTGAACGATCGGAACAAAGCGATTCGGGTGGTGGCTACTGCAAAATCGGCGGTGCGTCATAACCTGGGTGATAAGTTGCACAACCTGAAAGCGCCTACTTTGCTCATCTGGGGAAAGCAGGATAATGTGACACCCGCTTTTGTAGCTGAAAAATTTAATGAACTTTTACCGAATGCCGAACTGCATTTTATTGATGAATGCGGACATGCACCAATGATGGAGAAGCCAGCCGATTTTAATCGCTTGCTGGATCAATTTTTGGAACGGGTTATTTCGGAGCGGAAAGCAGTATAAGATGATAAAAAGGGTGGATGTTGGGTCCGCCCTTTTTATTGATTATTTTTGTAAATGTATTGTTAGAAAAGGTCACGGAGTTACGCAGAGGTATAGAGGGGCAAGGAGAAAATTAAAAAAATCCATATAACTTCACACCTCCATGATTCTCCATGTAACCCTTTTTTCTCCGTGCAACTCCGTTCCTCCGCGTAACTCTGTGGCACCCTTTTTAATGTTCCACGTGGAACAATTAATAATGCTCCAACAACCAGGACTTGAATACTTCAAAGTCGGGTTCCATTAAGATGCTATGCTTTTCCTTTTCTTCCAGGTTTTTCAATGCCTCGGGGATCGCTATTTTTTCTTGAAGTATTTCCTCAACGTCTTCTATGAATTTTGCAGGATGAGCGGTTTCTAAAAGAATGCCTGCTGTGTCTGGATAAAGTTCAAGGTATTCGGCCATGCCGAGGTATGCTACTGCACCATGCGGATCCAATGTGTAATTATATTCCTTTTGGACACTGCGCATCGCGTCAGCGGTTTCTTCATCCGTGAAATAAAATCCCTTGATGTGTTCTTGCATAATGTTCCACGTGGAACTATACAAGTTATTCATACGTGCAAAGTTGGATGGATTTCCTACGTCCATTGCATTGGATATAGTGCGCTCTGAACTGCGAGGTTTGTACACACCGGTGCTCAAGTATTCTGGTACTACATTGTTGATGTTTGTGGCGGCCACTAAGTGCTGGATTGGCAAGCCCATACGCTTAGCCAAGATACCTGCAGTTAGGTTGCCGAAGTTTCCAGATGGTATAATGAACGAGATGGGTGTGTTGGGTGTGTCTTGGATTACTTGTTTGTATGCTTCGAAGTAGTAAAAAGATTGTGGAATTAATCGGGCGATATTGATGCTATTGGCTGAGCTCAGCCGAATGTTGTCTCGGGTTTGGGTGTCTAAAAAGGCTTGCTTTACCAAGGCTTGGCAGTCATCAAAAGTGCCGTTTATTTCTAAGGCCTGAATATTATGTCCGAGGGTGGTGAGTTGTTTTTCCTGAAGCGGACTTACTTTGCCGCTGGGGTACAGGATCACTACTTTGATGCCGGGGGTTTGATAAAATCCAGCAGCGACAGCCCCGCCTGTGTCACCTGAAGTTGCCACTAAAATAACCAGTTCTTTGGTTTCAGCGCGGTTGAAGTACGACATGGTTTCGGCCATGAAGCGGGCGCCGAAGTCTTTGAAGGCTAAAGATGGGCCATGGAATAGTTCGAGGATGTATTGGTGTGCTGTGAGTTTTACAACTGGGGCAGGGAAATTGATGGCGCGTGTAATGATATGCCGAAGGTCTGTTTCAGGAATAGCGCCTTGTAGTAGGGTGTTGGCTACCGTAAAGGCTATTTCGGGAAGTGTATAATTGGGTAAGTGTTGGATAAAGGACTCAGGTAGTTTAGGTATAATGCAAGGCATAAAGAGTCCGTTGTCGTCGGGTAAACCTTTGAATAAGGCTTCTTTAAAATCGACCCGCAGTTCCGAGTTGTTGGTGCTGTATAGTTGCATGGTGCTGTAGTTTGTGTGCGTTTAAAGTTTTAGGATGCGTACTTCTACCCTTCTATTGAGGGCGCGTTCTGCTTCTTCACTACCGGTGCTGATGGGATAGTCGGGTCCGAATCCTGCGGTTTCAATACGTTCGGAGGAGAAGCCTTTGTCTGTCAAGTGTTTTTTAACCGCTTCGGCACGGGCTCGGGAGAGTTTAATTAACTCCTCTTTATTGCCTTGGTTGTCGGTGTGCCCTTCAATGCGGATATGTAAATTGGGGTTTTCCTGGAGCAATGCGCTCAATTGCCCAAGTTCGTCAAAGGATGCCGGCAGGATAATGGCTTTGGATTGCTGGAAATAAATGGCCTTTAATTCGATGGTTTTATTGACAACCAGGGGTTCGTCAAAGGGGGAAGCGGGTTTTGGAGGGGTGGGTGGTGCTTCTGTTTGGATGGCTGGTGTCTGCGTTTGAATAGGGATAGTCGGTGTGGTGGGTATTTGGCCAGGCTCCAGGGGGTCAATTAGGAGTTCGATTTCCTGGTCGCGGAAGTAATAGTAGTCTCTCCGAAATTCAATTGGGCTGGTAATACCTTGAAATCCGTCCTTTGCAGCAGTCAAATCAACCCGAATGCCCTTGGGTACTTTAAGGCTAAAGTAGCCATCAGCAGCGGTAATTGCGTTTTGTGGATTGCCCTCGCTACCATATTGTACTTGCACATTTGTTACAAGTTCCCTGGTCTTGCTGTTCAGAATGCGGCCATTGACGATCATTTCTGTGGGTTGGGGTGGTGCGATTTTAACCCGATAGATATCGCTGCTCCCATCCCGCTTGGAGGTAAAGTATAGGTAGCCCGAAGTCATATTGAAATACGGCTGGCTTTCGTCGTACTTCGAGTTGATCGGTTCGGTAAGACGGATGGGTTCTGACCAATTGGTCCATGTTTCATCCTGGCGTTTCGACATGAAAATATCGTTGCCGCCCGTGGTATTCCAGCGATTGGAAGAAAAGAAAAGAGTAGTATGGTCTTCCGAAAGAAAGGGAGTTGTTTCTCTTTTGTCGGAATTAATGCTCGAACCCATGTGCGTAGGTGCGCTCCATTGATTGTTTCCAGTCTTAAAACAGACATACAAATCCATGCCTTTTGAATCAAAACGGGTAGCGGAAAGGATCAGGATTTTACCGTCAAAACTCATGGTAAGACTCACATCGGAGGTAATGGTATAATAGTCCTTGATTGTGACCGGTTCGGGGAAGTCCCAAAGGGTATCTTTTTTTTGGCGTATCAGTGAAAAGCCACGTTCCATATCTCCATTAATTTTGAATTGATTAATGATATAAAACGCATTTGGGTCGGGTGTAATCGCAACCAGACTATTGGGCAAGGCATTATTTAATGGGTATCCGGGGTGTGCAATGCGGGGTGCTTGGGTTGAATCGGATACGTCTGCAATCCAAACATCCTGGTTAAACCCCGTCGATACAGGATTTGAAACGGGGTATCCTGCAATCTGGGAATACGCATCGGCCAGGATATTTAGGTACGCAGCCGGTTTTTCGCCGGATTGGTCGGTGCTATCAAGTAATAAAATTCGATTAAAATCGGGGTAGGCTACCCTGGTAAAGTACAAGGTTTTTCCATCCCTACTTGGAACAGGTGATATTTCATCGTAGGATGAGTTGATGTTGGGTGGCATTTTTTCTACGATAAACCCCTGGGAGTATCCCAACCAAGGGTTTAAAGCAAGGCAAAAAAGGCAGCTTAGGATTGAACGTAACATAGCAAGTAAACAGTTTTTATCGGCAAAAATAAAGGAAGGTGATTGGGATCAACGTATTTGAGTGGTATGAAAAAAGGGATCTTGTGGTGTGACAAGATCCCTTCTGCGTTGGTGCATGGTACAAAACGAATTAATTCAGGCGTTCGTATATGCCTGCAATGCCTTGTCCGCCGCCAACACAAGCCGTAACAAGACCGTATTTTTTATCCTGGCGACGCAGTTCATTGAAGAGTTGGACCGATAGTTTTGCCCCGGTACAGCCCAATGGATGGCCTAAAGCAATGGCGCCACCATTCACATTGACTAGATCTGGATTCAATCCGGTTTCGCGAATTACGGCCAAAGCCTGTGCTGCAAAGGCTTCGTTGAGTTCTACCAGGTCGATATCGCCCAATTGCATGCCTGCCTGTTTGAGTGCTTTTGGGATGGCAGCACAGGGACCAATGCCCATGTGGATGGGTTCAACGCCCGCTACAGCGCAGGCGGCCAAACGTGCAATTGGTTCCAATCCGAGTGCTTTCATCAGTTCTTCGGACATCACTAATACGAAAGCAGCGCCATCGCTGGTTTGAGAAGCATTGCCTGCAGTTACAGTTCCACCCATTGCAAAGGCAGGTTTTAGTTTACCTAAACCTTCCAAAGAAGTGTCGCGGCGTACACCTTCGTCGGTATCAACGATCATTTCACGTTCTTTGCGTTTGTCGTTTTCTACCCAAACTTCTTTTACTTTAACGGGTACAACCTCTTCTTTGAACAAACCAAGGTCAATGGCACGGCCTGCTTTTTGGTGCGAAGCAAGCGAAAAAGCATCTTGTTCTTCCCGGGTGATGTGCCATTTGTTTGCTACGGCTTCGGCTGTTAATCCCATTCCAACCACATAATCGGGGGTATTGGCAGCAACGTTATAGTTGGGGGCCAGTTTGTATCCGGTCATGGGGATCAGCGACATACTTTCGGTACCGCCTGCTACATAGCAATGGCCCATGCCCGCTTTGATCTTGGCAACGGCGATTGAGATGGTTTCCAGACCGGAAGCGCAATAGCGATTGACCGTCATACCGGGTACATCTTTACCCAAGGCGCGCAGGCTGATTTGACGACCAATTTGCAGGCCTTGTTCACCTTCTGGATTGGCGCAACCAACAATTACATCATCCACTAATTTGGGATCTAATTGAGGAACGGATGCCATAAGGTGTTGGATAACGTCGATTGCGAGGTCATCCGGGCGGTAGCTTTTAAAGCCCCCTTTTGAAGCTTTGCCGACGGCAGAGCGAAAACCATTTATAATGTATGCTTCCATGTTAAAGCTTTAATTTTAGCTGTGATGAAGAAAAAAGGTTTGCACAAAGGTAAAATCCCCCGATTTTTGAAGCGAATTTCTTTTGGATAAATCGCATTTTTTTTCACAAATCCTGCATATTTATCCTGCCTTACCGTTCTTTTATTCTATAATAAACTACCATGCACAAAATAAGTTGCGTTGCTTGTCAAGGGATTTTTTTCGTCCTAAGTTTTTTCACGTGGAACATAGGTCTCCATGCCCAAGAGGCATTGATTTCGGAAGGTCTTTCCATTCGAAGTGATTACGGTTATGAGATTATTGGCCGGTTCAATGATCGGGTTTTATTGTTTCGGGATAAGTATGACGACTTTGAAGTGCAGGCTTATGATAGTCAAATGCGGTTTTCGTGGAATAAAAAACTGGAGGATTTGGGACGAAGTGGCATACAAATCCTGACCGTATTGGGCGGTAAAAATAGTTTTTCGGTGGTGTACAAACAGCGCAAACGGGGACATACGTATTTGCGCATCCACAAATACGACCCGGGGGCAAATATGATCGACAGTATGACCATCAAGGATTACGGTGAAAACGTATTTACACCACCTATGCTAGAACTGGAAAAAAGTGATGATCGCAATTGTGTCGTAGTTTATGATGTTGCGCAGCAGGGCCGTATGAACATGGTATGTTTCCGATTGGACAAAATGACATTGCTTTGGGATCGGACACTGACCAATGATGTGGCGATTTTGAATAGCATGAAAAACGATAAATCAGTCATTGTGTGGGATAAGCCCGGTGGTTTTGAATCCGATTATTTCGATAATCCCGTCACCTTTACTTTAGGCAATATGGGGGATTTGTTTTTTACAACAGAATTAAACAATCGGAAAGGTAAAATGGAAAGTCACGTTTTTTCTGTTTTGCACATTAATAGTGCCAGTAGCTATATCACCCAAATACCCGTGCCTGATTTTTTAACTACAGCAGTAAAATTCGGGGTCGATAACCTAAATCATCAGTTTATTATTGCAGGACTATATACCGATAAAAACAGAGAACGCTCGAAGGGGGTGTTTTATACCACCGTTGGATACCAGCACAACTATTTTTTTAAAATGCACTTTGAGCCATTTGACGACAAGTTTATTTCTATACTTCGTCAAAAAGATGGGGTAGATGATAATAGAGGGATCGAAGATGCAACGGTTACGCAATTGGTATTGCGGCAGGATGGTGGGGTTTTGTTGTTTGCGGAGCGCTTTCACGAAATACAGCGCGGTGCTTCGGCAGGACGCGGGTTTTGGCGCGATGGTATGCGGATGGTGGTTGATTATTACTTCGATGACATGTTTGTTATTGCCATTCAGCCAGACGGTAAACCGCAATGGAAAACGGTGTTGCATAAGAAGCAATATTCACAGGATGACGAAGGTACCTTTTCTTCCTTTTTTGTGATGCTCAATGCCGATAAGTTGCGGATACTTTTCAACGACGAAATCAAGTATGAAAATACTTGTAGCGAGTATCTGATTTCTCCGTTAGGTGATTTTGATCGGAATAGTTTGATGAATACAATGGGGCAGGGCCTGCGTTTGCGTTTTCGGGATGCATTGCAAATCAGTCCGACCGAATGTTTGATTCCTTCTGAGTTCAGGAATAAGTTAAAGTTGGTGTTGTTGCGGTACAATACCCTTTAGGCTTGCACGGCATTATTGGCAATAAACACGCAAAAATCTTCCACGGTAAACATGGTTTTGCCTTGATAATGTTTTCTGACCTGTAAATGCTGTTGTAGGGCCTTTTCAATTTCAGGATCCTTATCCAGAAAGGTTTGCAGGGTTTTGAGCACTTTGTAGTAACGGGCAATATCGTTTTGCTGCGGTATGTCGCGGGCACCTAAATATTCCAGGGCTTTTTGAAAAATGGTAAAATCGTACAAAGCATACGTTTCGGGATATTGAAAAGCCAGGTAAATGGAAATCATGCGGAAATCATCGTGGTAATGGCTGTTTTCAATAGAACCAATATGTGCCCGCCGATAATCCCGCAATAACTCGTCGCAACCAAATACAAACCGTCCGATCCGACCTTCCACACCACGGGTTTCATTGAATAGGTCATCAAACATCAAACGCACCGTCATGGGGTCTGTTTTCCAAAACTCCGTCATTACCCGTTTGGGTTGCCAATTGTCTACCTGCCAAAGTCTGCGGTTTTCGCTGTTGTGAAAACACTGGTCAAACATAAGCGCCGGATCTGCCGCATCTATTTTCCAATTGGCCTGAAATACCTGGAGCGATTCCCATTTATAAAGTTGCGGATGGTAGGGCGTTTCTTTGAGCCAGGTCTTGTAGTTGCCCATGGCGGTTTGGATCTTAGCGAGTAGCATGTAGAATGATCGGAGTGAAAAGAGGGTGTTTGTTAAAAGACTATTTTGTTTGAGGGAGTTGCCGGTGCATCACATAAAACCATAATGGTGGCACCAGCGACATCAGCAAACTGGTTGGATAGCCATAAGGCAATTGCGGACTTTCATCGAGGTGTCGCAAAACCTGGTATTTGCGGGTTGCTTTAAAATGATGATCGCTGTGGCGGGTCAATTCGTACAAAAAGATGCGGCCCAATTCGTGGTTGCTGTTCCAGGAATGTTCGGGTTGTACGGGTTCGTAACGTCCTGATGCTAATTGTTTACGTTGCAGTCCATAATGTTCGAGGTAATTGACCGTTTCGAGAAGTAAAAACCCAACCGTGGCAATGGCAACTGCGCCTATTAATGCATTTGTATTTAAAACTAAGGCTACGGCTAAAAGGTAGCCTATTTGGAAAAAGGTAAACCAAAGCATTTCATTGGTCGCATTCCAAAATGATTTACCTTCTTTTTTCAAACGCTCCGTTTCCAGCGTCCAGGCATTTCGGTAACTACCCAGTACCGAACGAATCCAAAAGCCATATACGGTTTCTCCTTTTTTAGCGGTAGCGGGATCCAATGGGGTAGCCACATGCTTGTGATGGCCTCGGTTGTGTTCAATAAAGAAATGCATGTACAAAGCGGGTAACAACAAGACTTTAGAGAGCAATTGTTCGGAACGAGTTTGCCGGTGTCCAAGTTCATGCGCTACATTGATGCCACAAGTGCCTACCACCAAGCCTACGCCCAGGGTAAGTCCGATTGTTTCGGGCATGCTTAAGGTACCGGTAGCCACTTGCATCAAATACACGCCCACCAAGATAAAAAGCAAAGGTGCATTTAAATAAAGCAGGATGTTAAAAAACCAGCGCTTGGCTCTGTTGTCCTCTTCCAAGGGTGGAATGTTCTGTGTAGAGGAAGGTGTCCATAATTCAAGGACAGGAAGGATGCCAAAAATGAGCAACACGGTAGCCCAGGCCCAACCACCTTGCCAATAGAGGCCTAAAGCAGTGGTAAAAGGCAAAATATAGGCAACTAAATACTTTAAGTCCTTCATTTTCAACAGTTTAATGAAAAAATAAAAACTTTTGACACTACAAAAATATTCAAAAATCATGTTGTTGAAGCACCCTATTTTTGCATCCTCAAATAAAGACCGTTTTGGCTGAACTTGAATGCTTTTTAGGGGTTTAGTGAGCAGTCTTTTTCAATTTCATGCTTTTTTGCAACAAAGGATTATTATGGATTTTTACGCATTACCCGTTCGCCAGATAACACCCGAAACCGCTGATACGGTTACGATTGAGTTTGCTGTTCCCGAAGATTTACAAGATCGCTTTGCCTACAAGCAAGGTCAGTACATTACCCTCAAGGTGCTTTTGAATGGACAAGAATTGCGCCGTTCTTATTCGATGTCGTCGAGCCCTTTAGATAACAAACTGGCGGTTACGGTAAAAAAAGTAGCGGGTGGTAAAGTATCCGGCTATTTACACGATAAAATCAAAGTGGGTGATACGCTGGAAGTAGCTTTACCGGAAGGTCGGTTCTTTTCAAAACTTGATCCTGAAAAACGCCGTACCTATTATATGTTTGGCGCAGGCAGCGGTATTACACCCTTGATGTCAATCATAAAAACGACCCTGGAGTCCGAACCGATGAGCGCCATTTTTTTATTGTATGGCAGCCGCAATGAAGAAAGCATCATTTTCAGAGAAGCCATTGATGGTTTATCGGAGCGTTACACCGGACAGTTACACGTGGAACACGTATTGAGCCAGCCGAAAAAAGAAAGTGGTGGCGGTTTGTTTGGGATGTTTAAAAAATCGAGTTTCAATTGGCAGGGTAAAACGGGGCGGATCACAGTTAACTTGGCCCAGCAATTTATGGAAGAAAACCCACCCCACGGCCCGGAAGAAGATACTATTTACTTTATGTGTGGTCCTGGCGATATGGCTGATCTGGTAAAAGAAGCCTTGTTGCAGCGCGGGGTCCAGGCCAAACAAATCCATACTGAACATTTTCTGAATGCCAACCACGTACCAGGCGAATTTGCTGATGCCCCGAATGCAGGCGGTGGCAAAAAAGTAGTGGTTCATTTGAAAGGGGAGCGTATTGAATTGCCGGTTCCGGATGGTGCGACGATTCTGGATGTATTGGTTAAGGCAAAATTTGAACCACCTTATTCTTGTACCGCCGGGGCTTGTTCTACCTGTATGGCGAAGGTGATCAACGGCAAGGTAAAAATGGATGCCTGCTATGCTTTGGATGATGATGAGGTAAAAGCAGGTTATATCCTTACTTGTCAGGCACACCCTGATTCGAATGTGGTGGAACTTACATACGATATGTAATCTGTGGTAATCCCCCCTTGCGCCATACCTGCTTTTGCCATTAAATTTGCAGGAACACTTTTTTTAATCTACGTTTTTTAATCAGCACACTTCATGCACTCCAGAGCCTATCCGTTTTTGCGGTTGTTGGTCCCTTTTGTGACCGGCATTGTACTCGGCAATTATTTTGACACGCCGATCGATGGTTTAAACTCCATTTTGTTGTTAGGGACCATTTTGATGATCCCGCTAGCCATCCGCACGTATCCTTATCGTTTTCGTTGGTTGTTTGGTGCCTACCTTTCCATTTGGCTGTTGGGCTTGGGTTATTTTATGCTGGTCGGCCAGGATGAAAGGCGGATGGTTGGGCATTTCGCCCAGGCCATTCCCGATGCTACTTTTTTTATCGGCACCGTGTACGATGCCCCACTTACTGGTGCACGTATAAAAGCGCCGGTCCGGGTGGAATGGATAGGAAGCGCGTCCGATTGTATGCAGCCGTGTACGGGCAATGTTTTACTCTTTATCAAACCCGATAGTTTGGCAAAGACCTTGCGTTATGGCGATCAGGTGCTCGTGCGGGCGGGTGTACGCAAAACGGATCCGCCTGCCAACCCGCATGCATTTGATTATCAGCGGTATTTACACTTTCAAAACGTTCATTATCAGGCATTTGTGAAGAAAGACTCCTTTCAGGTGCTCTCTTCCGGGCATGGTACCCTCCTTTGGCACATGGCTTTTGCTGCCCGAGACAATATGTTGCGGGTGCTGCGCGATTATTTTCCGCAACCCGACGAATATGCGGTTGCCTCCGCGTTGTTGCTCGGGTATAAAGAAGATTTGTCGGACGAAATACGGGTCGCGTATGCAGAAACGGGTTCTATGCATGCGCTGGCGGTATCGGGTTCGCACGTGGGCATGTTGTATGCGGGCTTGCTGGTACTGGTGCGGGTATTTCGGTTTCGGGGTAAAAAAGGACGGTTACTTGAGTTGGGTTTGATTTTGTTGGTGATTTGGGCTTTTACTTTTATCACCGGTGCAACGGCTTCTGTGTTGCGGGCTTCGGTTATGTTTAGCACCTATTTATTGGGCAAAGCCATATACCGGGAAGCCTCAGCCTGGAATGTGCTGGCCTTTTCGGCTTTTGGCTTGTTGGCCTACAATCCTTATTTGTTGTACGATGCGGGATTTCAATTATCGTATGCGGCAGTGGCGGGTATGGTATTTTTTTATCCGAGGTTTTACCGCGTTTCACCCATCCTGCCCAAGTGGGCCGATGCTGCCTGGTCGGTATTGCTGGTTGGTTTTGCGGCGCAGTTAGGCACCTTGCCACTATCCTTGTTTTACTTTCATCAGTTTCCTGTGTACTTCTGGCTTTCGGGATGGATTGTGGTGTTGGGAGGCGCCATCTTTTTGTGGGGTGGTGCGGTCTTGCTGGTGTTGGATATGGTGTGGATTTCGGGTGCCAAATACCTGGCCCTGGGCTTGTATTACATGTTGTGGGGCATGAACCAGTGCATTTTTGGGATTCAAGCATTGCCGGGCAGTGTAATCGCGGGCGTTTGGGTCAACATGCTGGAAGTTATTTTGCTGTATGCCTGCATTGTATGTTTGGGTATTTGGATGGTGTATCGAAAAGGGATTTGGGTAAATGTGCTACTGGTATTGGGCATCTGGATCGGCCTCATTCGCCTGTCACGTTCGGTGGAGCAGGAAAACCAGGCCCAACTCGTCTTGTACAGCATCAGCAAGGGAAGGCTTGTAGATTTTATAGATGGTAAAAACGGTTTTGCGTGGATGGACACTTTGGCACCAAAACAAATTCAGTTTGCAGCGCAATCCCATCGTTGGGCATCGGGTTTGCTGCAGGTTCCGGCGGTTTTATTTCAAAAAGATACGGTAATCGAGCATGCGAATTTTGCCTATCGACCACCATTTTCACAGTTTTTTGATAAACGCATGTTTTGGTTGCAACCTGACTCCAAACTTCCGGGCGGCGTTTTTCCGATTGATATTTTAGTCGTGTCGGGCAAACCCAAAACAGATTTGAAACAATGGGTTGCGCATTATCCTTGTCGACAAATTGTGCTCGATACCCGTATTGCACCCTGGCATTTGGAACCTTTAAAAAAACAATGTCTTGAAATGGGTATTCCTTATCATGCCATCGGCACGGCGGGCGCTTTCCACGTGAAACTTTAATCTTCCTTTTTAATCATTAAAAACAAACACATGTTACGCGCATTCATCCAACACCTTCATTTTACCAAAACAGAACGCTTTGGCGCCTTGGGACTGGCCTTCATTTTTTGCCTGGTTTACATGGCCCCCGAAATTTATCACCGCTACTTTTTGAAAGCCCGCAAAACAGATTTTAGTGCCTTTCAGCGTTTTGTCGCGGCACATGCAGCCGATCTGGGCATAGAAGCGGATAGTTTACAACCAGCCAAGCAACCACCCGCCGTTTTTCCCTTCGATCCAAACACCGCCAGCGCAGAAGATTTTGAACGCCTCGGTTTGTCCGAAAAAACGGCACAATCCATTTTAAATTACCGGGAAAAAGGCGGGCAGTTTCGGAAGCCAGAAGATTTTCAAAAAATCTATACCCTTTCCATCAAAGACTTTGAAAGACTGGAGCCATATATCCGAATCAGCGCCAAGCAAGAAAAATGGAAAGATCAGGAGTATGCATATGGGCCTCGACCTGCACAATACGCTGGTGGCGGATATGAAAAAAAATATGCGCCCCGTGGGCCTGTGGATATCAACCGATCGAGTGTAGAGGATTGGGTAAAATTGCCCATGATCGGCGAAAAACGCGCCCGGCAGATTATCAATTTCCGGGAATCGTTGGGTGGATTTTTAACCGTGGAACAGGTGCGGGAAGTATTCAACTTACCCGATAGTGTGTACCAGATGATTTTGCCCCATTTGGTACTGGAAACCAAAACCGTGCATAAACTCAACCTGAATACGGCAACGATTGAAGACCTGAACCACCATCCCTATATTTCCGGCAAACAGGCCATGCTGATCGTACGTTATCGCGAACAGCATGGCGCATTTGCGTCGGTAGAAGATTTAAAAAATATTATTGCCTTCAAAGACAAAGCTTGGCTGGAGCAGATCAAGCCCTATGTTGGAATTGAATAAGCATTACTTCCGTAAAGAAGGGTCAATGGCATACGCTTGTTCAAACCAGGTTTGTGCTTTTTCCGGCTGACCCATATCGCGGTAAGCGGAACCCACATAAAACAACAAGGTGGCGTTGCGTGGTTCAAATTTCAAGCCTTCCTGCCATTGTTCGATGGCGGCCGGGAATTGTTTTTTCATGGCCAAAATAGCGCCCAGATTTCGGCGGGCATCAATAAAGCGCGGATCGTACTGAATCGATTTTCGGTACACCTCCTCGGCTTTATCAAACTGATTGCGCATGAAATAAATGAAACCCAGGTTCGACAACACCTTGGCATCATTAGGTCGGTGTTTCAAGGAGGTCAGGTAATCCGTGTAAGCCTGATCAAATTTATTGAGTCGGAAATAAGCCAAACCCCGGCTGCCAAATGCGTCGTGGTATTCCGGGAAAAGTTCGATGGCCTTGTTGTACGAGCCGATGCCTTTGAGCACCCAGGTGGAATCGGTTACCACGCCGGTTTTTTCATCCATACCGGTTTTTACCTGTTCCAGTCCATTGTGGTAGTTGAGTTTGGCGCTGTTGGGCGATTGGATAATATCCGCATTGTACAAGGAGGCGCTGTTTTCCCAGGCGGGGTTGCGTACGAGCGTGCGCAAGGCATACCCGGCAATAATCACACCAGCAATGCCCCAAATAATAGCACCCTTGCCATTTGGATTAAACAAATTATTGTTTTCATCAATTTTGAAAAAACGCGTGATGCCGTACGCAATGGCCAGGGCAAAACCCAAAGAGGGCATATACAACAAGCGCTCACCATACGAAGTACCTATGACCAGCAAAACGTTACTGAAAAGCGAAAACGCGATGAGGTAAATCAAAATGGCGTACGACAAAAAGTGCTTTTTCTTCAAATTCAACACGGCCCAAACGAACATAGCGCCGTACAGGAAAAAACCAAGCAGGGCTTCCCAATTATCAAAACCCACCGGGCGCAATTGCGGGAAACCACGGTCACTCACTAAAGATATTGGGAAAATGAGCACCTTTAAGTATTCGAAGCACATTAAAAATGCCGAGGCAAAACGGGAAGCCGAATTCGTGGCCGCTACGATAAAATTATCGAGGGGCGAGTAAATTTCATTGTACGATTGGGCGGCCAATACCTGATGCCGGATCAGCAAAAACAAACCCGCCGGGATGAGCATGAGCGCGCCGATTTTCGCAATTTTGGAAAGTGGTTTGTCGGTAAAAAACCAAATCGTCAGCGGGAAGATGGCCAAAAAAGTAATGGCACTTTCTTTGGAAAAAAGGGCAGCTGCATAACATACCAAGGCTGTAACTAGCCATCCAGCATTGTCTTTTTCGAAATGACGCCAAATAGCATACAACGCCAAAGAGGCAAACATGAGCGACATAATTTCATCGCGGCTTTTGATATTGGCCACTACTTCGCTGTGTACGGGCAAAGCCATAAACACCATAACGGCAATTGCGGTGAGCGCCACCGGATATTGCGCCAAAATGCGCCGCCAGGTAATCCAAAATACCCAGCCGGAAATGCCATAATACACCGCATTCATCATGTGGTGAAAACCTGGATTGTCGGGCGAAAGCTGCCATTCGAAGGCAAACATAGCCAGCGAAAGTGGGCGGTACAAAGATCCCGGACTGGCCCAGGCGCCGTAGCGGTATTCGGTAGAAAAGATAATGCCCAGGTTTTTCAGGCCACCTTTCACGACCCAGTTTTCCTTGATGGCCGAAAAATCGTCGAGACAAAAATCATAGCCAAACGTGTTGGCGTACAAGATAAATCCGAAACCAGCACAGATCAAACCAAACCACCAAGGACCAGGCAACTGGACGGACGAGGTAGAAGTAGATTGGGTGTTGCGGTTGTTTTTTGTCTCCGGTTTTTTAGTGACCGGACGGACAGGGGTGGGTTTTACGTTTTTCTTCTTTGACATTTGCTCCCTTTTTGCAGGGTAAAAATAATACGAAGGGCGGATTTTTCGCTCATTCGAAAATCCGCCCTTTGTAAATTTATTAAAAAAACACTATTTTAGAGTGATTTTACCTCATTTACGAGTTTTTGAAGGGTATCTTTTGCATCCCCGAACAGCATTTTTGTTCTGGCATGGAAGAACAACTCGTTTTCGATACCGGCATAACCCGATTTCATACTGCGTTTCATGACGATTACGTTTTTGGCTTCCCACACTTCGAGTACGGGCATTCCGTAAATTGGGCTGCTTGGATCGTCCTTGGCAGCAGGGTTTACGACGTCGTTGGCGCCTACCACAATCACCACATCCGATTTGGCGATAATTTCGTTGGCTTCTTCCAGGTCATAAAGTTTTGGGTAAGGCACATCGGCTTCTGCCAGCAAAACGTTCATGTGGCCTGGCATACGGCCCGCAACCGGATGGATAGCGTATTTTACCTCAACCCCATTGGATTCCAATAATTCGTCGAGTTCTTTGCAAATTTTTTGCGCTTGCGCCACCGCCAAACCATAACCAGGTACGATCACCACCGAGCCGGAATAATTGAGCAATACCGCCGCATCGCTGAGGCTGACTTCCTTGATGGTTTGGTCGCCCGCCGCTTTACCAGCAGCAGCCGCGCCGCCGCCACCAAAGCTCCCTACCAATACATTCATGATGGAACGGTTCATGGCTTTGCACATCAGGATCGTCAAAATACTGCCGGAAGCACCTACCAAAATACCACCCACCAACATCACTAAGTTGTCGTAAATGATACCCGCAGCAGCGGCCGTCAAACCTGTGAAAGAGTTCAACACCGAAATAACGACTGGCATATCAGCGCCACCAATCGGTGCAACAAACATAAAGCCGTACACGAGCGCAATTCCAAATAAAATCAGGCCCCACATCATGCCGTTTTCTCCGGCACCCCAGGTGATGTAACCAATCAGGCCGAGAATGCCCGCCAACAAAACCATGTTGATCGCACTATGGCGTGGCAACGTGATGGCAGAATCTTTTACCAAATCTTCCAGTTTTGCATAAGCCAGCATACTGCCGGTAAACGAAACAGAACCAAAAAACATGGTGAACAAAACGAGTACCATGGCGCCGGTAGAAATAGGATCATGTCCTGCGCCATCGTATTGCAATTTGAGTTCAGCTACGGCGAGCAAAGCGGCGCAACCGCCCCCCAGGCCATTGAACAAGGATACCATTTGCGGCATGGAAGTCATTTTGACCCGGTAAGCGGCCAACCAGCCAATCATACCACCAATGGCCAAAGCGGCATACAACAAAAGCAATTTAAAAGTGCGTACATCGCCCAAATCGCGATCGGCCGAAGGGTGGAACAACAACGTGCCCATTACGGCAAGACCCATGCCTACCGCAGCCACCTGATTGCCGCGCCGGGCGGTATCGGGGTGACTGAGCATTTTCAAACCCACCACAAACGTGAGGGAGGCGATGAGGTATAATAAGTCGAGTAAATAGGTTGCAGACATCGTGTATCGGGTGCTTATTTCTTTTTCTTTTTAAACATTTCCAGCATGCGGTCGGTTACGGCAAAACCGCCTACCACATTCAGGGTTCCGAATACCACTGCAACAAATCCGAGCACCAGCGACAAGTAATCATCGGCCCGCGCATTGAACAGCACGATAATCGCTCCGACCAAAACGACGCCGTGGATGGCATTGGCGCCCGACATCAGGGGCGTGTGCAAAACAGCGGGTACTTTTGAGATCACCTCAATACCGAGCAAAATGCTGAAGGCCAGCAAATAGATCAGGAGGAGGTTTTCGTGTAAAAAGGAAAAAAATACTTCCATGGTGGTGTGTTAATTTCTATAAAAGGCTCAATTTGGTTTGCCGGCAATGCAGCTTCCTCGAATGATTTCGTTGTTGAAATCGAGCTGGAGGCTGCCGTCTTTGGCGATCATTAATTTTAGGAAATTGGCAACGTTGTTACCAAATAAGGTACTGGCATCTTCGGGCATACGCGCTGCCAAATTGGAATCGCCCAAAATGGTTACGCCATTGTGTCGGATGGTTTTGTTGTTTTGAGTGAGGGCACAGTTGCCACCGGTGCTGGCTGCAAGGTCGATGACCACGCTACCGGGCCGCATTTTTTCTACGGTTTCAGCGGGCAACAATACGGGCGCTTTTTTGCCACGTACTTGTGCGGTGCAAATAATAATATCGGCTTTTGCGGCGCGCGTTTGCACTTCTTCGCGCTGGCGTTGCAAATATTCCTCGCTTTGTTGTACGGCATAACCGCCAGCGCCGCGATCGTCTACTGCGCCGGGCACTTCCACGAATTTTGCGCCCAAACTTTCCACTTCTTCTTTGGCAGCCGCGCGGGTGTCAAATGCTTCCACACTGGCACCATTGCGTTTGGCGGTTGCGATGGCTTGCAAACCCGCAACGCCCGCACCCAATACCAATACTTTGCTCGGTTTGATACTGCCCGCAGCCGTAACCATCATGGGGAAGTAACGACTCACATGGGTGGCCGCCAATAAAACCGCTTGATAACCGGCAATGGATGCCATCGACGAAAGTATGTCCATCGCCTGCGCGAGGGTGGTACGCGGAATCATATCCAGGCTAAATGCGCGGAGCCCTTCTTTTTCCAGGCTTTCGGCAATGTCCGAATCAATGTAAGGTTGAAAGGATGCGATGAGTACCGTGCCTTTTTTCAGTTGCGCGCGTTCGGCTTCCGGTAGGGTATTGATGCTTACCAGTACATCTGCTTGTTGCAGGATGGATGCACGGTCGGTAACGGTAGCGTGCGCGGCATAAGCGGCATCTTCAAAAAAAGCGTCGACGCCAGCACCCGCTTCTACCAAAAATGTAAGGCCCGAAACGGCGAGCTTAGACAGGTTGGTAGGGGTGAGTGCTACGCGCGGATCATTGGGTTCATTTAGTAGTCCGAGTATCATGTTGCGCCAAGAGAGTGAAAGGTCATTATTGTGCCGCGAAATTATACTATGATTTTTGTGATTGGGCTTTTTTTACGTTTAGATTTTTTAAAAATAACATTCTTTAAAATTTACGATCGAATCTGCGCACCCGATCGGCTATCTTCACGCAAAAATTTCTGATCCATTATGTGCTTTCGCGACCTTTTTCTTTGTACTTGCTGCTTCTTTTGCAGCCTTTTAACCCTCTCCTGTCAGGTTACCCCTGCTGATCGTTTCAACCTGGTCCCGGTGCCCACTTCGGTGGTATCGCAAACCGGCCGTTTTGTGTTGAATAAGGAAATGCGCATTTTTTACCCAGCCCGCGGTGCCGATTGGGCCACGGTAGTGGAATACCTCAAAGGTAGTCTGGAGCCTGCCACGGGTTTTCAATTTAAAAGCCAAACCGGAAAAGCGCCCGCCGCCCAGGCCAATGCGATTTTTTTGGTAGAAGATGCAAAAATCACCAACCCGGAAGGCTATGTGCTGGAGGTAAAACGCAATGCTATTACCATCAGAGCCGGTTCGCCTGCCGGTGCGTTTTATGCGGTCCAAACCCTCAAGCAATTGCTGCCTCCTGCAATTTATCAAAATTCGGTGTCTAAAAATGTTAGCTGGCTGGTGCCTTGTGCCACTATTACCGACGCACCTCGTTTTGGCTACCGCGGTATGCATTTGGATGTGGGCCGACATTTTTTTTCGGTTTCATTCATCAAACGCTATATCGATTTGATGGCTGCGCATAAAATTAACCGTTTTCACTGGCACCTCACGGAAGACCAGGGTTGGCGCATCGAAATTAAAAAATACCCAAAACTGCAAACGGTAGCTTCCTGCCGCGCGCAAACCCTCATCGGCCACGACTCGGATGTGCCGGTAAAAATGGATGGCAAACCACATTGCGGATATTACACCCAGGAGGAAGTAAAAGAAGTGGTGGAATATGCCCGGAAGCAATTTGTGACCATCGTACCTGAAATTGAAATGCCGGGCCACGCTACGGCTGCCTTGGCTGCCTACCCGGAATTGGGTTGTACGGGTGGTCCGTATAAAGTGATTGAAAACTGGGGTGTATTTGATGATGTTTTTTGTGCGGGCAACGAACAAACGTTTGTCTTTTTAAAAGATGTGCTCACCGAAGTGGCGGCGCTGTTCCCGGGCACGTACGTACACGTAGGTGGCGATGAATGTCCAAAAGTGCGCTGGAAAACTTGTGCAAAATGCCAAAAACGCATGCAAACCGAAGGCTTGAAAGACGAACATGCCCTGCAAAGTTACTTCATAGGCCGTGCAGAACAGATTTTGAGCAAATTGGGCAAAAAACTCATCGGTTGGGATGAAATTTTGGAAGGCGGCTTAAGTCCGAATGCAACCGTCATGAGCTGGCGTGGTGTAGAAGGCGGCATCGAAGCGGCCAAACAACGCCACGATGTGATCATGACCCCTACTTCCAATTGTTACCTCGATTATTACCAAAGCGACCCTGAAAATGAGCCGCTTGCGATTGGCGGATTTTTGCCGTTGGAAAAAGTGTACCAATACGAACCGGTGCCTGCGGAGTTGAATGCCGAAGAAGCGAAGCATATTTTGGGCGTGCAAGGCAATGTGTGGACCGAATACATGGAAACGCCGGAAAAGGTGGAATATATGGTGTACCCGCGGGCTTGCGCCATTGCCGAATCAGGCTGGACGGCCAAGGCCAAGAAAAACTGGCCGAATTTTGGGTTGCGGATGAAAACCCATTTCGAGCGCTTAGCCGCGATGAAGGTCAATTATTCCAAAGCGTATTACGATTTGGGTTCCACGTTCCAAAACGGGAAATTGTCTTTGTTGTGCTTAGATCCGAGCGCGCAAATTTTTTATACTTTAAATGGCTCGGTGCCGACTACCCGATCTATACCGTATAAAGGTCCGGTTTCATTGGAACAATCCTCGGTGGTAAAAGCGGTGGCCTTTATCAATGATCAGCCCATGGGGAATGTGTACACTTTGCCGTTTCGGATGCATAAAGCCAGTGGCAAGCCCTATATTTTGAGTCGCCAGCCAGAAAAATATACTGGTTCGGAAAAATATGCCCTGACCAACGGCCTGATAGGTGCTATGAAAACCTGGAACAACTGGGTGGGTTTGGTCAACCACGACATCGATCCAATTATAGATTTTGGGGTAAAAACCAGTTTCAAAAAAGTATCGCTGCAATATGTGAATGGCCGGAATTCCTGGATTTACCCACCAACAGGCGTGCTGCTATTTGTATCGGAGGATGGCAAAACATTTCAGCAAATTGCGCAACGCAGCATCAATACCGATAAAATAGATGGCACCAAAGTTGAGCAGGTAACGATTGATTTGCCAGAAACCAAAACCCGCTACTTAAAAGTGGTGGTGAAAACGTTTGGCGTGATTCCGGAAGATGAAGAAGGCGCCGGGAACGGTGCCTGGTTGTTTGTGGATGAGGTGGTGGTGGAGTAGATTTTATGAAAAAATGAGTCATCCCGAATTTTGGATTTCACCAAATTCGGGATGACTCATGTGTATTTTATCCTAAAAACCTTTTCTACAAATCAAACTTAATCCCCTGCGCCAAGGGCACGGTCGGGCTATAGTTGATCGTGTTGGTTTGACGGCGCATGTACGCTTTCCAGGCATCGGAGCCGGATTCGCGGCCGCCACCGGTTTCTTTTTCACCGCCGAACGCGCCCCCAATTTCAGCACCGGAAGTTCCAATGTTCACGTTGGCAATACCGCAATCCGAACCGTTTATGGAAAGGAAACGTTCTGCCTCCATGAGGTCGTTGGTCATGATTGCGGAAGAAAGTCCTTGTGGCACGCCATTTTGCAGGGCAATTGCTTCTTCAAGCGTGCTGTATTTGAGCAGGTATAAAATCGGTGCAAAGGTTTCGTGCTGCACAATATCCCAATGGTTTTCGGCTTCGGCAATGCAGGGTTTTACATAACAACCGCTTTCATAACCGGGGCCTTCGAGCACACCGCCTTCTACCAAAAACGTACCGCGTACTTTTTTCACTTCCTGAATGGCGTGGAGGTAATGTTCCACCGCTGTTTTATCGATCAGCGGACCCACGTGGTTGTTCGAATCGAGCGGATCGCCGATGCGCAACTGTTTGTAAGCGCTGGCCAACACTTTTTTCACTTCCTCGTATTGACTTTCATGGATGATGAGTCGGCGGGTAGAGGTGCAGCGTTGTCCGGCCGTACCTACCGCGCCAAACACCGCGCCGGTGAGTACAATTTTCAAATCAGCAGAAGGGGTAACAATAATGGCATTGTTGCCGCCGAGTTCGAGCAGAGAACGGCCGAGGCGTTCGGCTACCGTTTTACCCACAATTTTACCCATGCGGGTGCTGCCCGTTGCGCTCACCAAAGGCACACGGCTGTCTTTGGTCATGAATTCGCCCACTTTATAATCGCCATTGATCACCGAACAAATACCTTCTGGCAAATTGTTGGCTTTCAATACCTTTTGAAACAAGTTTTGGCAGGCAATACCACACAGTGGTGTTTTTTCCGATGGTTTCCACACGCATACGTCTCCGCACACGAGCGCGAGCATCGAGTTCCAGGACCACACAGCCACCGGAAAATTGAAGGCAGAAATAATACCCACAATACCCAAGGCATGCCATTGTTCGTACATGCGGTGGCCGGGGCGCTCGGAGTGCATGGTGAGGCCGTATAATTGGCGCGACAAGCCTACAGCAAAATCGCAGATATCAATCATTTCCTGTACTTCGCCCAAACCTTCCTGCAGGCTTTTGCCCATTTCGTAAGAAACGAGGCTACCCAGCGGGTCCTTGTACTGGCGGAGGATTTCCCCATACTGGCGGACAATTTCGCCGCGCTTGGGAGCAGGCATATCGCGCCAAACCTGGAAGGCAGCGCTGGCCTGTGCCATCACGGTATCGTATTGTTCGCGGGTGGTGATGCCCACGCTTCCGATAAATTCACCGTCGACCGGCGAGTAAGAATCCAAATAACGGCGGCTGCCCGGAACCGATTCCTGCCCGGTCCAGGTGCCCTGATTTTTGGTTTTTAGGCCTAATTTCTTTAAAAATTCTTTTGGTTGCATTTGTCAGTAGTGGTGAAAAATTGGCGGCAAAGGTAGGGATTTGATGTAGGGTTTTCAGGAAATTAATTGGATTTTCCGTAAGTATCCTGTAAAAACGTTAAAAAATGAAATATGTGCCCCGGATGGATAAAATGCAAAATAGTAGCAAATTGCTCATTGTGACCATATGTTGTAATGTTGAAAAACTTAATCTGGAAAATTTGATTTGTACATTTACCGATCTATTGTCATTGTTCATTTTATGCAAATTTCATGAAGCAAAATCGAAATCTACATCTATTAAAGCTGAGCGGTTTGTTGCTGGGCGCTTTTCTTTGGCTTGCCAACAACGGCAATCCGCCCAATGGTCGTACCAGTGCACCCTTTGACAGTACTTGTGGTACAACGCAATGCCACGGAACGAGTAATCAAAATGGTTACAACGCCAGTATTACCGTGGATGGTTTGCCTGCCACGATTCAGGCGAACATTGTTTATCCGCTTACCCTCACAGTGACACCGAATGCGGGTAGCCCGGTAAAAGCTGGTTTTCAACTTGTTGCCGTATCCACCAGCTCCAATGCGAATGCCGGTGATTTGACGGCAATTAATGGGGAAGCGGGTACCGAAATGTTGGGCGGCCGGGAATACATCGACCATCGGGGCGGCAAAACCTTTTCGGGCGGAAGTACTTCCTGGTCATTTAACTGGACAGCGCCCGCCTCAGTACCTGGAAATGATGTGACTTTTTACTTCATTTCGTTATTAGCCAACAACAACGGCAACGCAGCGGGCGACTTTGCGGTTTCGGGGTCTGTATCGGCACCTTTTAGTGGGCCACCGCCTGTTTTTGCTACGATTACCAATACCACCAATTTAAATTGTTTTGGGGTAAATACCGGAAGTGCCACCGTGGAGGCTTCGGGCGGAACGCCCCCTTACACCTATATATGGTCGAATGGACAAACGGCTGCAACGGCCATTAACCTTGCTGCGGGCAATTACACCGTAACGGTCACCGGAGCAAGTGGTAGTGGAACAGCCACTGCCAGCACCACCATTACCCAACCAACAGCAGTAACGGCCACTGTTTCGGTAGCCGGAACCTTGAGTTGTATCAATACCACCGTCGCCGCTACCGTTACGGCGGGAGGGGGCACTTCGCCTTATTCCTACCTTTGGTCCGATGGACAAACCAGCAACCCGGCCATTTTTACAGCCGCAGGCTCCTATACGGTTACGGTTACCGACAATAATAACTGCACCAAAACCGCAGTTGCTACTGTGACAGGCAATACAAGTCCTCCCATTGCTGCTGCTTCGGCCAATGGCAGTTTATCCTGTACCAATACTACCACGACCCTTTCCTGTACAGGATCCAGTACCGGCGCAAATATTGCTTTGTTGTGGACGACCACCCAGGGAAACATCGTATCAGGGGCGACTTCTTGCAATCCCGTCGTGAATCAGCCGGGCGAATATATTTTGCGGGTTACCAATACAAGCAACGGATGCTCCTCTACGGCATCTGTTACGGTTGTTTCAACGGTGGTTCCTCCGGGCGCAACGGCGACAGGCGGAACCATTACTTGCAATGTTCCAACGATAAATTTGCAAGGAACTTCGCCTACGCCCAATGTAAATTATGCCTGGACGGGTCCAAATAATTTTACCTCCAACCTGCAAAACCCAAGTGTAAGTGTCGGCGGCAATTACATCCTTACCGTTACCAACCCAGCAAACGGTTGTACCTCCAGTGCCACGGCCACAGTTGTCTCCAATACAACGCCACCGAGTGCGGCGGCCAGTTCCGGTCCGGTAATCACTTGTACTCAGCTGAGCAGTCAGGTATTCGCTACAACGAATGCCAACAACCCAAGTTATATCTGGTCGGGTCCGAATAACTTTAATTCTACCTTGCAAAATCCCACCGTAAATGCTGGTGGAAACTATACCGTTATCATTACAGGCACCAACGGTTGTACCAATTCGGCCACCACGGCCATCACACAAGATATAGCGCCGCCCGCATTGAGTACCAATGTTGGGCCAACCATCACCTGTGTTCAATTAAGTAGTCAGGTTTTTGCCACCAGCGGCAATAATGTTACTTACGCTTGGTCGGGACCGAATAATTTTAGTTCTACCCAGCAAAATCCGACGGTAAATGCAGCAGGGGCTTATAAAGTTACGGTGACGGGCCCGAATGGTTGTACCAACTCGGCAACCGCAACCGTGTTATTAAACCAAACGCCGCCAGGTGCCACCGCAACCGGGGGCGCCATCACTTGTACCAATGCATCGGTCACCTTGTTGGGAACCAGTACGGGCAATCAGGTAAGTTATGCCTGGAGTGGACCAGGAGGTAATTCGAGCGCGCAAAACTTTACCGTAACGACCGCCGGACCCTATAGCCTGACCACGACAGATGGTGTAAACGGTTGTACCTCCAGTACTTCCGCCACGGTAGCCCTCAATACTACCGAGCCGGTCGCTTCGGCAACAGTGAGCAACAATTTAAATTGCTTGAATGCCAGCGTACAAATCAATGGATCAGCCTCTTCGCAAGGCGCTAATTTTAGTTATTTGTGGACAACAACCAACGGCAATATCGTTTCTGGAGGTACCACCCTTACGCCTATTGTAAATGCGGCAGGTGTTTATAATTTGTTGGTTACCAATTCAGAAAATGGTTGTACCAAAACAACTTCGGCTACGGTTGTTCAAACACCCGTTTTAAACGCGAGTATCAGCAACAGTACAAATGTTTCGTGCAATGGTGGTAACAATGGTGCAGCCAGTGCAACGGTTACGGGCGGTGCCGGGACAAATACCTATTTATGGAGCAATGGAAGCACCACGGCAAATATTACAGGGTTGTCGGCAGGCACCTATCTTGTAACAGTGACAGATTCCGAAAACTGTACCGCAACGGCATCCGCGACCATTACGCAACCGGCCATTTTGTTGGCAAATGCCAGCGCAACCGGTGAAACCGCCCTGGGTGCCAACAATGGTACCGCCAGCGCAGCGCCAAGCGGGGGCACGCCAAGTTTTACGTATCTCTGGAGCAATACAGCAACAACCGCCAATATTAATGGATTGGCACCAGGTACCTACACTGTTACTGTCACGGATGCCAATGCTTGTACCGCAGTTCAAACCGTAACCGTTAATAGCTTTAACTGTAATTTATCAACTGCGATTACTTCAACCAACATCACGTGTAACGGCGCCAACAATGGCAGCGCCAGCGTTACCGTGTCGGGGGCAACAAACCCAATTACTTATTTGTGGAACACAGGTGCAACGACCGCCAGTATCAGCAGTTTAGTACCCGGCGTTTATACGGTGCAAATTTTGGATGCCAACGGTTGCCCTGCTACGGTCAATACCACCTTGACTGAACCGCCCGTTTTGGCGACCAATGCCACGGCCACCAACGAAACGGCTGCCGGTGCCAACAACGGTACCGCAACAGCAGCCCCCAATGGCGGCATTGCGCCGTATACCTATCTTTGGAGCAATACCGCAAATACAGCAACGATCAGCAACCTCGCACCCGGAAGTTATACCGTGACAGTAACCGATGATTTGGGATGTACTGCGGTTCAAACGGTAGCTGTTTCGGCATTTAACTGTGTCATTTCGGCCAATATCACCGCCGCCCAGGTAAACTGCAATGGCGGGGCCGACGGACAAGCCACCGTTACACTTACAGGCGGAACCCTGCCGTTTGTGTATATTTGGAGCAATGGCGCAACCACGGCAACGGCCAACAACCTCGCTGCAGGCACTTATACGGTAACGGTTACCGATGCTGCCGCTTGTGTGGTGATTCAATCGGTAACGATTTTACAACCAACGGCTATTTCAGTGTCTGCGCAAATTCAGGATGTGGTATGTCTGGAAGATTTAACAGGTTCGGTCGTGATTCAGGTCAATGGCGGTTCCTTCCCGTATCAATATACCTTACCAGGCAATCAGGGATCAAATTTGGGTGTGGGTAATTACGTAGTTACGATTACAGATGCAAATGGTTGCAACACCCTTTTTAATTTCCAAATCAAAGCCACCGATAACGTTCCACCTACCATTACTTGTCCGAACAACATCACAGTTTGCGGTGCGGATATTGTCAATTACCCACTGCCGGTTGTTACGGACAATTGTAACCTGACCAATACCGAGGCCTTTTTGGTGAGTGGGCAAGCCAGTGGTACGCCTTTCGATGATGGGGTCACCACGCAGGTATATCGTGCCACGGATGCCTTGGGAAATTCGGCTACTTGTTCCTTTTCCGTAACCATAAGTGGTTTACCCGATGTAGGGTTTATTACGGTTGTGAATGATGTAAACAACAGCGGGGTTGGAAGTATAGATGTAACGCCCGTGGCAGGTATCGCGCCATTTGTCTTTACCTGGACTCAAAATGGGGTGTTTTTTGCCAATACAGAAGATATTAGTGGTTTGACTACCGGGGTGTATGTGCTAACGATGGTGGATGCAAGTGGCTGTTCGACTATTTTAACGCCGATCGTTTTAACCAGCACAACGGCTGCTGCCGAACCCGATCTGTTTGCGGGCCTGCAATTTATTCCGAATCCCGTAACCGCAAGTTTCCGATTAAAAATGCCAAACCTGGATTTGGCTGCTGCCGATCTTTTTGATACGCAGGGACAATTTGTACAAACCCTGCTGCCCTCCGATTTGCAGACCCAAGTGGATGTATCGGCATTGGCAACAGGATTGTATTATTTACGTTTGGTCAATGCCGATGGTAAAACAGCGGTGCTTAAATTTGTGAAGCAAGATTAACCTTTGGACGGCGGCCACCACTTCAAACGCAAGTCGCCGTCGTCGTACAAATGTTATGCTTAGGAGTCTACCCGTTGCGTAGCGCAAAAAAATATACTATATTGCTCGAATTGTGTGTATTTGGCACTTCAATTGTAGCGATATAGCATACAGCATTGCGCTGCGCAACTTTTTTTGCTTGTGGATTGTTGGGAAATCGAAGTCGGTTTTTGGTTATTTTAATGATGTTTAAAATAATCTAAAAATAATATTCTTTCGAAGGCTGAAACCATCCAAAAACCCGGAACTTTGCAAACCAAAACAATCTGCAACATAACCTGCCTTATTTTCCATGGAAGAGAAGAAAAAACGTCCGCGCCTAACTAAAACGGACCCGGATTTCTCGCTGAAAGAGCGAACGAAATCGTCAAATGATGATTCAGAGGGAATCTTTGAACGCAAAGCACCGGAAAACCGCGAAAAACCATTCGATTCAGAATCTAACCGGGATCGAAACCAGGAAGGTGGGTTTGAGCGTCGGCCGGACAACCGGGAAAGCGGTGATGACCGCAACAGTGAGGGCGGCTTCGAACGCAATCGCGAGGGCAGCGGTGAACGCCGCCCCAACGATCGGCCATTCAACCCAGATCGCAATCGCGAAGGCGGCGGTGAACGCCGCCCCAACGACCGGCCATTCAATCCAGATCGCAATCGCGAAGGCGGCGGTGAACGCCGCCCCAACGACCGACCATTCAATCCAGACCGTAATCGGGAAGGTGGCAACGAACGCCGCCCCTACAACGACCGTCCCGACAACCGTGACCGTCCGTTCAATCCAGACAGGAATCGTGAAGGCGGCAACGAACGTCGCCCCTACAACGACCGTCCCGACAACCGTGAGGGCGGGGGGGAACGTCGACCTTACAATGATCGTCCTGATAACCGTGATCGTCCGTTCAATCCAGACCGCAATCGCGAGGGTGGTGGTGAACGCCGCCCATATAATGACCGTCCGGATAACCGTGACCGTCCGTTCAATCCAGACCGCAACCGCGAGGGCGGTGGTGAACGCCGTCCGTACAACGACCGCAACCGCGAGGGTGGTGGTGACCGCCGTCCGTACAACGACCGTCCAGATAACCGTGAGGGCGGAGGAGAACGCCGCCCATACAACGACCGGAACCGCGAGGGCGGCGGTGAACGCCGCCCCAACAGCGACCGACCAGCATTTGGCGGCGGCGGCGACCGCAACCGCTCCGGTGGTGGCGACCGCAAACCGTTCAACAACCGTGGCGGAAGCGGCGGTGGTGGCGGTTTCAATAAAAAACCTTTTGGTAAAAAACCGTTTGGTCGTAAGGAAGAATTCGTCGTTGACCGCAAGCCAAAACCGCAATTACCTTCCGGCGAAGGCATGCCGCTGAATAAATTCCTGGCACATTGTGGTATTTCGTCGCGCCGGAAAGCCGTTGAATTTATCGAACAAGGCTTGGTAACCGTCAATGGCGAAGTGAAAACCGAACCATACTACCGCTTTCAAGTGGGCGATATTGTTACCTGCCAAGGCAATCCGGTAACCATTCAGGAGCGCATGGTATATGTATTGCTGAACAAACCGAAAAACGTAATTACGACAACCGACGACGACCGCGGCCGTACCACAGTAATCGATATTGTAGATGGTAATTTTGCAGAGCGTTTGTATCCAGTTGGTCGACTTGACCGCGATACAACGGGCTTGATCCTGATTACCAATGATGGCGATTTGGCGCAAAAACTCTCACACCCCAGTCATAATGTCCTGAAACAATACCGGGTTGGACTCGAACGCTCCCTGACGCAGCGCGATGAGGAAAAAATCCGCAATGAAGGCGTAATGTTGGATGATGGTTTGATGGAAGTAAACTGGATTCGTTTTTCGGAAGACCATCCGGAGCGTGATGTCGTAGAGGTAGAAATTTCTTCTGGCCGCAACCGCGTAATCCGACGCATGTTTGAAGCCTTGGGTTACGATGTGCGCAAATTGGACCGTTTTTATTTTGCGGGTTTGACCAAGAAAGATTTGCCTCGGGGACAGTTCCGCGAACTGAACCAGCGTGAAATCGTAATGCTCAAACATTTCACCGGCCACCCATCTACGGGTAAAAAACCGGAAGATATGCTGGAAGAAGATGAACTGGATGAAAACAACCTTCCAGATATGGAGGTTGATACCGACGAACAAGACGTATAGTTTTCTACGATAAAATAACAAAGCGGCCATATCGATTCCAATCGAATGGCCGCTTTGCTGTTATATCCTCTAGATTCCGGCAATACAAGTATATTTTATCTCCATAAACTCCTCGATTCCGTATTTAGAACCCTCCCGGCCAATGCCACTTTCTTTGATCCCGCCAAAAGGCGCAATTGCGGTGCCCATAATGCCCGTATTTACCCCAACCATGCCGTATTCCAACGCTTCCGATACGCGAAATACCCGACCAATATCACGGCTATAAAAATAGGCGGCCAAACCATAAGGGGTATCATTGGCTTGCTGAATGACTTCGGCTTCTGTATCAAAAGCAGATACCGCCGCAATGGGTCCAAAAATTTCTTCCCGATTAATTTCCATGTGCGCTTGCACCTCGGCCAAAACCGTGGGCGCATAAAAATTGCCCGATAATGTTTTTCCGCCCGTAAGCACCCGCGCACCCTTTTCGGTGGCATCCTGTACGAGGCGTTCCACTTTTTGCAACGCCTTTTTATTAATCAGCGGACCAATCGTTACGTCGGCCTGCCTGCCATCTCCGACAATTAGCTGGTTGGTGGCTTGCGTAAATTTTTCTAAAAAAGCCGCGTACACACTCCTTTGCACATAAATGCGGTTGGCGCACACACAGGTTTGTCCGGCGTTGCGGTATTTCGACTGTATGGCCCCTTGAACAGCAGCATCCAGATCGGCATCTTCAAACACGATAAAAGGTGCATTGCCGCCCAGTTCGAGGGATATTTTTTTCACAGTATCGGCACATTGGCGCATCAATTGCTTGCCCACCGCAGTGCTTCCGGTAAAGGAAAGTTTGCGAACCAACGTACTGTCGGTGAGCGTTTTTCCAATAGCAGGCGCATCCAAGCCGGGTACAATGTTAAAAACACCCGGTGGAATGCCTGCCTGGTGGGCCAATGCTGCAAGGGCCAGGGCCGATAAAGGGGTTTCTTCCGATGGTTTTAACACTACGGTGCAACCTGCCGCGAGTGCTGGGGCTACTTTGCGGGTAACCATGGCAATGGGAAAATTCCAGGGTGTGATTGCAGCAACGATCCCAACTGGTTGTTTGCTCACCAACAAACGCAAGCCGGGCGCATGGGGTGGAATAATGTCGCCGTATGCTCGCTGGCATTCGGCCGCAAACCATTCAATAAACGAAGCGCCATATTTTACTTCCGCGCGGGCTTCGCTGAGTGGTTTACCTTGCTCTTCGGTCATTAACAAAGCCAAATCTTCTGCGTGTTCCAGAATCAACAGCCGCCATTGATTTAAAATATTTGCTCGGGCCGCCGCTGTTTGTGCGCGCCAGGCAGGTAAAGCAGTATGTGCAGCAGCAATCGCTTGTTCGGTTTCAGGTGCACCGCAATCTGCTACCAGGGCAATTTGTTCCTGGGTTGCCGGATTAAAAACGGGGAAAGTGCGGGCAGGGTGGGCACTTACCCAAGCCCCATTGATAAATGCGTGGTGGCGCATCAATTTAATATCTTTGATTTCGGACATGAATGTGGTGTGGTTAGGCTATAAAATGGTGGTGGCGTGGCACTTTTACACGAAACAAAATTTGGCGCTGCAAAGTTGAGGATTTTATTTTTCAGATGAATTTGCCCCTTAAAATTTTCAAGCGCATAGCATACTCCATAAATTTCGAGTATAATTGCCTGCTCAAACAGCAGTTTAAAAGAACAATCAAACGCACAATTCTGATGAAACAAAAAATACGTATTGGCATGGTAGGCGGCGGTATTGGCGCCTTTATTGGCAACGTACACCGTATGGCCGCCGCTTTGGATGGTGAAATTGAACTGGTATGTGGCGCTTTTAGTAGCAATGCCGAAAAATCCAAAGCCTCTGGTATGGAGTTGGGCCTTCCGGCCGAGCGCGTCTATCCGGATTATGAAACCATGATGTTGGCCGAACAACAATTGCCAGAACAACTACGCATGCAGGTGGTGAGTATTGTTACGCCCAACCATGTCCATTTTGGTCCGGCAAAAATGGCCCTCGAACAAGGATTCCATGTAATTTGTGACAAGCCTGTTGCTTTCAATCTGGAAGAAGCCCTGGAATTACAGCAAATTGTAGAAAAGTCGGGCCTGCTTTTTGCCCTTACCCATAATTACACCGGCTACCCGATGGTCAAACAGGCCCGCCAAATGATTCGACATGGCGCGCTGGGCAACATTCGAAAAGTAGTCGTTGAATATCCGCAAGGCTGGTTAAGTACCCAAGTGGAGGCATCCGGGCAAAAACAAGCTGCCTGGCGTACCGATCCAAGCAAAAGTGGTATCGCTGGCGCGATGGGCGATATTGGCACCCACGCCGAAAACCTTGCCGAATACATAACTGGCCTCCAGATCACCGAACTCTGTGCGGATATCAGCATTTTTGTACCCGGCCGCCAGCTGGATGACGATGGCAATATTTTGCTGCGTTTCGACAATGGCGCAAAAGGAATTTTGTTTGCCAGCCAAATTGCCGCTGGGGAAGAAAACAACCTGAATATTCGGGTTTATGGTGAAAAAGGCGGCCTGGAATGGCATCAAATGGAGCCCAATACTTTGTTGGTGAAATGGCTCGATCAACCCACCCAAGTGTATCGCACCGGGGTAGGCACCTTATATCCAGAAACCCTTGCCCATTTTCGCATTCCGGCCGGTCATCCAGAGGGGTATCTGGAAGCGTTTGCCAATATTTACCGCAATTTTGCTTTGTGTGTGCGCGCGCGCATGGAAGGCACAACGCCCGATCCGTTGCACACCGATTTCCCAAGCATCCAGGACGGCGTACGGGGCATGCGTTTTATCGAGAAAGTAATTGAAAGCGGGAAGAGCGATCAGAAGTGGCTGCCATTTTAAAATATATTTTTAAAAGTCACATCGTTAAAGAAACCTTACCGTGACAGCAGGCTAATCCTGGACCGCGTTACATTCATATCTTTTAACTAAAACGCCCATATATGTTGAATCGTCACACTCGTTTCTTGCTTTTTTGCCTTTTACTTGTCGTCCTGCAAGTGCCGGCCTTTGCTCAACAAACCAATGCCCGTAAAGAAATTGGGCTGGGTTTTACGGGGTTGAATTTTAATTCTTCCAATTCGTTCTCTGCTTTCTATAAAAAGGAAATCAAGGAAAACGTGTACCGTCGCCTGAGCTTTTTAGTCGGGAACATCAATTTATTAAATACCAGCAACGATTTAACCCGCTTTGATGCCTCCGTTGGGTTTGGTATTGGTCGGGAAAAACGCAAAGCTTTGGACGAAAAACTATGGTTTTACAGTGGTCCACAATGGACACTAAATGCCTTAATTGTAGCGGCAAAAGAAAACCAACGGACCAGCAACACCTACAATTTAAGTACAGGTATTGGGTATATTCTTGGTTTGCAGCACAATTTTAACGACCGTTGGGGTATTAACCTGGAAACCATTCCTAGTCTGAGTGTCAGTTATCAATGGGACAATCGATCGGGTTCCGAATCTGAAAATTTTTCGGCCAATGCCTTTCTGAGTAATACGGTGCGGGTTGGCATTGTACGCCGGTTTTAAGCCGCTTTATTTGCGGCCTTTTTTATCTTCTAAAAAACGAAGATCTACATAATACATCATTGGATTATCGGGCTCGATATACACCGTAAGTGTCGAGCCCGATTTTATATATGGAGACGGGTCGATCCATAAATTTTCACTGTCAAACGTATATTCCTGTTGTTCAAGCGGGTCTGTCCATTTACACCGTACCACCAAGGGCGATTGATCATTCACCGAAAAGGCGCGATTGACAAACACTTCTACAAATTGGGCGTCAACCGTTTTTCCGGTGCGCAGCAAATGCTGATGGTTTTGCCGACGGACGTAATGGAACAACAAGCCGCTATAGCCGACACCGCCAAAGGCCAGGAAAAAAAATCCAAAAAAGACGGGTAAAAACCATTGATCAAATCCGCTCAAAACGACCTCATCGGGCATTTTGGGATTGTACCAGAGCGTAACCTTATCGCCGACTTCATACGCGGGTGGACTAGAAAAAATATTGGATCGATAGGTATGCGTGCTATCATCGGGGCCTTGAAATTCAATAATTGGTGCCGCATTACCCTCATTATTGCCTTGCATGGCTACCACAAAACCCTGGGCTTTTATACCCTGCTGCATGATGCGGTAATCATGCCATTGCATGGAAGCGGCAACAATTCCAAAAACTGTCCCAATGACCGCAAAAATAAGAAAGAAAAAGGTTGTTCCTTGAAAAAAGCGTTTCATCGAGTTGGGGATCGTTGCTTTTGAGGTGCTTAAAGATGTTCGTTGTGATCAATTACCTCCATGACCGTTCGAAATACCATGTATTTGCCGTCATACCGCGCTTTTACTTTTGCCTGAAGATCAAGTGCGTAAGTATCATTGTATTGAATAAGGTGGGCCATATCTTTTACCAAATATTGCACCGTGTACACCTCCGCATCTTCGTGTTCATGGCCCAACATTTTATTGAGCCGGTAAGACAAAAACATGCCGGTCGACATTACATCTGGAATATGGCTGTTGCGCATCCAGTTTAGCCAATCCTCGTGTACACCCAATTCAATGGTAACCGTAACATTATATAGGAGCATAAAAAAGCAATAATAAGGTGGTTGTTTGCACAAAACTACGTCGAATCTTGCGTTTGTTTAAAACATGTTGGGTAAAAATGGCAAACTACCATGATTTTTAGCGATTTTAAAAGAAATTATTCTAATATTGTACTTTAAGTACATTTAGTAGAAACCTATGAATTCAAAACGCCATTTTTTGCTCTTTTTGCTGTTGACTTTGCTCGCAGCACCTGCCGTTTTGTGGGCCACCCACAACCGCGCCGGAGAAATTCACATTCGCCAGATTGGGCCGCTTACTATTGAGGCGACCATTATTACCTGGACAAAAGCCAGTAGTATCAACGCCGATCGCGATACGCTCACCATTTGTTGGGGCGATTTTGTTTGCGAAGCCGTAAACCGCAGCAATGGCCCCAATGATAAAGGGGTGGTTTGGCCAGGCGATATCAAATACAACTTATACGTTGCCCGACATACTTACGCAGGTCCGGCAACTTTCCGGATTTCCATGACCGACCCCAACCGTATTGCGGGCATTCTGAATGTAAATCCACCTTCCAGCGAAAACATCCCGTTTCACCTTGAAACCGTGTACTCGTTTCAGGATCCGCAGTTTGGTGGATCCAACACGACCCCATATTTATTGCAACCCCCCATTGATCAGGCGTGTAAGGGAAAACCCTTCAAACACAATCCCAATGCCTATGATCCTGATGGCGATAGCTTATCCTACGAATTTATTGTACCCCTGCAAAGCGTAAATACCCCGGTTCCCAATTATAGTTTTCCCAATTTCATCACACCCGGTCCGAATAATAACCTTTCAATCAATCGAAAAACCGGGGATATTTTATGGACGAGTCCGCAGCGGGCGGGCGAGTACAACCTGGCATTTATCATCATTTCGTGGCGAGACGGGGCGCCCATTGATACGACCGTACGCGATATGCAGATTTTGGTAGAAACCTGCGATAATAACCCGCCGGTGGTAGAAACCATCGATAAAATATGTGTGGTAGCCGGAAATTTGGTTAAAATTAACGTGCGCGGCACCGATCCGGATGCAGGTGATAAAGTACAATTGACGGCGATCGGGGCACCACTCAGCCAGGGTGCACCAGGCAGCAACGCGATTTTCACCGTAAGTCCGGTGGGTTTTAGTACGCCTCCAGTGAATGGTATTTTTACCTGGACACCGCCTTGCGAACAAATTTCAGACCAGGCATACACCGTGGTATTTAAAGCGGTTGATTCCAGTTCGGTGGATGTACCCAAACTGGCCGATTTGAAAACCGTGGAAATTAAAGTGGTCGGACCTGCGCCGGAAGACGTAAAAGCAACGGCGCAAATGGGCAAAGTAGAAGTCAGTTGGGAGAAACCTTATTTTTGCGATCAAGCAGCCAACAACTACTTTTTTGGATTTTCGGTTTGGCGTCGGGAAGGCAGCAACCCGTTTGTTCCCGATACCTGCCAGCCAGGTTTGGCAGGTCGTGGTTATACCGAATTGACCTTTATTACCAAGGATAGTTTCAATGGCCGATATATTTATCAGGATACGGCGGTGGAGCGCGGCCGGACGTATTGTTACCGTATTTTGGCCAAATTTGCGCGTATTTCGGGCGGCGGTTATCCGTACAACATTGTAGAAAGCTTACCTTCAGAAGAAGTTTGTGTGCAATTGCCCCGTGATTTGCCCCTTATTACCAATGTTTCCGTTATAAATACCGATCCCGCTACGGGTCAAATGCAAGTTTGCTGGTCAAAACCAGTAGGCGGCGACCTGGATACCATCATCAATCCTGGACCCTATCGTTATCAGCTTTTGCGCGGCGATGGGTTTGGTCCGGGTACACTCACCGAAGTACCCGGCGCATCCTTTGTGGCAGCACAATTTTGGCAGGCAAACGATACTTGTTTTACCGATATTGGTTTAAACACCAAAGGAATCCCTTATCACTACAGGGTGGCATTTTATGTGCGGGGCGAAAATACCCCCCTCGGTTCGTCGAACGAAGCATCCTCATTATTTCTAAACATTAATTCGACCGATCAAACCAACATTTTAAGCTGGTCGGGCAACATTCCCTGGAATAATTACCAGTACGATATTTATCGGCAGAATGAAACGACTGGTTTGTTCGAATTACTTAGTTCAACGACCACCCCAACCTATGAGGATCGCGGATTGATCAACGGAAAACAGTATTGTTATTATGTGCGCTCGGAAGGTACCTATAGTATTGGTGGGGTCATAAACCCTATTTTTAATAATTCACAGGAAAACTGCGGTATTCCGATTGATACCGTGCCGCCTTGTGCACCCAAATTGACGATTCATAATTTGTGCGATGACCCGCAATACCAAACCAACGAGCCTCCCTACACCAATGCATTGAGTTGGACCAATCCGAATGTGCAATGTGATGGCTCCGATGATGCGGTCGCGTACCGCATTTGGTATGCTGCGGATAAAACGGTGCCGCTTAGTTCGATTCAACAGATCAATGGGGCAACGAATTTGCAATTCAAACACTTATTACCAGATGGCCTGGCGGGATGTTATGCGGTTTCGGCCATTGACTCCGTTGGAAACGAGAGTGTTTTGAGTGACACGATTTGTGTGGATAACTGTCCGGAGTACCGTTTACCCAATGCTTTTACGCCCAATGGTGATGATAAAAACGACCTGTTTACCCCTTTTCCGGGCTGGCGTTTTATTGAACGTGTTGATTTTCAAGTATTTAATCGCTGGGGCAATGCTGTATTTCAAACGTCAGATCCCAACTTGAATTGGGCGGGCCGCGATGCCGAAGGCAAGGCGCTTTCGGATGGCACCTATTTTTATGTATGCAAAATTTATGAAAAACGGGTAGACGGTGTGGTGCTCCGTTCGGGGGTACTAAGCGGCTACATTGAATTGATTGCTGCTTCCCGGTAAAAAATTGGTTGCGGCAGGTGTTTTAAAATTCACCTGCCGCAACCCCATTTTATTTATTTCCCAGCGATAACATATTGGCAAACAAGCGGTAGGCCCCGGGCACACCAGCAGGCAATTCCCGGAAAAAGGAAAGGCTCGTGTACACGTATTGCCCTTTGCCATAAGGCGCAATTAATAAAGCGCCATCGGCTGCTTTTTCGCCTGGATCATTGCAAGAAATGGGGGCTGCAAATTTTGCGTCCCACTCACTCGCAAAATATAAACCGCGTTCCTGTACCCAATTGTTAAAATCGGCGGCCGTCAGTTTATTGGGCGTGTTAAGCACGGGATGTTCCGGCAATAGAAACCGCACTTCTGAGCGCTCATCTGTAACGCGGGTGCGCGCGAGTTTCATCGGGAAGGGGGCTACTTTTTCTACAAACAGGTCGAAATTGTTGTTATATTGTACAATAAGTGTCCCGCCTTGTTCGGTGTATTCCATCAATTTGGTTTGATGCTGAATCAATGCTTCCTTGGTATTGTAGGCCCGGATCCCTAAAACGATAGCATCAAATTTTTTGAGATTTTTCTGCTCAAAGTCTTTGTCTTCCAGTAAGGTAACATTGCAGCCCATTTGGCGCAGCGCGTTTGGCACATCGTCGCCAGCACCCATGTAGTAGCCGATATTTTTTGCTTTTACCGAAATGTCGGTTCGTGCAGCACGGGCATTGGCGGGCAGCAACACACTTTGCTGCGGAATATGATCGTATTTAATCGGCACCATTTTCAGGCTAAAGTCCTGATTATCGACCCGCACCAGGGCATTAATTCGTCCGGCACTGGGCGCACCCGCTGTAGTAACCGTGAAAAAAAGCGTTTTTTCTTCCCCTTTGTTTTTAAACTGCACAGGAACTTCAGACGGCGTAACCGTCCAGCCGTCGGGTGCGGTCAGAGAAACATAACCGCGCAGGTTTTCGCGGTTGGCCTTAAACCGCACACCAATATCGCGGCTATTGTTGGTAAACAAATAACTAGGCTGATCGAACTCTACAAACGCGGCGGGTAAAACTTCAAAGGGCCGCCAAATTTCACCGATGGCGGGTTCTTCTATTTTGTACGCAACATCGGTGTCGTACTCAATGGCTTCCCCCGCGATGGTAATCGACCAACGAACAGAAAGGAAACGCGGTGTTTCGGGTAAGCCGCGCAAGGTTTGTTCCGGCACCGTGTACATGCCTTCATTAAATCCCTGCTGCAACCAATAAGGGCCTGTGAAGGGCGCGTTTTCGGGCAACTTGATTTTCTTTTCAAGTTTGAACGCTTTATTGTTTACGAGGTTCAGGGCCAACACAGTATCTTTATTCAGGTGCACATACTGCAGGGCCGATAAAGCAACCGGTATATTGGAACGATTGATTGCTTCCACGCGAATGGTGACCATATCGCCGGGTGCTGCACTCGGTTCAGAAGCCGTCGCTTCCAGGTACAAACCCAGGCAGGACTTAATCACTTGTTTTATTTCGGCCAGTTTCACTACTTTCCAATAACTATCTGGCAACGTTTTGATCATTTGCATGGCTTTGATCAATTCGGGTACCGAAGCGGCTGGGTTGTTTGGGTTGAATTGTTTTTCTACTTTTCCCAGCAGTTTTCCAATTTTTGTACCACCCTCCACGCGGGTCCAAGTAGTATTGATACCTTCAAACAGGTCATTCGTTTTTGGCCGTTCGCCTTTTATAAAATCAAACCAATCTACACTTTCGCCGCGTTCGCCAATGGAACCAAAACCTTGGCAGCGGTGCATGGAACGCGCTTCGGCGGCCACTTCAGTATTACTTTTTCCTTTAAGGGGCAGGTAAACCCCTAAGTCGGCGGAAAAAAGTTGGCTTTTATCCATTTTATCAAATGCGTCCCGACCGCCATAGAACCACCAGGACGTATTGAAAAACTGGCGTTTGGGCTGCCAAGGTTTTACATATTCCAATTGCGATGGATAGGCGTCCGTTTTTCCGGCCAGGTCAAAAGCTTCTACCGAAAGCATGGCCGAGGCAGTATGGTGTCCGTGGGTTTCGTATTTTTTATCGTGAAAAAAGCGGTTTACGATCACATCCGGCTGGGTTTTGCGAATCGTCCATACCACATCGGAAAGCACCGCATCTTTATCCCATATTTGCAGGGTTTCGTCCGGGTTTTTAGAAAAACCAAAATCATTGGCGCGGCTAAAATATTGTTTGCCCCCATCTACCGAACGTGCCATCAACAATTCTTCGGTACGCAAAACACCGAGCAATTCCCGAAGTTCGGGACCAACCAGGTTTTGTCCACCATCGCCACGGGTCAGCGACAAATAGCTCACATTGTACAGTTTTTCGTTGGAGCAGTAGCTGATAAACCGCTGGTTTTCATCGTCGGGGTGTGCGGCAACATACAGTACGGAACCCAACACGTTGAGTTTTTTGATGCTTTGTAAAATGTCGGAGGCATTCGGCTTGACCGGCTTTTGGGCAAATGAAGCGACACTGAATAGAAGGGTAATCAACAGCAGAACATGCCGGATAAGAATAGACTGGGTAGAGTGCATCATGCTAGTATCGGGAAGGTTTGAACTGCGAAAATAAACCCGCGCATGTTGCTTTTGTTGCAAAATGAATTTTTTTTAGTCAATTGATTGAAAAGAGCTGCTGTTTGACAAACATTCGCGGGGGCATTCTATTATATCTTGACAAGACGATCAATCCATCTTTACAACAAACGACCAATGCGTATTAAACTTTTTTTTCGCCGCTTCATGTACATAACGCTTTTCCTCCTGGCCATTTGGGTAGTCTGTGTGCAGGCGGGCTGTCTGGCCATGCGTACCCCCGACAAGAAATGGGCGGAGAAATTGCACGAAAAGGGGCAGCAGGCAGTTGTTCAATTTGTAGATGTGCCCAACGGGCGCGGCCGCAATTTGCACACGGTTTCTATTACAAGTTCGGACACCCTTCCCTGGGTGCTTTTTGTACATGGTTCACCGGGTGCTTCCGATGCATTTATTGAATATTTGGCAGACACCGTATTGACGCGCCATTTTAACCTCGTCGCCTTTGATCGGGCTGGTTTTGGGTACAGCGGTTTTGGACACCCGGAAACAACACTCGCCGGGCAGGCAGCAGACATGAAAGCGATTGCCGATCATTTCGCCCCGGGCCAATCGCTCGTTTTGTTGGGACATTCGTTGGGCGGGCCCTTAATTTGTCGGTTTGCAATGGATTATCCGGCACAAACCCGTGCGCTTATTGATGTGGCAGGTTCGATTGACCCCAATTTAGAGCCGCATCAGTGGTGGGTGCCCGTGGTCGATAATCCGCCGGTCAAATGGCTGATTCCCAAAGCCTTGTGGACATCCAACCATGAGATCCGGTATTTATCGGACGAATTGAATAAAATGATGCCGATGTGGGACGATATTACCTGCCCGGTTCATTTGATTCATGCGGAAGACGATCGCTTGGTTCCAATTGGCAATGTTGCTTTTGCGGACAAAATGCTCATCAATTCGAGCAACAAAAAAGAGACGATCTTGCCGAAAGGCGATCATTTCATTCTTTGGAGCCGCATGGATATCGTTAAGCAGGCCTTGTTGGATTTTGCCCGGTAATTATTTTTCGGGAATAGCATCGAAGCGGTAGCCTTTTCCCGAAAAGTGTTCGAGGATGGCTGGCAATACCACCCGCAAGTTTTCAGCCGCTTTGATATTATCGTGCAGTACGACAATCGACCCAGGCCGGGCATTACTCAACACATTATCACAGCATTTTTGTGGTGTGATGGTTGGGTCGAAATCACCGCTCAATACATCCCACATAATCAGGCGGTATTGGCTGCTGAGTTCTTTGCGTTGGCTTCTGCGCAGTCGGCCATAAGGTGGTCGAAACAGTTTGCTTTGTACCCAATGGGCGCATTCCTGTACATTTTCGAGGTAAGTTTCGTCGGCCGTTTTCCATCCATTGAGGTGATTATAGGTATGATTTCCTACCGTATGACCATCTTGAAGAATTTGCCGGTAAATTTCCGGATGTTTGCGCACGTTTTCGCCGACACAAAAAAAAGTGGCTTTTGCTTTGTAACGGCGCAAGATTTCTAGTACCCAGGGTGTGAGTTCGGGAATTGGGCCGTCATCAAAAGTGAGGTATAAAACGGGATCTGCCGTAGCAATCCGCCATTCAAAACCAGGTAAAATGGTTTGAAGCAAAAAGGGTGTTCGTGCAAGGTACATAGATCGGTAAATGGATGACCAAAGTTTTTGATTAAAAAAAAGACGCATCCGTTCAGGCTTTCGGTGATGTCCGATGGCATTGAAACAAGATTGCGTCTTTTGAAGTATAACCAGCATACCATAAGAATTGTGCCAAGCTTGGTCAAAGCGATCCAATTGCGCACAATATTCCATAAAATAACTTATTTTTGCAATTCCTATGAGTGTTCGTGTTCGTTTTGCTCCTTCTCCAACCGGCGCGCTGCATATTGGCGGTGTACGTACGGCTTTATACAACTACTTGTTTGCGCGCAAGCACGGTGGTCAATTTTTGTTGCGTATCGAAGATACCGACCAAAACCGCTTTGTGCCTGGTGCAGAGGACTATATCATTGAAGCCCTGAAATGGGTAGGCCTGATACCCGACGAAGGTGTGGGTTTTGGCGGCGATTATGGGCCCTACCGTCAGAGTGATCGCAAGGCCATTTACCTCGATTATGCCTTGCAATTGGTGGAAAGGGGCCATGCTTATTATGCCTTTGATACGCCTGAAGCATTGGAGGCTCGTCGGGAAAGCGAAGATAATTTTACCTATAACCAGTTTACAAGAACGGGTTTGAGCAATAGCCTGACCCTTTCTGCGGAGGCGGTACAACAGCACCTCGATGCGGGTTTGCCGTATGTAATTCGTTTGAAGGTAGCACCCAATCAGGAAATTCGAATTCATGATTTGATTCGTGGCGAAGTTGTTTTTCAAAGTGCCGATGTAGATGACAAGGTTTTGCTCAAAGCGGATGGGATGCCTACGTACCATTTGGCCAACATCATTGACGACCACTTGATGAAGATAACCCATGTAATCCGGGGAGAAGAGTGGCTGCCAAGTACGGCGCATCATGTTTTGTTGTATCAGGGATTTGGCTGGGAAGATACCATGCCACAGTTTGCCCATTTGCCCTTGATTATGAAGCCCGTGGGAAATGGCAAGTTAAGCAAGCGGGATGGTGCCAAATTTGGTATGCCCGTATTTCCGCTCAATTGGGAAGGCGCAACAGAAGAGGATCATTTTCCAGGCTTCCGGGAAGCGGGTTTTTTGCCCGAGGCGGTTGTTAACTTTTTAGCATTGTTGGGCTGGCACCCGGAAAACGATCAGGAAATATTCACCCTAGAGCAACTGGTAGAGGCGTTTTCCGTAGGGCATATTAGTAAAAGTGGAGCCCGTTTCGATTATGAAAAAGCGAAGTGGTTCAACCAGAAATATATTCAGGCAATGGATGCTGCCACCCTTGCAACCCACATTCAGCCTTTGGCCGAAGCAAAGGGCTATGAGGTGTCGGTCGAATATTTGCAGCAAGTAGCTGTTTTAATGAAAGAAAGGGTTACCTTTTTGCCTGATTTTGTGGAGCAGGGGTATTATTTGTTCGAACCAGTGCGTACATATGACAGCGAAACCGTACAAAAGAAATGGTCGGAAACGGTAGCCGGGATCTTTGTTGAACTACAAAGTTCGTTGGGTAACATCGTACCATTTGAGTCTGCCAACCTCGAAGAAAAGGTAAAGCAGTTTGTACAGGAAAAGGGCGCAAAGCCTGGCGACGTATTGCCATTGTTGCGTATTGCGTTGGCTGGAACCATGAAAGGGCCCGCTGTTTTTGATATGGCAGTAGCCCTTGGAAGTGCGGAAACAATGGGGCGTTTGAAGCGATTTGTCGAAACTTTTAATAAATAATCCACCCTAAATCATTCGGATGAAAAAGAAGCCCAAAACGGAAAAGAAACCCAAAGCAGCAGTGAACCCAGTAGAAGATATTGAAATCAAGGTCAATGCGCTTGGTCAAATTGAAAAGAATTTTGAGGTAGAGCAGATCATTCAGTTTTTGAACGAAAATGTGCCCGATAAAAAATTATCTGGCGAAGAATAACGCGCTTTGCGAATTACAACCTGATCGGATAATCTGGTAATTTGTATCCCGCAAATTTGTATCCCGCAATCGGCCAAAAGTCGGTTTAAAGTGCCATGAAGACTGCAAAGCCAAGGCACTTTCAGGTATTTTAATCAAGTTAATCCACTAATACGAACATATCCCTTGATCTCGATGGGCCCAAATCACCTATCGAAACAGCTCTTCGTCTGTATGACAAACCGGTTACACCATTGCTTTCGGTCTTTACTGCTGCCGATCAGTATGGGCCTATTCTTAGCACAGTCGAACCGACTGGATGCGCAAACCAGTTTTTTCAATTTTACACCGCCCGCAAACACCATCATTGCGGTCGGCATGGATTGTGCTGCCTCCCTGGCAACAGGCGGATTAGCAACGCCAGTTGTTACTTCCACCATAGGGGCCAATATTACTTCCTCTGCATTCGATCCCGTTGAATCCGGTTATTTGTACACCGACCTTTGGCCTGCACCTTACAACGCCTTAGTGGTGAGCTGGAAGGTCACAGACGACCAGGGTCATACGGCCAATTATATATACACGGTTTCTATTCTGGATGTTACACCACCGGTATTTAATACGACGGCTTTCCCAACACCGCTTCTCCTGAGCTCGGTATTGCAAGTTCCTACCGATACCAATATTCCGGCCAATGATAATTGCACTGGACCGTCAAATCTGGTGCGTTCCTTTATGGAAACAACCCGACCGGATACTTGTGCTGGAGGTACCTTTACCCGAACTTGGACAGCCGCTGATGCTTCCGGAAATACGGCTACTTATACCCAAACGATCATCATTTACAAAGATACCCTTCCGCCAAGCATTTCTGTTTTTCCACAAAATGGAGCGGCTTCCTGTACTCAATTAAATACGGCTTATCCAGCCTGGTTAGCTACACAAATGGCAAACTTTACAGCATCGGATCCTTCGGGTATTCAGGCGCTGACCAATAACGCACCGGCTAGTTTTCCTCCAGGATGTAAAGTTCCTATATTGGTAACCTTCCGGGCAATTGATAACTGTGGGATAGCCAACCCCACAACGGCCACTTTTTCTACTGCCGACAATAAGCCACCTGTTATTTTAAGGGCTCCCAAAGATACGGTCGCCTATTGTACCAGCGTGGCAAGCCCACTCAACGCGTTGGGCAATTGGATCAATAAAAAAGGCTATTTACAAACCATAGATTCCTGTACTGAACAAAACCTCCTGCAATATGAAATGAAAATTGGCGGGTTGGTGCGTGATTCTGCACAGGTAGTTGCCGCCCTATTGGCTTCTTATGCCAATGGTTGTATGGATATGACCATTGGCACAACCACTTACCCCAAAGTTAGGGGAAAAGTGACCGTCACCTTTTCTGTAAAAGATGCCTGTGGAAATACGGCTACTGCCGGGATGGCTACTTTTGGTGTAATTGACACCGTCCCCCCCGTCATTTCGGGTGTAAATACCACCGAGTTATGCGATGGTAATGACAATGCTGCCTTGATTGCCTGGATTAATGCAAAGGGAAACGCAACAGTCACAGACGGATGTTCGGGTACGAGTTGGACGAATTTTAGTTGGGTAACATCAAATGGACAAACCGGCACAGGCAATTTTGTGACGGGGCCATTTCCTGCGGTACCGCCCTACCAATGCAATTGGTGGGTAGATGTTTCTTTTCGTGCAACGGATGATTGTGGCAATATAAATCAACGCACCCTTCGTTTTCAAATTTTTGACAATGTAAAACCCGTTATAGCAGGCTTCCCGCCAATAGTGACCCGGCCTTGTACCAGTCCCAACCCCACCCTTTCTCCTGCGTTTGTGAGCGACAATTGCGATACCAGTATGTTGATCACCTACACAGCGGTCAACTCAGATACTACTTGCATTGGTTCCTATAACCGCCTGATCACCTGGTATGCTACCGATGATTGCGGCAATACAGGTTCCGCGACCCAAACGATTCAGGTGCGTGATACCGTCGGGCCGGTGTTTACCTTGATCCCACCCGCGGTAACCATCCGGTGCGATACATTTGTGTTGCCTGCGGCCCCAATACAGGGACAAAATATCCAGGCAATCGATGCTTGTAGTCCCGTTACCAGTATTACCACCCAGGTTGTTTCAGGGCAAAATCCCAATCCTGCATTGTGCAGCCACTACGCCTATGATATTACCCGCATTTTTACAGCCACCGATGCATGTGGAAATACTCGGACGGCCACGCAGGTGATTAGCGTAATTGACAGTTTGGGGCCTAATATTTACGGTTACAGTGATACCACGGCGGTATGCGAAAAACTGCCACCGCTGCCTTCGCCTACAGGCGTTGATCCATGTAGTGGAGTCACCGCGCCACCCACCATGTACCAGGAAATTATTGTAGCCGGACTTTGCACGGATCGATATACCCGCGTGCGGTATTGGCAGGCTAATGATATATGTGGTAATACAGCAACATTTACCCAAAATGTACATATCATAGATACAGTTGCACCTGTATTGACGGGTATTCCGGCTAATATTACAGCAGCTTGCAACAATATTCCGGCTCCAGCCAACATCAGCACCTTTGGGAAATCGGATAATTGTGACAATAATGTCAGCATCGCTTTTCTTGAATATGAGGTGCGCGATCCGGATTTAAACAGTTGTGCGCACTGGACGAATTATCAAATTAAGCGCGAATGGACGGCCAGTGATAATTGTGGCAACGAGCGGGTGTACACCCAAACCATCACGGTAGAGGATAACACAGGTCCGGTAATGGTTGCCCCCAATACCATTTCCCTGCCATCGGATATCAATGTGTGCGGTGCCAACCTGGTTGTGCCTGGACCAATATCGCTCTATGATGATTGCACAACGCAGTATGCCACCTACAATTTAAAAGATACCGCCCTGTTGAAACTCACAGGCGGCGGTAATCCATTCAATACCCCCGTCGATACGATTGTTTTTCAGTGGTTGCAGCCTAATTTGCCGCCATTTGAGCCGGTGGTCAATGCGGCATCTTTTACGGTATTGATTGACAATGCCGATATTAATAGCGTCAGTGAGTTTTTTAATATTTACGGTGAGGGCGGCGAAAATTTAGGTAAAACAGAGCCAATTATTACACCCGTATCCTGCACCTCGGTGGTGAAAGTATTTACCATTCCGGCCAATTTGCTCAATGTCTGGATGGCGGATGGCGATTTAAAAATTCGCCTTGTAACCAATGGGACGGGCAATGCTGCGATAAACCCCACTTGTCCAAATGGCCGGGTGCGTTGTTCCTTGTTGTACCAAACAAGTACGCAATATGTGCCCGTTGATTTGACGTATTCTATTGACAATCAGCCCGCCCAACCGTTCCCTCCAAGCGCGGGTGCCTTTTTTGATGTAGGCAGCCATACCGTTGTGTATAAAGCGACGGATTGTGCGGGAAATACAACAACCGTAAGTGCGTCCATCGTAATCGATGATAATCAGCCGCCCCAAATCACAGCGCCTGGCCCGATTACACAATATATTGGCGCTGGAAATTGTACCGTTACCTTACCGTTGCCGTTTCCGACGATTTTTGAAAATTGCGATGTTTCGGGCGTACTTGAGCGCGCATCTGCTACCCTTCCGATTCAGTTTGAATATGACCCGGATGCGGATACCATACCGATTTCAATTGTTTTGCCAATTAATGGGCTTATCCCGAATGCTATAACACCGGGCCGATTGCGCATCCGTTTTCGGGGTGATAATGGGGATACCGGTGAATTTTTTAACATTACCAACGAATTTGGCCTGCCACTTCCATCGGTTACCCAATTGGGTTCCAAACCATTGGAGTGCACGACGACTTATGCGGAAACCGTCATTTCGGTGTCTGCCAACAACATTAATACTTGGGCACAGGATGGGAACACCTTTTTTACTGCAATACCCAACAACGACGTATTTAACTTTCCGGATGCGATCGGTAATTGCAATCCCTTATTGCCCGATAAAACGGATGGGATTAGCCGCATACAAGCCATATTGGAATACAGCTATGCCGAAATAACGTACGAAATCAGAAAGAACAATGCCTTATACCTGCCACCAGGACCCTTGGTGGGCAATCAAACCAATGTGACCCTGGAGCCAGGGGTGTATCAGGTAAAATATGTTGTTTCGGATAACCACGGTTTGGAGGGTACCACTACATTTACGATTACCATACGGGATACCATCAAGCCCAAGGCTTTTTGTTTGCCCACCACCATTTCAACAAATCCTTCCGGGTTACCGATCGATCATTATTTTTTACAACCATCTACCATCAACAACGGCAGCACGGATAACTGCCCGGGTTCCCTGACCTTGCAACTTTCGCAAACAGAATTTACCTGCAACATGGCAACGCCGCCAAATAATATTTATCCAATTACCCTAACTGTAACGGATGCATCGGGCAACGCGGCCACTTGTAACACGACGGTGCAAGTGATTATTGCCGATTTGAAACCGTATTACTTTCCGGTATGTGAAGGGGGAACCTTGCGTTTGTTTACGGATTCTTTGTTGACAAATCCGAACAATATTTATTCTTTTTCCTGGAAAAATCCGGCTGGAACAACGGTTTTCCCTGGACAACGGAATCCTGTAAAGCCCAACGTACAGCTTTCAGAGGAAGGCATTTACAGCGTGTCTATAACAGGTTCTACCGGTTGTGTCGCGACGGGTGCGGTGGATGTGCGATTAACCAAACTGCCGGGTTTACCTGATTTGAAAACGAATACGCCCATTTGTGAAGGGGATAGCATTTATTTATCGACCGATTCAAACGGTGAAAATTTATGGTATAAATGGTATGCTGTGGCCCCTAGTGGCATTGCAACCCTATTGGATTCGACCCAAGCTTCTTTTTATGTAATTCCAAACCCCTTGGTCGGGAATTACAACTTTTATATGAAAGTGTCGGCCGACGGGTGTTCTTCGGTGAATTCTCTGATTGCTTTGGTATTGGTCAAAGCCCGGCCGCCCGCCGTAATTAATCCGCCTTCGAGTGCCAATGTGCGCGTTTGTTTTGGACAACCCATTGTCATTGGAACCAGCACCCAGGCGCCTGGTATGACATACGCCTGGAGTGGTCCGAACGGATTTAACAGCAACTTACAATCTCCTCCGGCCATCTTATCGGCCAATTTTTCAAACGGCGGCACCTATAAGTTGATCACAACCGTTGATAACTGCGCGTCGATCCCCGATTTGGTAGAAATAAAAGTAGACACAACCCCAACACAACCGGTTATTTCAGGCCAAAATGCACTTTGTGTAGGAGGTACTACCACCTTAATAAGCAATGTGTTGGGTATTGGATATATCTGGGAGCGGATTAGCCCGGCCTTACAAATTACGACCACCACCAATGCGCTGGTATTAAATAACCTTTCGCTGACAGACAATGCTTGTTGGCGCTTGCGGGTCGTGCAGCAAAATTGCGCGTCCGATTGGTCAAATGATTTTTGCATCAATGTGAAAGCATACCCCGACGTAGCAGCCCCCCCCGAGATTGCGATTTGTATAAATGATACCCTTCAACTAACGGCTACCTCGAACCAGACAAACCTGCCATTTTGGGCCTGGACTGGCCCAAGCAACTATTCAACTTTCCAACAAAATCCGATTAGAACCCCCGGCGTACCGGGGCTATATAAGGTGATTGGCAAAAATGAAAATGGCTGCGCTGATTCTGCAATTGTAAAAGTTATTATCAGTGAGCAACCCATTATTGATACCATCACCAACAATGCGCCACTCTGTCCCGATGGAACATCCGACGCGACCCTGATTCCGGTGGTGACAAGTAACAGTTTACCGTTGATGTATTGTTGGTATCACCCAAATGTTGCGCCTGAAAATCTGTTCTCGACCGACCCGATGCCCGTCCTACCCGATGTATCCGGTAAAGACAATGGCACTTATTTATTGATTGTAAAAGATGCACTGGGCTGCACATCAACAGCAGGTTCAACGACTATAAATGTGGGCAACCCACTTGATTTGCCCATCCTGAAATGGGGCAATACTACCAATGATACCACCGTATGTGCGGGTGCCGTTTTAAAACTTCGGGTAGACAATGCAGGCTCTTATCAAATGCCAACCACCTATACCTGGACGGTTCCATACAGTGCTACCCCTATTGTCACATCGAATAATTTTATTGACATTCCGAGTGCACAAGTCAATCAAACTGGATTATATCAAGTACAGGTAAATGCCGCCAACTGTTTGTCGCCGCTGTCCACGAGCATCCGACTTACGGTGAATCCCTTCCCGGTATCGCCACAGCCACAATCTAATTCACCTGTTTGCGAAGGCGGAACCTTAAATTTATGGGTGTCTAATCCGAACAGCAACCCGAATGCACAATATTTCTGGACGGGACCTAATTTCAATCCGACGCAGCCAATTGCGAATCCGATGATTAGCCCGGTCAATGAAAACAACGAAGGGCCTTATAACGTAAGAGTAACGTTAAATGGATGTACCACTTTTGCAATAGAACCCATACTTGTGTTGATTGATGCATTACCCAAGCAACCGTTTATCCTGCCACCCGTTCCAGCGCGTATCTGTAAAAGCGACCCAACGGCCATCATCAACCTAATGGTAAGCATGCCCACTTTAACCCAAGGCGCTCAATATACCTGGATTCATGTTGAACAAAACGATACCATCGCGGGTCCGTTGCCCTCTGGAAGTTTGTTAATTAGCAACCTGAATCAGTTTTCACCGGGCACCCAAACCTTTAAAGTTATTGCCAGTAAGGGCGGATGTAATTCTTTGTTTTCACAAACCGTCTCCGTTATACTGGATACCATTCCAGCAAACCAAGCGGATGCAGGTCCTTCTCCACGGCTGTTGTGTACGCGGGATGTATTGCGTCTGAACGCCAGTGCCCCCACCCAGGGAATTACCGGAAAATGGACACAAGTTGGTACACCCGCGCTTACGATTGTCAATCCCGATGACCCAAAATCTACCTTGACTGGTTTTACAGCGGGAAATACATACACTTTTGTTTGGGCGATCAGCAATGGTGGTTGTATAAATTTTGACACAGATACTTCCGTGATCACCATGGTTGCGCCGGAAACAGCGAAAGTGCCCGAAACTTATATTACAGCCTGTGCGGTAAATGCTGTTACTATTCAGTCTTTTCAGGGTCAAAATACAAAAGGCCGCTGGACGCAAGATGAAAACCAGACCAATGTGTTAATGATCGGAATTTCAAATCCAGACAGTACCACCACCACCGTTTCCAACCTGGTACCCGGTGGTAGTTATTTCTTCTACTGGGTATTATCGGATATTGGATGCGGTATGGATTCTGTGCGGGTACGGGTCGATAATTTTTCTGCCAAGCCTTATGCGGGTGCAGACCAAACGATTTGCAGAAATGAAGCAACAACCAAAGTGAGCGCAACGCAGCTTCAGGATTTTGAAACAGGATTGTGGACGAGCAGTAATCCCAATATCACTTTCACGCCGGCAACCAATGAGGTTTCAGTGGTAGGCAACTTGCAAACCGGTCCCAATATTTTGTATTGGACCACCAACGGCGATACCTGCAAAAACAATGGACGCGACACCGTGGTGATTAACTATCAATTAGCGCCCACGGCAGTAGCAGACATTATTGATGTAACCTATGGTGCTACCCAGTCAGCAAATTTGATCCTCAATGATATTTTGCCCAATGATTTTTCTGTAACCATTACCACCGATCCAACAGACGGTACCTTGAAATTGATTTCCAATGGGGTGTACACTTATCAAGCATCTGCTGGTTTTTCTGGCACCGACAAGTTGATTTATAAAGTGTGCAATACGTTTTGTCCAGATACTTGCAGTTTTGCGCAAGCACAATTCATTATTGGAGAACCGGAAGATTGTATCATTCCAACCATCATTACGCCGAACAACGACAATGTAAATGAAACATTTATCATCCCGGCGTCCTGTTTTGTAGGAGAAGGTGTGGTGGATGTGGAAGTTAGTATTTACAACCAATGGGGCGATATTGTGTACCATGCCGCGCAGTATGACAACAGCAACGGTTGGGATGGCAAGTTGAATGGCGCGGATTTGCCAGTAGGAACCTACTTTTATGTAGTGGAAATTCAGGATGGATCGAAACCTAAAACCGGATTTGTACTGATACAACGTTAAAAAACCACGCCTTAACTAGCCGTTATCTATGCACAACAAACTCGCTTTTTTAATCGGTCTGTTATTTCTGGTGCAACCTGCTTGGGCCCAGCAAGAACAGATGTACACCCAGTTTATGCTGTACAAACCAGCCTACAATCCGGCAGCCAATGGCAATTTCGAATCACCGGCGCTGCTTGTTGCGTACCGGAGCCAATGGGTGAACAAAATTGAAGGAGCCCCCAATACCCAGTTCATCTCCTACTCCATGCCCATGTTGAGCAACCGGGTAGGGCTGGGGGGTAACTTGGTTCGCAGTACGATTGGGATTACGCGTACCCTCACCTTGGAAGGTGCTTACGCTTATCGTATTCCTTTCAAAAGAGGATCATTTTGTATCGGGATACAGCCCAGTGTACGGCAATTTTACCAAAACTGGGGGGATGATCGATTGTCGGCTACGCAACCGATCCCTACCGACCAGGCGATTCCGACTACCGCACAAAGCAAAATCGTTCCCAACCTTGGTTTCGGGTTGTTTTATTCAGGTAAAAAACGCGGCCGAGAGCGTTGGTATGCCGGCGTTGCAGCAACCCGTCTGGTTCGCAACAATATTGATTTTGCGGATGGCGGACTCGTTCTTTCCCAAGAAGTGCAACATTTTAATGCAATGGCTGGTTATAATTTTCAAGTAGATGAAAACATCGTATGTACACCACAGGTATTGCTAAAATATGCACCCAATGTGCCTTTTGATGCGGATATCAACTTTACGATGGTTTTGAAAGAAAAATATTTTAGCGCAATCACCTATCGTACCGGCGGAGATACCAACAAGGCCGGAGAAAGCGTTGATGTGCTGGTAGGATTGCAGGCAAACAAATTCATTTTTTTCTGTTTGTCGTACGACATTGGACTAACGCGGTTGCGCCGTTTCAATAAAGGAAGCATCGAAATGAGTGCGCGTTATTATTTTAATCCTCCAGAAGGCTCTAATGACAAGATTTCCAAACCCAATTTGTAACACTATGACACGTAAATTAATCCTGTTGCTCCCGCTCCTGCTTTTTACTTGTTCAACTGTTTTGCTCGCCCAAAATTCAGGGAAAAGCAAATCTAAGGACCGGCTCCGCGAGAAAGATGAACGACGCTATCCGGTAACAATCAAAAATTGCATTGGTATCAACACACCACGGATCGAATTTGGCCCGGCTTTTTTTGACGGAGGACTGATGTTTGTTTCTACGCAAGATAAAAACGGACCAAAGGACGAAGACGATGAACCGTTTTCCGAGTTTTACTTTTCTGCTTTTGATCCCAATGGCGATCCATCCACCCCGGTAAAATTCTATTTCGATGGAAGTAAAAAATCGGCGTTACATGATGGCCCCTTGTGTTTTACCCGCGATTTGAAAACGGCCTATTACACCCGCACCAATAACCGCGATGGCGTGCGTAAAGCAGCCAGAAACGGGGTCGCTAAAAATAAAATTTACGAAACCCGTAAAGACAGCCTTGATCCCGATTGGTTTAGAGCGCTGGATTTGCCGTTCAACGACGACAACTATAATTGTGTGCACCCAAGCCTTTCTCCAGATGGCACCAAATTGTTCTTTGCATCCGACAAACTGGAAGGAAGCCAGGGCGGATACGATATTTATGTAGTAGAACGGGAAGAACTTGGCAATGGTCGGACAAGCTGGGGAAAACCGCGTAACCTGGGGCCAAACATCAATACAGATCGAAATGATATTTATCCGTTTATAAGTTATCAAGGAACCTTGTTTTTTACCTCCAACGGCCGAGCCAATTCTTTGGGCGGTTATGATTTATATTATGTAAACAATCCGCTGACCAACCCGGAAGAAGTGGTAAACATGAATGCCCCTTTTAACTCGGAGGCGGATGATAAAAGTTTGATCATTGACCCGGATGGAAAATCAGGCTTTTTCGCAAGTACCCGAGATCCAGGTTATGGTCATGAAGATATTTATCGTTTTTCTGCGCCGCGCGGTTTAGAAGGTGTCGGAAAACCGGAAGTCAATAAAGTGGATTTTGCGGTACGAGATGCCAAAACAGGGGAAGCCATTCAAAATGCTTCGATCCGAATTTTGCAACCTACCAACGATGGCTTTTTGGGCAGTGACGGCCCGAATGATTTTTATAAAATGGAAATCGCCCCGGTACAGGACAAAAAGAATGTGTTGAGTTTCCAACTGGTGCGCAAGGATGCTGTGGATTTGGGCAAACCAGGTTTTTATTCCAATACAGATGGAGCAGCGAGTACCCAATTCAACCGTTACCGTACCTATTTGGTCATAGTAAGCATGGATGGCTACCGCACACAAGATCGGCTGATATCCATTGAAGACGAAAAGGATATTGTGTTGGACTTTAATATGCGGGAAGCGCCTTTGTGTTTTCGGGCAGGTGGTATTGTTGTTTCTTCCGAATTTGGCACCCGTATCACCAACGCTGTAGTTAGAATGGTTAGCCGCTCGACGGGCGAAGAAGTTACCGTGCGTACGACCTCTAATGGTGAGTTTGATGCCTGCTTGCCCGTTGAAGGCGATTATATTGGTTATGTGGATCGGGAGGGCTTTAATTCGGCAAGTTTCCGATTTGCGGCGGCCCGAGGCAAACGCGCTTCATCAGAAATTTTGTTGAAACCCCTCAAAGAAGGAGCAAGTATTGAAGAGGAAATGCCCCTTGCCAATGGCTTGCAAGACGGCTCCGTGATTATCATGGAAAAAATCTTCTACGAGTACAACAAAGCGACCCTCAATCAATACGCGGTGCGCAACCTGGAAGCGTTGTATGAATTATTGATCCGCTATCCGGAAATGGAAATCGACATCAATGTACACACGGATACACGGGGTGAATCACAGTTGAACCAGGAACTCACCGATGAGCGTGCTAAAAATGCCAAAACCTACTTGACCTACAGGGGTATTCAAGCGGAACGCATTCGGGCTTATGGCAAAGGGGAGTCTGAGCCACGGAACCGCTGTACCGAAGGGGTGGAATGCTCAGACGAAGAACATCAGCAAAACAACCGACTGGAAATTGCAGTACGAAAGTTGGGCAGTCCGGTAAAACCATAAATGAAGTGCCGGTATGGCCATTTTTTTATAACAAATTGAGGGTGTAACACGCTCGTGATGGAGCTTTGAAAATGAAACAGTTGTGTGTGAATTTGTGGGCGGTGCTGTACTTGCCATTTATATTAGTGGCGGGCAATCCAGATCCAGAACCCATGAAAGGCGGGCCGGATGGTCCGCATGTTTTTTACCGAAACGGCCAGATTGTCGTAAAATCGGTGGAGCGTCGCGATACAGGAATGATGGCGCGCGAAGTATATTACCTGGAGTCATCCAAGGTGTTGTTGAGTTGTTATGTGCCCGAAACGGAGGATCGTTTTAGTTTTGAGTTGCAAGACAGCTTAAAAGTGGAGCCGGATCTATACAGCTTGCCTGAAAAAATGATTGTGCTTTCGGATATCGAAGGGAATTTTCAGGCATTCAAAACCATGTTGATGGGTGCCAAGGTGATCAACCGCGATTTCGATTGGATTTTTGGAAAAGGCCACCTCATTTTATTGGGCGATTATTTTGACCGTGGGAGTAACGTAACCGAATGCCTTTGGTTGGTGTACAAACTGGAGCAGGAGGCAAAGGCAGCCGGCGGGAAAGTGCATTTTATTTTAGGCAATCATGAAATTCTCAATTTGCAGGGCAATACAGAATATGTGCGCCGAAAATATTTGGCCAATGCGATACTGATGGGCGAGGCTTATCCCATGTGGTTCAATGAAGATACCGAATTGGGCCGGTGGTTACGCACTAAAAATGCCCTAGAAAAAATTGGCGATTTTTTGTTTTGTCATGGCGGGATCAGCCCGGAGCTGGTGCGCACTAAAATGAATATTGCTACCATCAACCGGATTGCACGCAACCACTTGGGGGAAGCACAAGCAGATATTCCGGCGGGCAATCCGCGCGCAATTTTTGACCAGCAAACGGGTATTTTTTGGTGCCGCACCATAGCCAAGAGCAAAATAAGCGTGGAAGATATTGATATGATTTTGGCCTATTTCTCGGCCCAACGGATGGTTATTGGACACACTTTGGTCCCTGATTTGACCTTCAACTATGGCGGAAAGGTAATTTGTATCGACCTTTACCACGAAGAAAACTTGCGCCGTGGCTTTATGAAAACCTTGCTGATAGAAGACGGTATTTGTTACGGCATTGATAGCCGTGGAGACAAAACCTCGGTTTTTACCATCGCTTTTCCGCGTAAATCGGATAGCAACAAGGAATAGTATTTAAAGCGCCTGCAATAAATGCAAGAGGCGCAGCTGATTTTGTGTTCTGCGCAAATTGTGTTCCGGGTCCTGCACTTTAAAATATACATCACCGGCCAGGTAGTCGGTCAGGAAGCGCAAAGCCTGCTCGCCGGTCATCCATTGGCCGCCGAGCAGGAGTTGCGCTTTTTCTTCGGTACTTAGAAAGGCCTCCGTTTCGCTTAAAAAACCACTTAGCAGCGCATCCAGTATTTCCTGGCGCATTTGCAGGCCTTGACTTGCTGCATCTTCGGGGCCGTTGGGCACAAAAGTGCGCACCATATCGCCAAAATCGGATAAAATCAAACCGGGCATCACCGTATCCCAATCGATCACAGCAACCGCTTTTTGGGTGGTTTTATCTATTAAAATATTACCCGCTTTGGTATCATTGTGGGTAACCCGCAAGGGAAGCTGTGCCCTTAAATGCTGAATTTTATCAAAAACCGGTTTTATCTCAAAAATAGCAGCAATTTCAGCTTGCGCACGGGCTACTCGTCCCACCGGATCCTGGTCCAAAATAGTTAAGAAAAACGCCCAACGCTGTTCGGTATCATGAAATCCGGGGATGGTTTCGCCTAATTCATGGGCAGGAAAATTGCGCAAAGCTGCCGCAAATGCGCCATAGGCCCGCGCAGCCTCATAAGCAATGGCCGGGTCGGAAATCCCATCGGGAGAAAACGTATTTTCAAAAAATGGAAAAACGCGCCAGTAATTGCCTTTCGCGTCCTGATGCAACCATTGTCCATTGCGGGTAGGCAAGGGCGTGGCAATTTGATAGCCATACGCTTGCTGTTGCAAATAACTGGATACCTTACTTATATTGTCCATCACCAACGCAGGGTTTTTAAAAACCTGGTGGTTGAGGCGTTGCAGTAAATAACAATTGGTCTCACCTGATGCAAACGACAACTCAATTCGGTAACTGTCATTGATATTGCCTTGCCCAACCGGTGCAGCACTCAGACATTGATCAAAATCAAAAAAATGGCGGGCAATATCAGCGAATGGCATGGTTACTCTTTAAATAATTCAACCTGCATATCATCGATCACAACCGGAAAATCGCTGCCCGCCGCCCAGCAAAAAACCTGCACCTTCCGGAAGGGCTTTTTGGGAATGCGGGTATCAAAAAAGAGCTGCTTTTCTTCGTTGCCCTGTACATGCCGCTGCAAACGCAAAATTTGCTCTTTGATCACCTTGTCGTTTTGATCCCAAAAACGGATCGTAAACTGAGTCATTTTCCAGGCCACATCCTCCCGACCTTCACACCGAAAACGCAAGCTGGTGCGCACCCATTGGTATTGCTGCCATTGTTCCAGGTTAATATCTGTGCTATAAGCATTCACGTATTCGTGGTCTTTACGGAGTACTGCCGATTTTGTACCGCAGATCGGGCGATCGGTGGTGACAAAGACGCTGTCTTTTTCAAAATCTGTGTGCGCCAGTTCCAGGATGTCTTTCCTTTCCGAACCCGTAAATGCTTCCCGCACATCCAGTAATTTGGTGGCTTCCATGCGATCTACATCCAATCGACCCAAAATTTTTAAAACATAAGGCGTATTCATTTGCTCGGGCAAAAACAAGCCCCCGTGGTGCGCCTGGTGGGTCCACCAAAGATTAAGGTATATGCCCGACAAGGCAAATAGGCCAAATAAAACGATGCGTCCTGTTTTTTTGATGACCCATTCGGTTAGGGCAGCCAGGGCAAACGCCCACAAAGGATAACTCTGCACCAGCGCCCTTTGTCCTAAACTACCGCCATACCACCAAATGTCCCAGGCGGCTGTAATGTATAAACACAGCAAACAAATGAATAAAATGGCCGGGAAAATGGCCGGCTGTTGTTTCCTTAACGCAAAAAAACCGGGAATAACCAAAAGCATCAAAGGCGAATAAACAAACCAGCCCGCCTTCGCACTCACCAGCACATCCCGCAGATGGGGATGCAGCCAGCTAAAACCTTGGTCTTGATAACTATACACAATCCAATCGCCCGCCACGTATTTCCAGTAAAGCGCCTGCAAAAACAACACTGCCGCTGCAATGCATACGGCTAAGCACAGTTTGGATGCGTTTTTTAAAAAAAACATCCCGCGTACACGGATGTCCGCAAAAGCATGCAAGCCCCACAACACGGGTATTAAAGCAGTGATAATTTCGGTGGGTCGTGTGAGTCCAGCCCAGCCAATACACAAACCAATCAATGCCGCTCCCGCAAAACTCGGCCGTTCATAAAAACGTATGGTGGTAAAAATAAGCACCGCATACAAGGTAAACAACCAATTGTGCGTCATCGCCCCTGTAATTGCACTGTATTCGAGGTAATTGGATCCAAATCCAATACAAATCAAGGCGGCGGCAACGGCAATATCGCTAAAAAATAACAACAGAATGCGGCGTAAATACCACAAGCCCAAAAACGCAATCAACAAACTTCCCCAACTGATTGCAGCCTGGTACGGCCGCGAAAAACCATCGGCTTCATAGCCAAGGGGTTTGGCAAGGACATGCGCAATGGTAAACCAGGGCAACATTTGCAAGGCCTGGCCCATGGGGTATTTCAAAACATAATTGCCCGAAGGATGCTTGAACGCCTGGCCCATTTCAGGACCTGGATTGTATTTTTTTTGAATTTCCGGAAAAAACGCCAGTTGTTTCAGGTCTTTATAAATAAATGCCGCGGGCAAATACAGGTAATAGCCCGAAACGTCCCAGCTCAGCGTCGCTTCCGTTTGCGCCTGTTTCCATTTAGAATAATACCCAAAGTTGGTTGCGATCAGGAGCAGGCAACACAAGATAAAGGCGTCGTGTGAAATTTTGTTCATGCTTGAATTTTACCAGCGAATCAACGCCGAAGCCCAGGTAAAACCACTTCCGAATGCCGCCAAACAAACCAAATCGCCGGGATTTACCTTTCCTGCCTCCCAAGCCTCGCACAAGGCAATCGGAATGGATGCGGCCGTGGTGTTGCCGTAGTGTTGAATATTGTTCCAAACCTGGTCATCGCGCAACCCCAATTGGCGCTGCACAAACTGGCTGATGCGCAAGTTGGCCTGATGCGGAATAAACATATCAATATCAGACGTTTTGAGTCCGGCAGTATCCAAGGCTTCATGGATCACTTCCGGAAACTTTTGCACCGCCATTTTAAAAACAAATTGCCCTTCCATATTTGGGTAATACATCCCTTGCTCCATCATGCGCGGCGTCATAAACATTTCGCCATAGGTACTGGTAGGAGGGTAACCAAAATCGGTGTCTTCGCCCTGTTTTTTTGCGTGGTAACCTCCGTGACAACCCGGATTGATAAAGGCAAGTTTTTCGGCAAAAGTGCCATTGGAATGCAGTTTGGTGGTCAAAATACCGCGATTCGGGTCTTCAGAAGGCTGTACTACTGCTGCGCCGGCGCCATCACCAAAAATAACCGTCACGGCACGGCCACGGGTAGAAAAATCAAGCCCCATGGAGTGCATTTCCGAACCTACCACCAAGATGTTTTTGTACATGCCCGTTTTAACAAACTGATCGGCAATAGAAAGCGCGTACACAAAACCACTGCATTGGTTGCGAATATCCAATGCGCCGACTTCCTTATGGGCGATGCCTAATTCCCGCTGCATCAAAACACCGCAACCCGGAAAATAATAATCTGGACTCAGGGTTGCAAAAATAATAAAGTCGATGTCCTCGGGTGTGGTGCCCGCGCGTTCGCACGCAAGTTTAGCCGCCTCGGCTCCCATGGTAACCGTTGTTTCTTCGTGCTTGATCCCGTACCGACGGGCTTGAATACCGGTCCGCTCTTGTATCCATTCGTCGGTGGTATCCATCACTTTCGCTAAGTCATCGTTGGTCACTACTTGGGAAGGCAGATAATGGCCAATACCGGCAATTTTACTTTGTAGCATGGTTGTTAAGTTTGTTTTTACTGGTAGGATATGGCAAAGTTGATTGTTTTTTGGAAAATATTTACATCAATTTTTACCTATTTCCCTGATTGGCAAGCCATACCCCCGCAATGGTAAGCCCCATACCTACGCCTTCCTGCCAACTCAAGTGCTCGCCCAGCAATAACCAGCCTAATAAGATGGCAACTACCGGATTAATATAGGTGTACAATGAGGCTATGGTTGCGCTCAGGTGTTTCAGCACGTACATATATAAGGTAAATGCCAGTGCAGAACCAATTACGCCTAGGTATAATACTGCCAGCCAGGACGACGTATGGTTTTGTATCTCGTGGGTTTTATCAAACAAAGCACTCAGGACGAAGCCCCCAATTCCGCCTGCTGTAATTTGCAAACCGGCATTCATGATCGGCGAAACATCTTTGCTGTTAAATCGCTTCGACATGACGGTGCCCAGCGACCAGGTAAAACAAGAGCCAAAACAACCTGCAATGCCCCAGGCGTAAGCGGGATTGGCAAAATCCTTCCAGCCATCGCTAAAAATGATGCCCAGTCCACCAAAACCCAATAATACGCCTGCAACCATATAGGCGTTGATGCGTTCGGGGCCACGCCAAAGCCAATTAATGGCCAATACAAAAACGGGCGTCAGTGACCCGATCACCGCCGAAAGTCCGGATGACACAAATTGCATAGCCCAGGTAATAAATCCATTACCGCCTGTAATGGTGGCGATGCCCGTAAGCGCTTGTTTCCATACATAAGCGCGGTTGGGTACATGCGTTTTGCCACTTGCAAAAGCCCAACCCATGAGCAGCATCCCCGCAATGGTTTGCCGAATACCCACCAGCAAAAAAGGAGGGAAATCATGCACTGCAAATTTAATTGCCGTGTACGTGGTGCCCCAAATAATGCAAATGGCGGCAAGGGCAAGAAATGCCCGGGTACGGGGATCAGTGCTTAACATGGGGCAAAAGTTTGAAAAATTTACCGGAAAATCAGCAAATTCTACATTATTTTAACCCTGTATCTCAAAATACGAATCGGGTTAATCTACCCGATTCACACTGTTCACCCCGTCAAAGGTCTTTAACGCCATGATTGCGCGCTGCAATTGGTCAATATTGGCTACAACCAGCCCAATTCGGCCCTCAAAGTAGCCCGCATCGCCACTGATCGAGAAAGAACGAATGTTGATCCCAAGGCCCGCAATCCGGTCGGTCAGTTGTTGAATTACGCCCGGACCACTGTCAATCCCGGTCACAATAATATCGGCCACAAAGTCCGATTTTACGGTAAGCCCCCATTCCGCTTTGAGAATGCGGTGGGAATAATTGACCAACAGGTGGTTGGCATTTGGGCAAGTACTGCGATGTATTTTCAGCCCACCCTGAATTAAAACAAAACCAAAAATCGGATCGCCCTGCACAGGGTTACAACAAGTAGCAAAAGTATATTGGTAATAATTGCCGGGCTCGCCATTAATAATGACTTCCGGCCGGTGTCCTGTTTTTAATTTAGGCGCAACATACGTGTCGGATACGTTGGTGGGTGCCTCGGAGCGGGCTATTTTTTCCTCCACTTCCACCAGTTTAGCGCCATCAGCCCGGAAGCGTTTTAGCTCGCCCAAATCAACCTGTTGCAAATGAATAGCACTTAAAAACTCCATGCGGTTGGGGAAACCAAACCATTTGGCCAGCATATCTACATTTTCCTCCACAGGCACTTTATAGCCATTGAGTTTGCGTTCCAGAATTTCTTTTCCGTAAGCTGCCTGGTCGCGTTTAGCTTCTTTTAACGCCTGGCGAATCCGGTTTTTGGCTTTGGCCGTTGCTACAAATTGAAGCCAGTCTTCGGTCGGTTTCTGATTTTTTTGGGTAATCACCTGCACCTGATCGCCACTTTGCAGCACATACGAAATCGGAACCAGGCGGTTGTTGATTTTCACCGACTGGCAGGTACAACCCAAATCGGAGTGGATGCTAAAGGCAAAATCGAGCGCTGTAGCACCTTCCGGCAATATTTTCATTTCTCCTTTGGGCGTGTACACATGCACGCCTTCGGCAAACAAATTACTTTGGAAATCGGCCAAAAACTCTACCGCACTACCCGAATCGTTGCCATCCAGCGTTTCGCGCACCTGGCTCAACCAGTTTTCAAACACATCTACTTTATTGCCCATGCCTTTAATACCTTTGTATTTCCAGTGGGCAGCAAAACCGCGTTCGGCAATTTCATCCATGCGTTCGGAGCGAATTTGCACCTCCACATACCGGCCTTGGGGGCCGATGACGGTGGTATGCAAAGATTCGTATCCGTTTGCTTTGGGGGTGGTAATCCAGTCTTTCAGGCGTTCGGCAATCGGTTTGTAATAATCCGTAACCGCCGTGTATACTTGCCAACAGGAAAGGCGTTCGTGCGCAGTGGGTACATCGACCACAATTCGGATCGCAAAGAGGTCATAAATATCCTCAAAGGCGACATTTTTGCTTTTAATCTTGTTTCGAATCGAATAGATGCTTTTGGGCCGGCCGGTGATGCGCACCTTTACCTCCATTTCCAGTAAAGAATCCTTAATGGGTTTGATAAACTCCTCAATGTAAAGTTCGCGGCTGCGCTTTGTTTGCGCCAGTTTGTCGGCCAGTTCGTGGTATTCTTCTGGATGGGTGATTTTCAGACAGATGTCGTGAAATTCACTTTTAATTTTATACAAACCCAATCGGTGGGCAAGTGGTGCATAAATCGTAGAGGTTTCGGCCGCAATTTTCAGTTGTTTGTGTTGCGCCATGCTTTTAATGGTACGCAGGTTGTGTAGCCGGTCGGCCATTTTAATCAGTACCACCCGCACATCGCCGATCATGGCTTTGAGTACTTTACTCAGGTTTTCGGCTTGCGGGCTTTCAGAATCGTGCAAGCCATCGAGTTTGGTTAAGCCATCCACAATGAGCGCGACGCGATCGCCAAACTGGTCGTGTATTTGTTTGAGCGAAACATCCGTGTCTTCCACCACATCATGCAAAAGTGCGCACACCACGGCGGTTGGGCCCAATCCGATTTCTTCCACACAAATACGGGCAACTTCAATGGGGTGCAGGATGTAGGGTTCGCCCGATTTGCGGCGTTGTTTCTGATGCGCCTGTGCGGCCAGTTCAAAAGCGGCGCGGATGAGTTGGCTGTCGCGTTTGTCCATCGGGGTTTTAATCGACTTTAATAAGTTGCGATAGGCACGCTGAATTATAGCCCGGTCGTTGCCTTCACCAGGTATTGCCACTTCTTTCACAGCAGGCGTAATTTCTTCCTGCAACTCGGCCGCGCGGGGTTCCGAGTTCAAAATAATTGATTCATCCTGCTCCATAATTCCTGCTGTTTCGCATTTTTTTTGATCACTTTACAAAAATAAGCTAAAAATCCTGCAATTCAAAGCCATTTGGCAACTGTTAACTGTTTTTATAATCATTCTACATTTTGAGTTTCCAAAAAATGTCTATACTTTTGCACTCCTTTTCTAAGGCTTGTTATCCAGTGGTAATTCAGAACGCATATTTTCCCTTAAGGAAGAATTGTAATTCAGCAAAGAACATACCACAAATAACAATTAAGTGTTAAAATGCGGGCGTGGCGAAATTGGTAGACGTACCAGACTTAGGATCTGGCGCCGTGAGGCATGGGGGTTCGAGTCCCTCCGCCCGCACTCTCTCCGATTGTTGATTCATGGAACCATGGTTGGTATTGCAATCATGGTTCAGTTTTTGAAGCAGGCAATCAATCTGTCAATAGATCAATCATACCTATATTATGCCTAACGTTGTCCGTAAAGACCTCGACAACACTTCTGCGGTCTTGACTGTTACTGTCACCCGCGACGAAATAAAACCAAAATTTGATGCCGAATTAAAAAAGTTCCGTCAGCGCGCAGCCATTAAAGGTTTCCGCCAGGGCCAGGCCCCGATGGACTTTGTAAAGCGCATGTACGGCTCAGCGGTTTTCGGTGATATTGTCAACGATCTGATTTCTAACGATCTGTACAATTACATTCGGGATGAAAATCTGAACACCCTTGGTCAGCCGCTTCCAGTCGAAAACCAAACCATGTTTTCGTACAAGGCCGCTTTTGACGAGCAATATTCCATTGATTTTGAGGTGGGCTTTGTGCCGCCTTTTGAAATTCAGGGACTTACCACCGATCAAACTTTTGAGCGTCTGGTCATCGACAACTTAGATGCATTGGCTGCCGAAGACCTTGACTATGCACGCAAGCGTATGGGCGGGCGCAGCAATCCTGAAGATGATATTCAGGATAATGACATGGTAAAAATAAAATCGAACGAGCTCAAAAACGGCGTTGTAAAAGAAGGTGGTTTGGAAACGACCGTTACGTTGCTGGTAAAGGATGTAAAAGACGAGGCCCTGAAAGCCGAATTGTTGAGCAAAAAACTCAATGATACCCTGGTTTACCGTCCACGCAGCATTGAAGACAGCCAGGATGAAGCAAAATACCGCAAATATATTCTGGGATTAGAAGCGGATAACGGTCAGGAAATTGGTGAAGAATTTGAAGGTACCATCGTGGAAGTAAGCCGCGTGGGACTTGCCGAATTAAACCAGGAATTTTTTGAAGGTTATTTCGGCCCAGGTGTTACGACCGAGGAGGAAGCAATGGAACAACTGAAAAAAGGGATCGCACAGTTTTACGAAACCCGTTCAGATGCTATTCTGTACCGCAACATTCAAGAGCATTTGGTGAAAAACAACCCAATTGAGCTGCCAGAACGTTTTCTGAGACGCTGGTTGATGGTTTCAAATGAAGGCAAACTTACTCAGGCAGATATTGACGCTGAATTTGATCCATTTGCCGGAAATCTGCGTTGGACCCTTATTAAAGACCAGATCAAAGATGCCTACGGATTGGAAGTAACCGATGAAGATGTGCGCAATGAATACCGCAATAAAGTGCGCGCTTATTTCCAGGTAGAATTGCCGGACCACTTGCTCGAATCGAGTGTAGACCGGGTTATGGCAGAGGCAAAAGATTTGGATGAAACAAAATCCAATATTGAGGCGGATAAAATTTTCAAACAAATTGTGAGCCAGGTGGCGGTTGTTGAAAAACCAATTCATTCGGAAGCGTTCCATGCAATCCTGGAGTTGTTGTCGAAAAACGCCCCAGCGGTTCCTGAAATTGACATGGACAACGATGTAGTTGAGGCTGAAGAGGTGGCGTAAATGCCGAAAATTGGGATGGTCGGCGGCTGTTTTTCATTCATCGGATAAAACGCAACGTTCGTCTGGTTTTTTAGGCAGCCTATCCAGCATTTCAGTTCCATTTTTTCAGATTGTAACCTATTCGCCAAATCGTTGTTTTATTTGCCTCAAATAGATATTCTATGTTCAATAAAAATGAATTTCAAAAGTACGCTACCAAGCATTTAGGCATGAGTAGCATGCACCTCGAAAAGTACATGGATGCATCGGTTTCCGTACCGAATATCCAGGCTTTCACCCCGTATGTCATTGAAGAACGCCAAATGAACGCCGCATCACTCGACGTTTTTAGCCGTTTGATGATGGACCGGATTATTTTCATGGGCGTTCCGGTAACGGAATATGTGTCCAATGTAATCCAAGCGCAATTGTTGTTTTTGGAATCAACGGATCCAAAACGCGATGTGCAAATGTTTATCAATAGCCCGGGCGGTTCGGTCATTGATGGATTGGGTATTTACGACACCATGCAATATGTTTCACCTGATGTTGCCACCATTTGTACTGGTTTGGCTGCTTCTATGGGTGCTGTATTGTTGGCTGCCGGTACCAAAGGCAAACGCAGCGCGTTGTTCCACAGTTATGTGATGATCCACCAGCCTTCTGGCGGTGCACAAGGACAAATGTCGGACATCGAAATTTCGTACAAACTCATCAAAAAGATGCAGAAATCATTGTACGATATTTTGGCGCACCACACCGGACAACCGTATGAAAAAATTGAAGAAGATTGCGACCGCGACAACTGGATGAGTTCTGCCGATGCGCGGGATTACGGTTTGGTGGATGAAGTTTTGGATCGCAATAACCCACGGACAAAAAAAGACTAATTTTCGTCTCTTTTTCGTTCAATTTGTCCCGGAGAAACGAATTCAAAGTGTTCGTTTCTCCGGTTTTTTTTAGTAGAAGCGCTACCTTTAGCGCCCCCATGGAAGTATAGAAGATGCTTCCGATACTTTTTTTGACTCAAGCGCTTACCATATATGATCAAACGCGGTAAACCTACCCAGCATCGTTGTTCTTTTTGCGGACGCGGTGAAGAAGAAGTGATGATTCTTGTTTCTGGCATGGATGGACAAATCTGTGAAACCTGTACCGAAAAAGCACAGGAAATCATCAACCAGGAATTGCGCAAGGCGGGTGTTGAACCGCCGGTGGAAGAAAAAACGGGCAAAAGCTCGAAATTCGGCGGCCCCGTTGAGTTAATTCCACCGAAAAGCATCAAAACCTTTCTCGATAAATACGTAATTGGGCAAGACGAAGCCAAAAAAGTGCTCGCCGTGGCTGTTTACAACCATTACAAGCGTGTGTCCCAACAAATGAAGATCAATGAAGACGGCGTTGAGATTGAAAAATCGAACGTCCTGTTTATTGGTCAAACCGGTACCGGCAAAACCCTGATGGCAAAGTCGATCGCCAAATTGCTCAATGTGCCCTTTACCATTGTAGATGCTACGGTATTTACCGAAGCCGGCTATGTGGGCGAAGACGTTGAAAGTATCCTTTCGCGCCTGTTACAGGTGTGCGACTATGATGTGGAAGCAGCGGAACGCGGCATTGTATACATCGATGAAATTGATAAAATTGCCCGCAAACAAGGCAATCCGTCCATCACCCGTGATGTATCGGGCGAAGGCGTACAACAAGGCATGCTTAAAATGCTGGAAGGTGCCGAAGTATTGGTACCCCCACAAGGCGGCCGCAAACACCCGGAGCAAAAACTGGTAAAAGTAAATACCGGTAATATCCTGTTTATCTGTGGTGGCGCATTTGATGGTATTGAAAAAGTAATTGCGCGCCGGGTAAATACCCAGGTGATTGGGTATAACAAAAAAGAATTTGAAAAAATTGATCGGGAAAATCTCCTGCAATATGTAAGCCACCAGGACGTGAAAAACTTCGGGTTGATTCCGGAGTTGGTGGGTCGTTTGCCGGTTGTAGTGCACCTTGATCCGCTAGACCTGGATGCATTGCGCCGTATTTTGACCGAACCACGCAATGCCTTGCTGCGTCAGTATGAAGAATTGTTTTCGCTGGAAAATATTCAACTCATCCTCGAACCGGCTGCGGTTGATTTCATTGCCGAAAAAGCATTGGAGTATAAATTAGGTGCCCGCGGCTTGCGCTCTTTGTGTGAGGCAGTGCTGACTGATGCAATGTTTGAAATGCCTACTCCAACAAAAAGTGCAGAGCAGCGCCAATTGATTATCACGCGTGCTTATGCAGAAGAAAAACTGGAACGCTCTCGCATGGGACGCTTGAAGGCGGCATAAAAACGCTTGGTTGAATCGGGTAAAAAAAATCGCTGATGTGGAAGGTCTCTTCCCATCAGCGATTTTTTATAAACCCTGTTTTGGCGACAAGTCTAATTTACCAAAGTAACATCGCCTTTCTTTTTAATTTCAAATACCTGTCCGCAATAGGCTATTTTTGCAACTAAGTACCAGGCACATACGCCGGGTTTAAAACCTTTGCTTTTAAAATTGCCATCCCAGCCTTCATTGATTTGTTCGGAGTGGAACATCATACTACCCCAGCGATCGAATACCTCAAAACGGTAGTCCGTCAATTCAACCCCAACCGGGAAAAATGGATGGAAGCTTGCATTCTCTGCGCGACTTGCATTGGGTGAAAATACATTGGGCACATATACATAGGAGGCATCAAATTCAAAATCGGCCCAATTGGCACTGGCCTCAGCGCGCTGGGTTTCGCAAACATTGCGCACTTCTACCCATACGATACCCGGTTCCAGTGCAGTAGTATTTTCGGTGGTAGCACCGTTCCACCATTGATATAGGAGGTTGTTTTGTCCGGCTCCAATGATGGGCGTAAGGCGTACACCACTGGTATCGCAGGGCAAAATGCCATTTTGTAAATTGACAGTCAGCGCGGGAATAGACGCGATGAGGGTATCTCTTTCAAACAAACAATCATTGCCGTCCTGCAGATATACGGTATAATTGCCAGGCGTCAACAATTCAAAATTGGTGGAATCCTGAAAAACGGTGCCGTCCAGCGAATACAGATAGGGTGTAAGGCCACCGCTGGCATTCAGCACGTCCAATTGTCCGGTAGGCGTATTCAGGCAGGACGGAGCGGATCCTAATGTAAAGGTAGCATCTGGATAGGCGCTCACGCTGACCGTTACCGTGGAGTCGCAGCCTTCAAACCCTAAAAATGGAAAAGTTTGGGTTGCGCCAGGCTGCAATTTTGTGCCATTGTAATCAAAGGCTGTGCCGGGGCAGACTGTAAATAACAAGGTATCCTGGGCGATGGGTTTTTCCAATACCGTAATGGTTACCACCGAGTCGCAGCCATTGCCCGTGCTCACCAAGGTAAAACTTTGTATGTCGCCCGCTACCAGGGTGGTATTTTCATAAGTAAAGGTTTCCCCCGGGCATACCTTTTGTACAAAAGCGCTGGTAAATTCGGGCAAAGCGCTCACGCTGACCGTTACGGTGGAATCGCATCCCGTGATTACACTTGATAAGGTGAAGTCTTGGATGGTACCAATGGCAAGGTCCTCCCCTCGGTAACTAAAACTGGTACGCGGACAAACTTGTGCTTCAAAGGCACTTGCAAAAGTAGGCAAGGGCGCTACCATAACTGTTACCACTGAATCGCAACCGGTGATCACGCTCGATAACGTGAAGGTCGCAACATCGCCTACAAGAATAGGTGTGCCAAAGTAGATAAATGTGTCATTCGGGCAAATACTAACATTTAGGCTGCCCGTCACCAAGGCATAAGCGCTTACGTTGATCGTTACGGTAGAATCGCAGCCTAAGTAATTGCTAAAGGTAAAATTAGCACTTTGGCCTACCCCCAATTGGGAACCAAAATAATTGTAGGTGGCACCATTGCATACTTTTACGTTGAGCGTACTTGTTGAGGTAGCCAAAGCATTTACATTAACGGTTACCAGCGAATCGCAGCCCGTATAATTGACCAACGTAAAAATTTGCGTTGCGCCAACAGGCAGTTGTACACCCGCGTAATTATAGGTCGCACCAGGACAAACCCGAACATTCAAGGTGGTATTGGAAACCGGCAAAGCACCCACGGACACGGTTACCAGAGAATCACAGCCGAAAGCATTGGTTAGCGTAAATACCTGGCTTGTTCCAGTTGCAACCGCGGTGCCGTTATAATTGGCAAATTGGCCAGGACAGGCCATTAAATTTACACTTGCTGTTGAAGGCGTGCACACAAATTTTACCAAAAGGTCGCCCGATGCCACGTTATCACAACCCGTAATGCCTAATGGTTGGGTTCCGATTACCACCGCCCAATTGGAAGTAAGGGCAGCCGGGTCTATATAAATTGAATAATTGGTAGATGGGATATTGGAAAATGCGACAGCACCATTTATATCTGAACTCAAGGTGTTAAGCACTGCACCGCCCGAAGAAAGCAATTGTACCGGGATGCCCGTAATCAGCGTATCGGGACCATCGATGATTCCATTGTCATTTACATCCGACCAAACCTGTCCATTAATATCGCCGGTGCCTTGAAATAATTGAAGGGTAAGCGGATCGCTTTGTCCCGAACAGCCAAAAATATCACTCAAAACAGCCCAATAGGTGCCACTTTGCTGCGCCACAAAATTTGGCGTAGTCGCTCCCGGAATCGGCGTGCCATTTAAATACCATTGCCAACTGGTTATGTTGGGCAAGATGGGCAGACAAATCGTATCGGGCGCACAGCGGGTATGACAACCTCCTGGAATAGAAGATACCGGCGGGCCTGGCAAAATAGAGACTGTATTGCTGCGGCCTTCACAGCCAAATTCATTCACCACCCGAATATAATAAGCACCCGAAGCCGTTGTACTAAGGGTTGGGCCAGCCTCCCCATTGCTCCAAATCAATTGCCAATTGGCGGGTGTTGGTCCTGCGTAGGTCAGTGTGTTCGGGTTATTTGCACAAATACCACTCGTACTGATCGAAAAACCACTAGGAACAGGATGTACATCCACCACAAATGGATCGGAAACCGCCGTACAGCCTCCCACAACATCAGTGATCGTGACGGTGTAAATATGGGTTCCAACTGTTAATAAGTTGCCACGGAACGCGGAGAAAAACAGGTCGGCCCCGGTGCCATTCCCACCCGACCAGGTATAATTGTATGCGCCATTACCAACCGCTACCAGGTGCACGTCCTCTCCTGCGCAGGTACTCAAGGTTGGATAGGAAGTGCCAATTACCTGACCCAGTTCATTTTCCAGGAACGCTTTGATTAAGGCATCTGGTGCCGGGGTGATGTTCACATCTACTGCCGGGGTTGCATAAGAGCACCCATTGGCATCAGTTAACGTAACGCGATAGCTACCGGCTTCGCTTACGTTGATGCTTTGCGCCGTACTGCCATCCGTCCAAAGGTAAGCCACTGCGCCAGCTGGTGCTGTGAGTGTTTGGGTTTTGCCCTCACACAAGGGGGCTGGGGCATTCGGTATAATGGTACCAGTAAGCGGATTGGGTTGTACGACAATACTTTTAACAAAACTCGCCGTACAGCCGTATGTATTGGTAGAAAATGCCGTAACGGTGTATGTACCTGCCGGGCTATAATTGTGGTAAACGGGAATACCGGTGGCCGTATTGGCGCCGCCACTTGCCGGATCCCCAAAATCCCAGGTGATCATCGTGATGTCTGGCGTACCCACGGCGGTAAATTCAAGCGCATTGCCCGCGCAAGTTGCTGTAGGTGGATTGTAATTGAGGGGCGCCGGTGCCGGTACTTCTACCATTTGGGTTTGTTGAGAAATACAACCGCTTAGTTCGGTGATGGTCAGGGTGACAAGAAAGAACCCGCCTGCATTAAAATTATGGGAGGGGTCTTGCAAAAACGATGTATTGTTTGGGCCACTCACAGGGTCGCCAAAGTCCCAGCCCCAGGTGGTTACAGCAGCACCCGGCAGTAAGGTGGAAACGTCTTTGAAGGACGAATTCGCGCCAGGGCAATCCATGATCGGATCAAACTGCGCATGCAGTAACACGTCAACCGAGTCAATGACAAAACAAGTGCTTCCATCCGTAAGCTGCACGGTTAAGATCGCTACATATTTGCCAGCATTGTTAAAATAAAAGGACGGATTATCTTGATTGGAAGTGCCACTCAGCAACGCGCCTGATTGACCAAATTGCCAATTAGCCGAACCAGCAACATACAATCCATTGTTAATCAGGTTAAACTGAAACGAATCGCATTTTGCCGTTGGAAGGATACCTATATCAACACTATTCGGTGGACAAGCGCCGCCACTGGCTGGAAATCCATATCCACCACCGCCGGGACCACAATAGCTAAACAGCAAAATGGGGCCAGCCGTAGCACTACACCCAAAAAAGTTGCTCACGGTTGCGGTGTAATTGCCGTATTGATTGGTAACATAGATAGGACTGTTGGTTCCCACCGGGTTACCATCCTGAAACCACTGGTAAGTATAATCTACATCAATGGAGCCCAATGCTGTCAGGGTAATAAAATTCGAATTATTACAAAAACCGGTAGGATCGGCCGTAGAAATGGTCAGGTTGGGTTGTGGCCGCTGATCAATGGTGAATTCAGTTGTTCCCACGCAGCCATTGCCATCGGTTACTTGCAGCGCATAACTCCCTGCCTGCAAACTGGGCGTAGCGAGGGTACTCAAAACCACCCCGTTTACATCCGACCATTGGTAGTCTACAAAACTGTTGCTGGTTTGAACAACAGCACTTGTACCGACGCATAGGCCGGCAGGAGAAATGACATTGGGTAGTGGCGATGCCAATACGGTTACCGGATATTGGGACGTTTGTCCACACACCGAAACCGAAATAACATGTCCGCCCGCTTCTGTCCAAAATAACCGAAGCTGCTCAGTGCCCTGCCCATCCGCAATTGCAGCAGCCGAACTAGGGCTAATACTCCATTGAATATCAATATTTTGCAGCGGCAATATTGAATAATCGGAAAGGGTGTTGATACACACTTGCGGATCGCCCGTGATGGGCAGGGTATTTATCACCGAAATATCTAAACGAAGGGTGTCTGAGCTACAATTAAGTCCATTGGTGCTTACTGCTGCTGCCGACAACCAACGGGGCCCATTGGCAGCCCAGTTTACATTGATCGGATTGCCCTGGATGGTACTCGGCGCGCCTGGGCCATTTTGTACCGTCCACACCACATTGTTGTCATTCGGCAGTCCTTCTGCTTTGTAATTGTAGGTAGTGCCCGGGCAAATGTTTTTTGCGCCCGTAATGCTGGTTGGTTTACTAGGCAAGGCAGACGCAACTACCGTCCAACGTGCAGCATCGGTGCAGGATTCATTCGGATTGGCAGGCGTGGCCACCATTTGATAAATACCACTTCCGGCAACAAAGGGCGCTGCAACATTGGCCGCAGCCGCTCCGGTCGACCAAACGACAGCGCCATTCGGGCCAGTAAGCGTCCAGTTTGCCTGTATTGGTTGGTTGGTTGCGCTCAAAAAAGTATTGAAATTGCCGGTTGCGCCCGCACAAAGTTCTACCGGACCATTGATCGAAAAAGGCGAAACAATCAATACCCCAATAGAATCCTGTCCACCGCAACCCAGGTAACAGTTGTCATATTGTACTTGTATCCAATTGGTGAAGTTCGGATTGGGGAAGGTGTTCCAGTCGACCGTAATACGATTGGTCCCTTGTCCATCCACGATGGTGCCCGCGCCTGAAATCGTCCAGATAAATCCGGTGCCGCCGTAAGGTTCAATGGAATAGGTTTCCGTGCTACCCGGGCAAACCCGTTCGGGGCCACTTATTTCGGCATTATCACTGATAATGGGTATTTGAAAAACCGTTGGGGTTGGGCAGGCCGTTCCACTGCAAGGTTGGGCGCTCAGGGTGATTTGTCCGGCAGGGCCGCTGTTCCACGATACCTGGATGGTATCCGAATTATTTTGTCCACCGCCTAGCACCGTACCATTGGGCGAAACCGCCCAGTTAAAAGGTGCACATCCATTCGATGCAGTGTAAGTAACGGTAGCACCCGGGCAAATGGTGCCAATGCAATCAAGTGCGGGTGTAACCGCATCAATAACATACACTTCCAATGTTGTTGTATCGGCGCAAAGGCAACTGCTGCGTGCAATGAGGGTAACCAAATACAAGCCCGGATTTTGAAAAGTATGTTCTGGATTCAGGGCATTGGTACTGGACAGATCATCGCTAAAGTACCATTCATAACTATCGGCACCGGTACTTTTATTTTCAAAATACACAGTTTGTCCCTTACAAAGTGCCAGTGGGACGCCATTGGCTGGCGTTGTAGTAAATTTTGCAACAGGCTCAGGAATGATGGTTATACAAAGGGCATCTTCTCCACTGCAGTTTGAAATACCGTCCGATATTACTGAAACAAAACCTGTCCCGGCGCCTCCCCAGGTAACCGTAACAGATCTGTTGAACGGTGGATTATTAATAGTGTAACTGCTGGCTCCAGAAACTTGCCAACTGATAAAACTTTGCGTACCAGCCTGCCCGAAATTTTCGATGGAATAGGTTACCGTGCTATTCGGGCAGTTTAACTCACAATTATCTTGTGAAAAAGCGGTAGTGTCGAAGTTACAAGGCGCAGTATTGCTGGATAGAATTTTAATTGGAATGAATGGAAGTATCTTGATTTCATGTGTATCTGCCGCTACCACATTGCCATTCGGTCCCACAATTTGAAGAAAATAAAAATTGGACGTATTAGCGGGCCCGCCACTGTTGGCCTGCGGGCATATTGTAATTTGGGGCGCATTGGAAGTAAAACCATTCGGGCCCGACCAAATATAACCGATAGGTTGGGGCACATTCATAAACAGCGCGCCTAAAGTAGCGCAATCGCCCTGGCACACCACTGTTGGCCCAACGATATTTACCTCGGGGACAGGGTCCGTTTGAGCATGTATAAAAATTGGGATTAGGCAAAAAGCCAAAGCAATACAGGCGGGTAACAATCGGTTCTTCATGAATGAATCAGTTTGTTAGTTGGGAAAAGGAGTAAAAAATAGGTGGATAACAGCGATTGGGGCGCAGTTGTAAACAAGATACAATGGTCCTGTTTGTGCGCTGCCAGAACAGGAACGTTAATTCTGTCTGTTTTGTACAAAACACAAAAAAACCGTAGTTCAGTCAACAGCTAAACTACGGTTTTTGATAAATGGTATCGTGCAAACCCCTTAAAAACCAAAATTAATTGAGTTTGAAGGGTACAATCAGTTTGAATTCGGGAATTATAACCTCAAAGTTCGAACGATCTTCGATGCGGGTCATCAGATAAGCACCCTGCATTTTCCCGATTTCGGCGCTCAAATCGCAATAAGAAGAATAGGAATAACTTTCTCCAGGTTGCAAAACGGGTTGTTGACCGACCACCCCATCGCCTTTCACTTCGCGCACCGTTGTGCTGGCGTCATGAATCATCCAGCGCCGGCTCATTAACTGCACCGTATGCGGGCTGCCGTTTTCGATGGTGATAAAATAGCCAAAAATAAATTTGGAAGCGCGCGGATCCGAATGTGCGGGTAAATATTGCGTTTCTACGCTCACTGTGATGCCATTGGTTGTCAGAATTTCCATTGCCTTTGCGTATGTCCGTGAGAGTTGATTTGGTTGGTGCGAATATCTTCACACTTAAATGAAAATCACGACAAAAGTGTTCATTTTCTTTTAAATGAAACAGAATATTAACGAATAAGCCGAGACCGGTCTTTACCGGCTCGGCCTAATACAAAATTACTAAACACGGGTATCTTTACACAAACAGGCTTTATAGGCCTGTTTTGTGCTTAAAAACTTTTTAAAACAGCCAACACTTGTTGTTCTGTTACAATTTGCGGAACCAGGCTCAAAGACCCATTCGCGCCGGTTTCTGTTTCTTTACTGCCCAGCCAATATTGATTGCCGTATTTACTTACGGTTATCAACTTTACGGGGTACCCTGCGGGTATGCTATTGGAGCAAAACTGCTGCGGATTAGATCCTGGTACCATGGCAGCCACGGTTTTTACGTTTTTAAATACCATATATACGACGGTATTTAACTGCGAAAAACCTTCTGGCACCTCTACACAAAAGCTGAAATAAGGACCGGGCACCTTGCGGCTGTTCGAAATCCAACCCAGTTGTTGCACAATCAACTCATACCCATTAATCATTTCCGTGTTATCCACCGAAAGCCAGTCGGCCAAATAAACAGGTTCGCCACTGTTTTCCCAACTACTCAATTGATTTTGAGTAATTATTCCATTGTAAACAAATAAATCATCTCGCCGGTTGTTTTCAGGCACTTGTATTTTAATGGTACGGCCCGGTTTCAGGAAAAGTTCTTCATTTCCACAAAAAAAGCGCAAACGAAATACCCCGGAAGTTTCCAATAAGGTACCGTCGGCACTGGTGGTCGGTATTTCCCGCGCTGCCAAATCGCCTTTTTTCAATACTTCCATCAGTTCCATGGAAGGATTTTGGCAGGTGTTGAATGCTGCAGTTTGTCCATTCCCGTCTACCAACAACGCACTAACATCGGTTAGGAAGATCCGAAGTCCGCTCGGGCTCAGGAGCATGGTATCTTTCGATAATCCTGCGAGCGAATAAGTGGTTTGTACAGACGGGCTAGGAACCTGCGACAACAAAGGTTGCAGATCCGCCAGCGTAGCAGGATAAGGATCGAAGTCGTTGACCACATCCTTACGACAGCCCCAAACACCTGCCAGTAAAAAGGCGTTTAGTAATGCGTACCGTATTATATGTCTGGTTTTTTTGCGCAACATAATTTTTATTTAAATGCAGTTTTTTGGGGTCAGGCTATGGAAACTTTAAATGGGTCTTCAAAGAATGCTCTAAAAGAGATGCAGTTTTGTATTTATTCGCTGCTTTAATGATGCGTTTTTATGCATTTTGATGCTGTATTTCCGACTAAAAAATTTTAGTCATGCCCAAACTGATGCCACCAATGCCATATCGGGTACCTACCGGATGCGATTTGAGGTTTACAGGTTGTACAATTTGCCTAAAATAAGGCTCGATGTACACCCGCACGCTCGGATCAACATGGTAAAACCATTGCACACTACCGATGGCACTCAAACTGGTGCGCTTTTGAAATGCCGGGGTGGATAAATCCGCATCAGGGGTAAAATAACGCGGCATACCCTGCGCGGACAGGATTGCCCCACGCTTCCAAAACCACACATTAAAGGATACGCCCGCATTGAAACTAAACCCACTGCGGCCTTTCCGCAACTCTACCCCTGCCTGCAACGGAATTTGAAGCATGCCAAAGCGATTGTATGTTTTTGTGTAATTGCTGCCGTAACTTATTCCAATGGTGTCCCGTACAATCACCTGCTGACCATTTACAATGGTGATTACATCCTTATAGTTGATGGTGATGGAGTTCGGATCAATAAACTCAAAGATCTCCGTCATTTGGTCGTAATGCAATCCCAAGCGCAACATAAAATGGCCATCAAACAACAAGGTGCCCCGTACCCCGCTATGAAATGCCCAATCCCGTCGCTCTGTACTTAACCGTCTATTCCGATAATCCTTATATTCCGGGTTGTTGGTGCTCAGCTCCTTCCAGGCAAAGGAAGGTCCCGCGTACACATCAAAAAACCAGGCATTCGGGTGTTTGGTAAAATTGTAACAGTTTTTAGGTTCTTTTTTCTTGCGTATTACCGGGCGTTTCAATCCGCTTGGATCACCAACCGCGATGGCCTGGGACAAATCCGTTGGCAATTGAGGCAAAAACAGGAGCGATGCGGGATGCGCGAACGTATTAGATGCCAAGGTCGGCGCAAAAGCATCCAGTCCCAAATCGGTTGCAACAGCGCCATAGGTAATCGGCGCGATTGGCGTAACTACTTGTTCGGTTACTGCCGCCTTATTGGGATTGAAGGGGCTGCGTGTAGTCTTGTTTCGGTTGGTTTGTCCAGCAACAATTCCATTTTTATAGGCCAAAACGTTACGTTCAATTCCAGGTAACGCTGGCTCAGGGCTGCTCTTGCTTGCTGTATTAGATGTAGATACCGTTACTTCGGGGCTCGTTTCGGCAGTATGCTGGTCCGCGATGGGCGTGATTGTCTGGGCCGAGGGCGCCTGTTGAACGCTTTGGGTTTGCGCTGTGGGCGCATTTATACCGCTGCCTGCATATAACCGGAGCAACAGTCCTGTGCCAAGCACCGCAACCCCTATACCACTAAAAATCCATAGGAAAGCGCGGCGTTTGCGTTTTTGCAGCGCGGCTTCCACATTGGGCCACACGAATGCGGGCGGTGCCACCTCCGTGTCGTATAGTTTCTTGCGCATCAGCGCGTCCATGTCGGAATGTTGGTTCATACTGGTTATAATGATTCAGCAATGGGCTTTTTCGTGGCCTGGGGTTGCGTTATTTTAATGTAAATTGATTAATTTGTCAAGTACCCGGCATTTTGTGCAGCACTTCCAGCTGTTCTGTGAGCCAGCGCCGCGCTTTTGTTAGCTGAGAGCGGGAGGTGCTTTCCTGGATACCCAAGGTTTCGGCGACTTCCGCATGGGAAAAGCCTTCGATGGCCACCATGTTAAACACAATCCTATACCCATCCGGCAACTTATTAATAAGGGTCAACAGTTCTGCCTCAGATAAACTCGCAATGGCGTCGGCTTCCACGGGTGATTCAGGCAAGGTTTCATACCCGGAGCTTTCCTGGTCAAAGCGTTGTCTTTGGTAGGTACGCAAGGCCGTATTGACCATAATGCGCCGAATCCAGCCTTCAAACGAACCTTGAAACTGATATTGCGACATCTTGGTAAACACTTTAATAAACCCTTCCTGCAAAATATCAGCGGCATCTGATGGCGTACGGGCATAGCGCAGACATACGGCATACATCTTGCCGGCAAACCGCTCGTACAACTGACGCTGGCATTGCGTTGAGCCACGCATGCAGCCCCGAATGAGTTCTGTTTCGTTCAAATCAGGGGATTATAATTGGGTACCAATGTGTGAAGGGCCGGTTTTTCAGAGATTTTTCCCGAAGGTATAGGCTTTAAAGATACTGCACAATCAAAAAATGCTGCTCAAAAAAAACTTGTTTGTTAAATTTATAAGAATATATCATTTTTTTCAGATCCTTGTACCGCAATCGACGCATTTTAGCCCGACCTGCATCGCCATTTTCCATTCAATTGATACGCTTAATTTTTTACGCTGATTATGACTACCATACAAGGTCCCGCAATCTTTTTAGCACAATTTATGGCCGACGAAGCGCCTTTCAATACCCTGGAAGGTATTTGCCGTTGGGCAGCATCGCTTGGTTACAAGGCAGTGCAAATTCCCACTTGGGAAAGCCGTCTCATTGATCTGGATAAGGCCGCCGAAAGCAAGGCGTATTGCGATGACTTAAAAGGACGGGTGGAAGCTTGTGGGGTACAAATTTCGGAGCTCAGCACGCACTTGCAAGGCCAACTGGTTGCTGTGCATCCAGCGTATGACCAATTATTCGATGGCTTTGCGCCCGCGCACCTGCAAGGCAACCCAAAAGCGCGTACCGAGTGGGCCATCCAAACACTGAAAAATGCCGCCAAAGCCAGCCGCAACCTGGGGCTCGATGTACACGCCTCTTTTCCCGGTGCCTTCCTTTGGCATACCGTGTACCCCTGGCCACAGCGCCCCAAAGGGCTGGTAGAAACCGGTTTTCGGGCTTTGGCCGACCGCTGGATGCCCATTTTGAATGTATTTGAAGAACAAGGGGTGGATATTTGCTACGAAATTCATCCGGGCGAAGACTTGCACGATGGCGTGAGTTTTGAGCGGTTTTTGGAAGCAACCGGCAACCATGCCCGTGTGAACATCTTATATGACCCCTCACATTTTGTGTTGCAGCAACTCGACTATTTGCAGTTTATCGATTTTTACCACGAGCGCATCAAAATGTTCCACGTAAAAGATGCGGAGTTTAACCCAACGGGTAAAAGCGGTGTTTACGGCGGTTTTCAGGACTGGATAGACCGCCCGGGCCGTTTCCGTTCTTTGGGCGACGGGCAGGTAGATTTTAAATCTATTTTTTCCAAACTCGCGCAATACAATTACCGCGGCTGGGCGGTGCTGGAATGGGAGTGTTGTATTAAATCGTCGGACCAAGGCGCCAGAGAAGGTGCTCCGTTTATTCAGCAACATATTATACAAGTAACCGAACGCGCTTTTGATGATTTTGCCGGCGGGGCCGTAGATCAGCAATTGTTAAATAAATTGATCGGGTTGTAATGCGCAACTTAGGCGTATTAATGCTCCTTTTTGTGCTTTTCCTGAGCAGCTGTGCCAGCGGAGAAGGAAAAATTTTGTCCGATTTTTTACAGCACTTACTCAGTCAGGATATTTGGCTGCGTTGGATCGTAAGCATCATTTTGGTTTTTCTGCTGGCACAAACGCTGCGTATTGTTTGGCTCCTTCTGCGGGTAAGCTGGCAGGCGCTGGTACATAGCCATCGGTTCATTTTTGGCTGGAGTCGACGCAATGTGATCGGCTTGTTGGTGCTGGGCACGGTATTGTGGTTTTTTAGCAACAACCTGATCGATTTTATGCAGGATATCGAGCAGCGGTATGTGCACCCTGTTTATGTAAATGCCTACAACGGACTTACCGAGGAGCATTTAACGGCCATTTATGAGGACGCGCTGGGAAAACAGGTGGATCCTTATCACAAGCAAATCATTATACAACGTACGCGCGAAATTGCAGCCAAGATCCAGTCTATCCCCCTGTGCATTTACGAAGCGGCCTACCTGGAATGTGGCCTGAATCCATTTACGGTGCGCAGCGATCAAGTGGCTGCGGGCTGGATTCAATTTACGCGCATTGGTTTGGGCGGTTTAAAACTGAATGGCAAACAAGTGACTTTCGACCAGGTGTTACAAGCCTGTGCCTCAAAGGACATAACGTTTATGATGGACCTCACGGAACTGTATTTGGTGGATAAATACGTCCGCGCAGGTCGGCAGCCGCTCAACAACACCATCGATTTGTACCTTGCCCTGTTTGCGCCCGTGCTCATTGGCGCGCCTTCCGACAAAATTGTGTACCAAGGTTACCAAAACCCATCGTATTACAAAAACGATGGCTTGGATGGCTGGTACGTTGCGCCGGATGTGGATGGCCGCAACCAGATATTTCACAAATTGCGGCAAAAAGATGGTAAAATTACCATATATGAAATATTCCTGGCCCTGGAAGCGAAAAAGGCGCGTTTGATCAACCAATATTTAAAGTAAACCCAAACGTGGTGTAATTCCTTTAAAGACACATTTGGACTTATGGTAATTTTATATACTTTTGTTCTAATAATGAACAGCAGGACGGTTTTATAACAATTTAAGACTTTTTGGCCCTTAATTTGTGGCAAAACCCGTGTTAAGTACGTGCTGTAGACGAGATTGGAAATGCAGTTGTAAAAGTTTAACACAAACATGATGAAGTTCCCTCCACTACTGCTCGCGCTCTTGTTTGCGTGCGGGCCACTCATGCTTTGCGCTGCAACCAAAACGCAGCAAGTAGAGCGTTACTTAGGCAAGTACCGTTATGAGCACGATCGCCCGCGTGGTATCGTCAAGTTTATTTTCCAAAAGGCGATTCTGAAACGCAATGGCGATGGCTCCAAAACCTATGAGCAACTGCTTATCGGTGAACAATATTTTTCCAATGAAGCCAATGCGGGCAACTTGATTGGTATTCAGGTGCTGTATAAAGATCAGGTTTCGACCATTCGTCCGGAAGCGCCCGACAAGCCGGTGGTTATTCAAGAAAAGCCGAATCAGAAACCGCGCAGACAACCCACCACGGTACAGCCCAATGCGCAGGAGGAACTTGCCGACGATACCCCTGCCGCGCCGCCGGTGGTGAGAGACCCGGTACGACCCAATGCACGCCGCCCCCAGGCTGTTTCAACGGCACAGCCGTTTTTTGCGACAGATTCGGTGGCGCTGGCCGAAAATATTGATGATGTAAAGGATCGGATTAATACCTGGCAAGGCCGCATGTGGCATACAGTGCGCCCAATTTGGGGCTTTTTTATGTGGGTGTTCAACAGCGTAATCGTGTTGCTCATTTGTTTGGGCGGATTGTGCCGGTACGTTGCACGCACCGCTGCTTCCGAAAGTTTGATTAGCAGTTATGGTCGGATTATCGTTGGTCGCTGGATTGTATCTGCGCATCAAAATGCCGCCGCCATGCTCCTGATTATTACCTGGATTATTGCGATTGTGATGCTGATTGATGTGTTTATGTGGTTGGTGTACCATAGTTTTCCGGTTTGGGTGTTGATTTTGATCTGGTTCCCGATTTTGTGGGTCGCTGAAAAATTGACGAGCTGGATTGTGCCGAATATTCCGGTGTTGGGTTCGGGCGATTAAGTTGCGGTTTGTTTTTTCAGGCATTCCATAACCCAGGCATGGCTTCCCTAATTTTGCCGTAAACGCGCTAACATGAAAAAACGGTACCCTGGTACCTTGTCCATTGGTGATAACAACGCGGTAATTGCCCTTTCTGAAACGGAAGTTGGAAAAGTTTTTACGGGTGATACCCGTTCCGATATCGGTTCTGAAGCGGAGAAAATGAAATTTGCCAACTCGATTAATTCACTGATCGTAGGTTTTATCCGATTGGATGAATTGAACGAGGATACAGAATTGTTGGTCATGGAGCGTCTTTTCCCCATGGATTTTCGTGCCTATGAATTTGAAAAACGAGAACTTTTGCTCGATGTTTTTGAAGACGAATTACACGGCCTGCATCGAGGCGGATTTGTACACCGCGATTTACGCAGACCATCGGACATGCCTGGCGAGCGTTTTGACAATATATTTTTAACCAGCCGCGGTCTTCGTTTGATTGATGTAGGCGTTTCAGCACTCAAACATCAGGTAGGAGAGCGGCTTTTTTCCCGGTTTGTGGAGCAAGAATTAAAGGAACTCGAAGTTTTCCGCGCTTTTTTCCTATCCAGGTAGGTAAGTTTAATTTTACCAACGATACCCAACCCCCACCCTAAGCCCCAATGCATTAATAAAACTGACATCTGTTCGCTGGGGATCTCCCGGTAATTTGTTCTCAATCAACTGATATTCATAGGCCAACCGAGTCCCTTGGACGGACAGTTGGGATTGGAGATCAAAAAACAGGTGTTTGTACGTTTTGATCAACTTGATGGATAAATACGGCCGAAAACCGATCGTGCGGCATTTAAAATCCATCAAACCCGGTTCAATTGAATTGAACGTGTACCGACCATTCATGAAAAATGCCCCAACGCCATAAGCGAGGGGGATATTAAGAAACTTACGGCCCGTCATCCAGCTGCGCTCGATGCCGATGCCCGTTTCATAGAGCGTTTTCAGGTTGCCTTTGACAGGCACAGGCACCTCGAAGCCCGGGTGTCGAAACGAATCGTAGGTAATTTGCTGGTTTTGGTTCAGTACCAAAAACGGAATCGACACTTCATTCCACCGCCGATTAGTTTTGCCCCATTGAAAAACAGGGTTGAAAATACCGATGGGTTGTCGGTGGTTGAGCAGCATTTTCGGAAGGTCACGATCCAGGGTCGCCACATAATTTACCCCGATTTTGACGGCGCGCCAGGGTTTTTCGGTGGTTTGCGCCTGTAGCAGGCAGGATGTTGCTAAAAAGAGGGATAGGGCTAGGTAGATGGTTTGCTTTTTCATGGGTTTTTAAAGCTTTTGAAATTTGGAAGAATGTACCGACTGGCCAAGCGCATCAAACAGGCTAAATATATAAAACCCCGAAGCAACTTTGGACAGGTTTACCGCACCTTGGCCACCATACTGTGCGCCACTGGAAACGACGATGTTCCCAAGAATATCGTATATCTTATAGGTGTAGGCATCATTTGAACCATTCAATATTTGCCAGTTCAGGGTGTTTGTTGCAGGATTCGGGAAACATTGTACTTGGAAATCATTAGGTGTAGCTTGCGCTTTTGTGCTAACCATCGGGAGGATGGTTGTATTCACTTTAATGGTATCGTTACAATCATCGTTAAAGCAGCCATTTGCATTTAATTGCACCACCCAATAATTTACCTTGTTTTCAAAAACGGGCTTGTTATTCAGGGTGTCCACCGCAAAACCACTCAATAAAATATCGCCATTGGTAAAAATGCTTCCATCATCTAATGTAGATACAAAATTATAAGGTAGCGTAGTTTCTTTGATATACCTTTTCCAGATCAAAGTGCCATCTGTATTAAATTTAGATAACCAGTTATCAAAGGCAATATCTTGACCCAAAACATAAAAAGAATTATCGTTGCCTGCAAAAACGCGCCTTGCAAATGAACTGGCTATTTCTTGGGTAGGTACGTAATAAGACCCTACCAAATTGCCATCCAGGTCAAGCACCTCTACACTTAAACTATTGGGATCATTGGGCGTATAGGGGTTGCCTTTGGCTAATATGATTCGATTAGAGGGTGCGTGAAAATCAAAACAATGGTAATCGTCTGGAAAAATGAGTTCCTTCTTCCAACGAATATTACCACTGTGATCCAGGGCTACCAACAATTGGCCTACTTGAAAGTTTGGTGATGCTAAGTCGAAAAAACCACAGGAAAAAAAGAGGCCTTTATCGGTATAAGCTGCATTGCCAATACGCTCATAACTTCTTTCAAAGGTAGCCGACAAAGGCAACTGAATCAAAACTGTATCTACAATATTGCCATCCAGGTCCATCGTGATGGAATATGCTGGCCAATAGTCGGGGTTGTAGTTGTCGTATGCAACCCCGATCGCTTTCAAGCTATCCTCTTTTTGTACCGACAAACTTGAAACGAACCCTGGAAACTTTTGCTTCCACAACAATGTACCATCGTCAGCATAATTCATTACGGCTGTGCCTACTACATAATCATTGGGCGATACTTCACTGTAAGTATAATTCAAAAAAAGATCGCCATCAATTGCTCTAATAGGTGCTTGATAAAATACCTGCAAAAGGCCTTCCGCCTCCCCTTGTGGATGTACATCCTGTTTCCATTCTAATTGCTGGGTTTTATCAAATTTAAAAACGGAAAAAGCGGAGTTAAAATCAGTAATTTGCTCTTCGGTGCCTGAATAAGTTAAGTAATGTCCTACCAAATAAAAACCTTGGGAGGTTTGAGCAGCGTAGCATGTTTGCGCATACTGTGTATCGGCCAGAGCAAACATTAAGGAAAAATTATTCTGGGAAAGACATATGTGCAAAAGCAAGAAATTGCAGAGGAGAACAGAAATTAGTTTTTTCATGGTTTTTTTAATTTTATTTTTATAAAGCAGTACCCTTTTGTTTTTACGAAAAGGGTACTGCCGTTTATTTGCTTCGACTCGTAATAATAATTTTTGAATTTTTCGGTTAAACTGGTGGAGGGATAATTACCCAAGATGATATTTTATTGTTCCATTTTGCCACGGGGCCAATAAATGGAAGCGTAATTTCTGTTACACCTGGTCCAAATACGACGGTATGCATTCTTGGCCAGCCACCCCATACACCTTTAAAAAGTGGAAGTCTCCATGCTTTTAAATGTAATCTAGCGCCAGGGTTAAATGACGAACGTTTAAAACGTACTGCTTCGGTGTTGTCTTCTAACCACGGGTATATATAGGAAAACCAAGATGGTAAAACTAATTGTGTTGGTAAAAAATAGTGCCTTCCTGTTGCAACTCCATTTGAGTAATTCGTGTACCAATCACATCCAGTATATGATAGTGCACCTGAGGATGGAAATAGAGCATTATAAGTTGAAGTAACCAATGCATTATATTTCGCTGCCAACAAACTATCTGGTGTTCCCCCACCCATCACGATGCTGGTAATACCTAAACTATCCGAAATTTTTTGAATTCGATCATCCAGTTGATTGCTTTTTGCTACCGGGATTGCTTTGGTAGTTCCCCAGTATTCATACAAAGCTTTGCTCGTAAAACAATGACTTTCTGTTTGTAAAACAGAACCCGATTGTGTGGTTACATCATGGAAATAGTTCGTTGAATCCTTACTGTCGTATACATCTTTGCTTACCAAAAGCGTGTCAACAAAGTAGCTCACTTGAAATACTTCTCCATCTCCATCTCTTTCAGTAGAGATACCATTATTCTGGGCCTTTGGAAGATCATTATTTGTTGGATCTTCTTTCAAGCAGCCATATACAATTACGGAAAACAGTAGAAGAGCAGATATTAATATCTCCCCCCCCCTTAAGTTGAAAAATTTTAGTTGTGGTCATGAGTTTAATTTTTTAAGATGCTTGATGTTACGAGTAAAAGCATTACAAATGTAATACTTTGATAAATTATAGCAAAGCTTTCAATTTGCTATAATTTTACATTTGGTAGTATTTAACATATGCTCAACCACGCCAACAAATTCGCGTACAAATATAATAATTCAACCCATTCCCACAAACTTCTTTTCCCCAATCCTTGCAACAGAAACCAAAAAACATATACCTTTGCATCATCGTACTAATACGCCAATACATTTCAGATGCATACCACAACCGCTCGCCTGCCTTACATCGACCCGCTTTTACATTATCAACGCATCCAGGGCGCTGCGCCTTCATGTTTGTTTGAATCGGCCTCCACGGTCGATAAATCCAGCCGATTGTCCATCATCGGGATGGCGCCCGCTTTGGAACTAATTGGCAAGCAATCGACGCTTACCTTGCGGCTGTTGGATGCCCGTGCCTTGCCTTTTTTCGATTTTGTGCGCACCCAATATGCCGCTTTTATACAACACCAAAGCGCAGATACCCTGCAACTGGAAATTCCGAAAATTCCTTTTAACGGCCCGGAGGAAGACCGTATCGCCCGCCAAAACATCGTGCAGCCCTTGCGCGCGCTGTTGGCAGAATTTCATATCGCCGATAAAAACTTCATGGGCTTCTATGGAGCGCTTTCCTATCAGTTTGTGTACCTGTTCGAAGACCTGCCTTTACAAAAAGACTGTCCGGAGCCGGATTTCCACTTGTTTTTATTTGATAATATCCTGCTGTTTAATCATTTAACGGAAGACTTGAGCCTGTACGTCACGCGTGCGAGCACGGAAGAAGCAGAAACCGCTAAAGCGGAAATACTGCGTTTGCTGGAACAGCCGATTCAAGAAACAAAGCAAAATCTCCACATCGGCGAATTTTCAGTAACTCCTAACGATAAAATCTTCCAAGACCAAGTAGCCCAAGGCGTGCAACTATGCTACGAAGGCGAATTGCTCGAAATTGTGTTGAGCCGCAAATTTACCGCTCCCATCCAAGGCGATTTGTTGCCGTTGTACATCCGCTACAAAGCCATCAACCCTTCCCCGTATTTGTTTTATTTCGACTTTGGTTCGGAGGTTTTATTAGGTGCCAGTCCGGAGATGATGTTGCGGTACGAGAACGGGCGGGCCACCTTGCGTCCCATATCAGGCAGTGTGCGGCGCTCCGGCGACCCCATTGAAGACCACCACTTGATGATGGAATTGCTCAATTCGCCCAAAGAAAATTCGGAATTAGATATGCTGATTGACTTGGGGCGGAACGATCTTTCGCGGATATGCAAACCCGGTATTGAAATTGACCATTATCGGATCATTGAAAAATACTCGCACGTAACGCACACGGTAGCGCAACTCAGCGGGGTGCTGGAAGATGCCTACACCGGTTTTGACGCCTTGATCGCCAGTTTGAATGCCGGAACCCTCACAGGCGCGCCCAAAATTGCGGCGATGAACTATATTGAACAAATTGAGCAACATACCCGCGGATATTACGGCGGGAGCATCGGCTGGTTGCTGCTCAACGGCGATGTGAATACGGCCATCACCATCCGTACCGCCCATATCAAAGACGGGATGCTCGATTTTTCGGCAGGCGCAACCTTGTTGTACGAATCGGTGCCGGAAAATGAACTGCGGGAAACAAAGATCAAAGCAGGTGCTTTTATGGCAGCCGTTGCCGATTTTTCATCACTATCCCCCGTTTAAAATTCAATCGGTGCAACAGTGCGACTTTGTACTTTTGTGATAAAAAACAGCATGCAACCCAATTTTACAATTCGTCCGGCTACCGCAGCAGATATGCCCGCCATTCATCAACTGGTGTACGCGTTGGCGGTGTACGAAAAAGAACCCGAGGCTGTAGTTACTACCCCTGCGGAGTTTTTAGAAGATTTTCAAAACGGGTTATTTCAATGCAGCGTTGCGTTGCACGAAGCGGAGGTCGTCGGCCTGGTGTTATATTATATGGCGTACTCTACCTGGAAAGGGAAGATGTTGTACCTCGAAGATTTTATTGTAACAGCACCCTTCCGGCGCTTTGGTGTGGGGCAAATGTTGTTTGATGCTTTTTTAGCAGAAGCAGATCGGCTGGGTTGTCGACTGGTCAAGTGGCAGGTGTTGGATTGGAATGAGCCTGCCCTTCGGTTTTATGAAAAAAACGAAGCGACGATCGAAAAAGGCTGGTGGAATGGCAAGATTTTCCTCAAAAGCTGAAACTTTGCTCAAACAACAACAACCTTTGCAAAATTAGTTTGTCTTCTATACTACACGCTGTAAGGGTAGAATGGGTGGTTTTTTGAATGGCTTGCCCGGCAAACTTGATCACAGCAGGAAAAATGAACCAACTTTATGCACTTTATGCACTTGCAGTCTTGTGTGCTGTAGGTGCACTCGCTTGCGTTTCTACGCCGCGTTGTCCTGAATTAGCAGGACGCTGGACCAACCAGGAGGGCCAGGATTTTGTATTTCAAGCAGATGGAAAGGCCATGTGGCTGGTCAAATTTGGAAGTAGCTACGATACTGCCCATTTCCTGTATCAAACCGATTGTAAAAAATCGCCAATTCAAATCGACATGCACCGCTTCGAATCGGGGCCCTATGTGGGCAAAACGGTATTTGGTATTGTAGAATGGAGCAGTGATTCCTCCTTCCGGCTGCGGTATGAATCAGGTACGGATGGGTATGCCCGTCCCAAAACCTTTGATAACGAACAAACGTTCCAGTTTTTTTCGGTGCACTAGCCGTTCATCCCGTTCTTAATTTCGAGTTTCCAACCGGCATTTTCAACCATAAACCGGATTAAGTCGATGATTTTGGCCGCTTGTTCCTGGGCAGCGGGCAGCAAATTGCTTTTCGTGGCCTGGTCTCGAATCAGGTCTTTAGCCCGCTGGTTGATGCGGGTATAGTCTTCCGGCGTGAATGTGCTAAACAAGCCTTGCGATATATCGTAATAATCGAGGGTATGGTCTATCGCCAGGATTTGGGGTGCCCCCAGGGCATTCATGCGAATGATTTTATTGGCAGGGTCGGCTTCCAGGTGCAGGTTGTTCAGGTCATAACCGGCAGAAACCGTTGCGCGCACCCGCACCAGGATTTTTTTATCCCAAAAAAAAGTAAAATACCCCTGATACTCGCTGTAATTATAAATTTCGGAAAACTGGCCTTCCACCGTAACCAGTTTCGCAACGGCCTGTATTTTTTCCAGGAGCACACTTGAGGATTCGACTGCGTGGTTTTTGGGTGCAAAATACTGGTAACTCAGCCAGACGCCGGCGGCAAAAACGGCGATCAGGATAGCGGTTTGAAGAATACGTTTCGTCATAGGGTGGGCCGAAAGCCATTAATATTTAAGTTCGTTGTAGGTAAGTCTTTTCCGCAGGCCAGCAGCAAACTTCAACATGGCCGCGCGGGCAACGGGGGACATATCTTCTACCCAATCGGGGTTGCGCTCGGCTTTGGCAGCAGGTACAGCCAAGTAGGTCGATTTGCCACTTGCTGCTTTATGAATGTACCGAAAAACCGGAATATAGCCGTTTTTTCCCACCCAGGTTTCCGCAGCGCCTTTGTTTTTCACCAAATCTACCTGGAAAAGAATGCCGCCTTCTGTATTGGGCTGTTTTTGGTTGGAGATAAAATTGCCCAGCGAATACGCCACAATCACTTCCTTTTGCGATCCATCGGGCATTTTTACACGCTCCTGCTTGATGGGTTGTACCACATGCGGGTGTGCCCCGATGACCAGATCGGCACCGTTTTGAATCAACAAGCGGGCAAGGTTGCGCTGTTCGGCGTTTTCTTGCAATTGATACTCCACGCCCCAATGCATGAACACGATGATAAAATGGGGTTTGCGGGCCCGGGCCTCTTTCAAATCGGCCTTTATTTGGGCTGTATCAATCAGGTTAACAATGGTTGGCGCTTCGGTAGGGATGCCATTGGTACTGAAGGTGTAATTCAGCATCGCTAGTTTGAAGCCTTTTTTATACACCATTAAGGGATAAAAAGCATCGCGGTCGCGTTGATCTTTGAACGTACCTGTATGCAAAAAGCCCAAATCGCGTAGGGTTTGTGCAGTATTTCGTACACCCAGTCCGCGACTATCATTCGAATGGTTGTTGGCAGTCACTAAAATGTCGAACCCGGCCGATTTCAGGGCAGTTGCCAGGGCGTCCGGGCTGCGGAACATAGGGTAGCCGGTGTAAGGTGGTTTGCCCGGGAGCGTTAGTTCCAGATTTCCGATGGCCAAATCGGCGCGTTCTAAAAAAGGTTTTACATATTGAAAACAAGGCGTATAGTCGTATTCCTTGTTTTTAATTTTTTCGGCGCTGATAATTTGCGGGGAATGACCCATGATGTCGCCGGCAAAAATCAAGTGCAGCGTATCGGTTTGGGTAAATGCTGATATAGGAAGGCAAAAGGTGCCCAGCAGCAAGGAAAGGCGGAGGTTCTGAAAAAAGCGCATGTCTTTTCTTTGTACAATGTTTGCACAAAGAAAAGGCATGCGCTTCACAATATGGAATACTTGAATGTTTATTGACCGATCAACAACGGATTGCTATTCTTGCCATTCATGATGATCACCTTGGCATTGGGCGAAGTAGCAATTTCTTTTTGCGCCTTGATTTGCTCGTATTGCAACAGTTTGTCGGTCAGCGTCGAGGTAAGAATGCGCTGATAATCCGAAATACCCTGCGCTTCTACGCGTTTACGATCGGCTTCCTGGCGTTCTTTCTCCAGGACGAATTTCATTTTTTGCGATTCCTGCTCGGCATTGATTTTACTCTCAATGGTCGTTTTTACCGATTCGGGCAATTGAATGTTGCGGATCAACAGGTTTTCCAGCACCAAACCGCGTTCGGAAAATTCTTTTTCGATGGTCTGAAAAATTTTCTGTTGAAATTCTTCGCGCTTAGAAGAATAAAGCGCCACCGCATCATAAAACACAGCATTGTCTCGAATTTTGGTACGCGATACTGGGCGCACAATAACATCTTTGATTTCCAGACCAATGCTGCGCAAAATATCGGGTGCCTTCTCCGGAATAATGTGATACAACACAGACAGGTCGATCACCACTTCCAAACCATCGGCCGTAAGTACCCGGATGGCATCATCGCCCGCCTGGTCGCCTTCATCGTGTACGGCCGACATGGTGTAATTTTGGGTGCGTACATCAAATTTTACAACATCCACGAGCGGATTGATAAAATTCAAGCCTTCCGTAAGCAGCCCGGCCTGTACTTTACCGAACAGCGTTTGTACACCCACCTGACCCGGTTCTATTTGAACAAAACAGGAAGTACTCAAGCCAAGCACCATCATAAAAATAGCAAGGATGCGGCCAATGCGGGTAAAGGAAGAAAAACTGGAATTGGTTTTAGGGACGAAAAGCGTTCCAACGAGCAAAAAAATGCCCAAAAAGATCAGAAACATGGTATGTGTATTTGGTTAAATTCGGTTGCCCCAACTACTTGGAGTGTTTGACAAGCGAAATTTGGGTGTCTTCCTAACAGATTGTACCGAACTTTCGATTAATCTGTTTGGAAAAACGGCTAAACACAAACTTCTCCCGGTGAAGTTATTTACCTTTTTCGTAATTTTTTATATTGCAGCAGAAAACTGGCGTAAAAAGCGCACATCATTTTCAAAAACCAGGCGAATGTCCCCAATTTCGTACAAACGCAGCGTTTGGCGCTCGATGCCCATGCCAAAGGCAAATCCGCTGTATTTGGTGGCATCAATACCGCAGTTTTCCAGCACTTGAGGGTCAACCATGCCGCAACCCAGAATTTCGAGCCAACCCGTGCCTTTGGTCAGCCGGTAATTTTTTTCTGTATCAGTGCCCAGCCAGATGTCCATTTCTGCCGAAGGTTCGGTGAATGGGAAAAAAGAAGGACGCAGGCGGATTTTCGACGCGCCAAACATTTCCTGTGCGAAATACAACAAGGTTTGTTTCAAATCGGCAAAAGAAACGCCCTCATCAATATACAAACCTTCCACCTGGTGAAACTGGCAATGGGAGCGGGTAGAAATGGTTTCGTTGCGGTACACTCGGCCCGGCGCAATTATCCGAATGGGTGGTTTGCGGTTTTCCATCACGCGGGCCTGCACGGGCGAAGTGTGGGTACGCAGGAGCATACCGGGTGCATCGACCACATAAAAGGTGTCCTGCATATCGCGGGCCGGATGGTCTTCCGGGGTGTTCATAGACGTGAAATTGTGCCAGTCGTCTTCAATTTCAGGGCCATCAGCCACCGAAAAGCCGATGCGGGTAAAGATATCCACAATGCGGTTGAGCGTAACGGCCACGGGATGCCGCGAACCAAGTGCCAACGGTTCTCCCGGGGCGGTCAGGTCGAACTGTGCCGCCGCCGCATTTTCTGCCAGGGCGTCCTGTATTGCTTTGAGGTGTTGATATTTTTCTTCGGCACCTTGTTTGAGTGCGTTGATCAGTTGACCAAATTCTTTTTTGCGCTCATTCGGAATCGTGCGCATTTCCTCCATTAAGGCCTTGATTTCGCCTTTGGTGCCCAAATATTGAATACGGAATTGCTCCAGCGCATCGGATGTATCGGGCGTTGCCGATTCGATGGCTTGAAGGGTAAGGCGTACGGTTTCGAAAATATCTGACATAAAATTCCGGATGCTGCTGCGCAAGGTGGTTAAAAACGCCGCAAAGGTAATGGATGAAGGTTTAAATATACCAGCTAGCGCCGATCTAGTATTTCCTGAAAGTATAAAAGTGCCAGACGGTAGCCATCCAGGCCCAAACCAACGATGCTCCCCACACATTTTGCCGCCAAAAACGAATGCTGTCGGAAACTTTCCCGCTGGTGAATATTGCTGATATGCACCTCAAGTACCGGCGCAGGAATCGCCCCGATGGCATCTGCAAGGGCGATTGATGTATGGGTATAAGCGCCGGCATTGAGTAGAATTCCGTCTGCTTCATAGCCCGCATCCTGTATCCGATCGATCAAAGCCCCTTCATGGTTGCTTTGAAAATACGTGATTTGGTCGTTCGGAAAAGCCAGCTGCAAATCGTGCAGATAGTCTTCAAAACTGCGGTTCCCATAAATTTCAGGTTCGCGTTTGCCCAACAAATTCAGGTTGGGGCCATTGATAATCAGGATCTTCATGGATTTGGAAAACTAGGGAAAGCAGGCAAATGGGCAAAACTGCTTTGTTCAAAATCGAGTTGGGCGCAATAGGTCGCCAAACCATTGGTTACCGCGACAAAGGGCGCTTTCAATTGCAGGTTGTATCGGGCGGCTTGTTCAAACACTTTTTGATCCACTGGAACTTTGGGTGATTTGCATTCAATCAGCAACCAGGGCTGTATATTGGTATCATACACCACAATATCGCAGCGTTTTTTGAGTCCGTTGTATTCAATGCCTATTTCAACCCGAATTCGGTGCGTCGGATAGCCCAAGTCTTCCAGCAAATATTGTAAAATCAGCTGGCGCACCCATTCTTCCGGCTGGAGCACGAGGTCTTTGCGTCGAATCGGATCATACACATACTGGGTTCCGTTCTCAAGCGAAAGCCGCAGTTTGGGCTGATATTGCAACAAATCGAGTTCGAGCATTTTAAACGAACAGCGGTTCTGATTGTGTCTGAAATTGTGCCAGCATATCGCCATCCACATTGAGGGATTGCAAATGCACCATGCCCAGGGTATTCAACAAATCTGGCGCGAAAGGAAGTTCCACCTTGATATAATTATCGGTAAAACCGGTCAGGTATTGCGCATTTTTATGTTGTTCGAATAAAACGGGTCGGGTGGTATCCAAAAACTGGGTGTAAAATGCCCGTCTTTTCATTTCCGACAAACCGCGCAGGGCCTGGTTGCGGCGTTTGCGCTCTTCCATAGGAACCGGGGCTGCCATGCTCGCTGCGGGTGTATTGGCCCGTTCGGAATAAGTAAAAACATGCAGGTAGGAAATATCCAACGCCTGCAAAAACTGATAGGTTTCTAAAAAATCTGCTTCCGTTTCGCCCGGAAAACCGACAATGACATCACAGCCAATACAGGCATGCGGCATTACTTTTTTGATGTATTCGACCCGTGCCGCGTACAAATCCCGCCGATACCGACGGCGCATTTCTTTGAGTTGTTTGTCGTTGCCCGATTGCAAGGGTACGTGAAAATGGGGCATAAAGCGGGCACTTTCGGCCACAAACCCGATAATTTCATCGGTGAGCAAATTGGGCTCAATACTCGAAATACGAAAACGCGCCACCGTGTCCACCTGATCCAAAGCCTGAATCAGGTCAATAAACAGCGCTTCTTTTTTGATGCGTTCGCCTTCAATCACGGCCGTGCCATTGCCAAAATCGCCAATATTTACGCCCGTGAGCACAATTTCGCGTGCGCCCAAGGCGGCAATTTCACACGCATTTTGCACAACCTGCTCTACTGTATCGGAGCGGCTCGCACCCCGCGCTTGCGGAATGGTGCAAAACGTACATTTATAATCGCAGCCATCTTGTACCTTCAGAAAGGAACGGGTGCGGTCGCCAAAAGAAAAAGAGGCGGTAAACGTATTGACATCCTTCACATCGCCAGCATACACCATGCCTTTGCCTTGTGCTTTGGAAAGGTCATCGACGTATTGGAGTATTTTGAACTTTTCGCCCGCGCCCAGCACGAGGTCGACGCCGGGTATTTCGGCAATTTCCTGAGGTTTTAATTGGGCATAGCAACCCGTGACCACCACAAAAGCATCGGGTTGGTTACGCAACGCCGAGCGTACAATCTTTTTGCACTCACGGTCAGCTTGTTCGGTAACCGAGCAGGTATTGATGACATATATATCGGCCCCGTCTTCAAACTTGACGGGCAAATAGCCGCTGCTTTCGAAAAGCCGTGCAATGGCGGAGGTTTCCGAATAATTAAGCTTGCAGCCAAGCGTATGAAATGCGACCGTACGAGGAGTTGCCATAATTTTTAAAAAGAGCGCAAAAATATAGGTTTTTGTGCTTAAAACTCAACTATTTTTTCGAGTAACCATTTTTTTGAAACCACGGCATTGCAACGCTCGATCTTAATCCGAAGTGTTTCCACCATTTTGGGGTTGGAAGGGGGCAAGGTGGATAGTTTTTTAACAAAGCCCAGGAAGTTATTGTATTCCAGTTTTACACTTTTAGATACTTGTTTGTTGCGTCGCAGGAAAATTCGGAAACTATCGATCAAGGAGTCAAGCGCCATAAATTCGTCCGTTTCGTAGTAGGTGCGCACCAAAATCAACTTCGAACTCAGGGCATACACCAAATCGCTGTATTCCACATTGCGCAGTAGTTCAATTACCTTATCGTGTTTTTTTTGATGCGAGTACAAATTGGCTAAATTGAAGGTCTGGGCATTGTCGCGAATGTCGGCCGGTAAAAACTCGGAGTACTCCCGTACAAAATTTTCGGCCCAGCCGAATTCGCCAACACGCAGGCTTACCGTAATAATATTTTTATACATCCCTTCTGAAAGTTGGGTTTCGGTTAATAGAATATCATTAATAATCAGGCTTTTAAATATTGTAAAAACTGCGCGGTAGTATTCTGTTTTGCCCTGATTAATTTTTAATGCGCAGTAATTCTGAGCAATATGGTAGCATTCGCGCAGGTCTTCTTTGCTGAGCGCATCACCGAGGGCTTCGAGATCGGTCATGAGTGATTGAAAATGGGTTTCATCGTTAGGATCCAACAAGCAATCTACCACCTTGCAATTGATTGCAATGATGGGTACTTCCGAAAAAAGGGGTTGCCTAATGTATTCCCAAAAGCCGGGAGGCAGGAGAAAAGATTCCTCGGTGGCGCGAAAGTTGCGAAAAGAAAGCCAGGCGATGTACATCTTGAGTTTTTGCACCACATAAAAGCGCTCCAGGTAATGATCGGCTGGCAATAATTTATCGATATAATTTATGGTGGATAAGACGGTTGATGCTCGGTTAAAAATGTTCCAATGTAGTTGAAAACCAGCAAGATATGTTTCTGCGGAAGGCGCTGTTGTTGTCTCCAGTTGTTTTTGTAATTGGCGTTCAACCGAATTAAGGTGGGCTTTGTACGCAGGCTTTTCGAGTACTTTTTGTAGTTCCAGGGCTTCGGCTACTTCGTTTTTTTGCCTGGCTTCGGCTACCATAAATTGCAAGGCCAGGAGGTTTAGGTCGGAACTTAAGCGCCTCAAGTGCGCATCATCCAAGGGGCTGTTTCCATACAGGTTTTTCCAGGCCTGCTGCTTGGATTGCTGGTTGACTTCTAAAACACCTTTGCGTATTTGACTGTTTAGCCATTCAAACAAGCGCAGCACATCTTCCTGATCATTAAAGTAGGGAGAGGATAAAAATTTGCGCAGGCGATTTAGTTCAGTTTTTGAAAATTCATTTAAAAGTGAAATTATCTTCTTACTGGGCATTTTAAATAGTTGATTATCATTTTATTAAACCAATGTCAATGAGAAAAAACGTCCGGCAAGTTAAGCAATTTGTACAAAGTGTAGTCAATAAAAAATTGAATCTTTGTATCGTGGAAAAAAGTGTCTGGCACAGATTCTTTGGTTGGTTGTGTGATGGAGTATCAAAACAAACAAAAATACGACCCATGCGCAGTTTTTTACGCATTTTACCGCAGTCCGGCTTACTTCAGGTACGCGTCTCCATTTTCCTGTTTTTGATTTTGGCGGGGCCATCCCTTTCAGCACAATGCGACCGTGTTGGAAAGGTGGTTTCCGTGTTTCCAGGTTGTGGCGTAATACTGGTGGATGTCAACGACGGTTCGGTATTGCGGGCAGTAGTTGGGGCCGATACCCTGAGTGGTGGTCAATACTATTCCTTCAAGGCAGAAACCGTTGCATTGCCTAATGGGTGTGTATCCGACAATTTGCCAGTGGTGGGCCTTACTTGTGTTTCTTCGGTGCTGCCCTGCACGGCCGTATTTACCCACGCAATCAACAATGCGGGTGTTTTTCAGGTTGATTTTAATGCAGCGTCTATAGGTGGTGGGGTTGCGCAAACTTATTTTTGGGAATTTGGGGATGGCACGACGGCCACCACAAAAGACCCCAAGCATAATTTTCCGAAGGCTGGCAACTATGCGGTTTGCCTTACCGTTTCGGACGCAAGCGGCTGTTCTGATCAATTGTGTAAAACCATATCGGTCAATTCGCTCAATCTAAATTGCGGCTACACCCCCAAGTTAACGGCAATTGGGCTGCAAATGACAGGTACCTTGGAAGCAGACGACGCCACTTCCTTACCCCTTGCATCCGTACAATGGTACTCCAATAAAGGCACCAAAAAACTGAGTGAATCACAAAATTTTAAAACGACCTTACCCGAATATGGTACCTATAAAGTATGTGTCAATTATGAAGTAGGCAATGTGCAGGAGGGTACTTTTTGTGCTTCCAGTGCTTGTATAGATTTGGTGGTTGCCGAAACGAATGATTGCTATCTATCTGCCATGGCCGACTTAAGCAGCATTTGTGTGCCGCTGAATGTACCGGTGTGTGGTTGCAATGGTGAAAGTTACGACAGTGAGTGTGAAGCCATGGGTGCAGGTTTGGTGAGTTGGTGGGCGGGTGACTGTGCAACGGTGTTTGCCAATAATTGCACGGCCGATATGGCGGTAGAAATTATCCAGGGTGATTTTACGAACGGTTATACTGCGCAATTTCGCAACTTGGCTTCGGGTGATTATGCTTTTGAGCAATTAGATTTTGGCGACGGCACGCCCTTTGTGACCGTTACCCAATGGGATACGATCACCCATGTTTATACCAAGGCGGGCATTTACAGAACCAACCTTTCTGTTTGGCAAAATGAAAACTCCGTTTCGTCGATCACCAAAATTGTGGTAACCGATGCCGCGAGCATGGATCCCGAACAGTTGCCAGACGGAACCGATTATGTAATGCCAGGTGATGCCAATGGCGATAAAAGTGCCAATGTGTACGATTTATTGAACATTGGTGTGGCTTATTATACCGATGGTATTCCACGTCCCCATGCCTCTACGACTTGGAAACCGCAGTTTGGCCCCAACTGGGAGAAGCACATCAATGCGGTCAATTATAAACACGTGGATTGTGATGGCAATGGCTCGGTGGATGATTTTGACGCAGGTATTATTTTGGAACATTATGCGCCGCTGGATACCATTTCGGTGCCGTATAAGGCCAGCGCACCCAAGTTGCGAGTCACATTTGAGCAGGATACCATCACGATTGATCCCGCAGCGCCGCCCAGTGTATTAGAAATTACGGCAAATATTGAAATTGGTACTGCCGTACAGCCTGCCTTGGGTTTATACGGCTTGGCCTTTACCATGCAGTACCCGGAGTTTGTGAACCACGATCCGGATATTTTTTACTCCAGCGATTATTTTGGTTCGCTGATCAATATTTTGCCCATTACCAAAGACATCTACAGCCGCAGGCAAATTGATATGGGCCTGGTGCGGAAAAATAAAATAGCCGCCAATGGTTATGGCATGATTGGTAAAATGACCTTGCGCTCCGATTACATTATCATCATTGATATTGCAGATCGGTCGGGTGGCGATAATAAAGTGCCTTTGGTTATTCCGATCACCGGAATTAGAGGAATCGATGCAAATGGCAACATTAAAGAAATTTCAGTGCCACTCCAGCTGGATACGGTTTGGATTAAAATTTTGGAACCCGCGGTAAAAACCCATAACCAGGCGGCGCTCGATGCGCAGTTGCAGTTGTACCCCAATCCTGCTACCGACCAAAGTGCGCTCTACACGGGCAATCTGGAGGTAGAAAGCATTGAAGTACTCAATACCCTGGGCCAAAAAATTTCAAGTATTTCCCCCACCCAACACCTTACCCGGATCGATACCCAAACTATGCAAAACGGCGTGTACACCCTAAGAGTGCACACGCCGCAAGGAATCGCCGAAAAACGACTGGTAAAACAGTAGCCTGATTGCGATGGAGGTTTAAGGTGCTTCCATCGCAACCGCCGCTGCCAGGCAATTAGTTATAAAACATCCATTTGCCAATTTCCTTTAGCGTTACTTTTTTGCCATATAGCAAGATTCCGACCCGGTAAATCCGACCAGCAAGCCATACAAAGAAATAGGCTGAAGCAACCACTAGTACCAGCGAAAGGCCTACCTGCCACCACGGCGGATTGAACGCCATTCGGAAGGGCATCACAATGGGCGAAAACAAAGGAAATAGCGAGGCAAATACCATCAAACCTGAGTCGGGATTACGCACCCCGACAAAAGCCGTGATGTAAAACGCCAGGATAATTGGAATGGTTACCGGAAGGGTAAGCGATTGACCCTCTCCCATATCGTCGCCCATGGCAGAGCCGATTGCGGCAAACATGGAAGCATAAATAAAGTAACCTCCCAGGAAGAAGATAATAAAGGAACCCACGATCAGGGGCCAGTTTTGTTTGCTCAATTCTGAAAAAATACGCAAAGCATCCCCTTGTGCCTGTTCAGGATCCATGGCGCCAGGACCTTGCGGCATGGAGCTTTGCATTTGAGCCGGGTCCACATGCATAATTAATGGGATCAGGAAGGTGACAGCACCGCTCAAAATCACCCAGGCAAGCACTTGTGTGAGTCCAACAGCACCCGCACCGATGATTTTGCCCAACATAAGGTCGAATGGACGTACCGACGACATCATAACTTCTACAATGCGGTTGGTTTTTTCTTCCATCACCGAGCGCATCACCATTTGGCCGTACATGAGCACCATGAAAAACATGATAAATGCCATGATGCCGCCAATCGCCAGGCCAACACCCGCCGTATATTTACTTTCGTCCTCGCCCACATTGCTGATGCTTTCCGGATCGATGGAAACATCGGTGTCCAGCATTTCCAAGCTACCGCGGTTGATGTGCAGGGAGTCAATTTTGAAATCGCGTATTTTTTCTGAAATTTTCCGCTCCATGGCGCCGCTTTTTTCAGGGGCCAGTTTGCTGTCGGCGTAATAAAACACCGTGTGGTCTTTTTTCTGCATGCTGCTAATGGGGGGGACCCGCAAGATGCCATTGATTTTGCCGTCTTTGACCTCTTGTTTAAGGGCATCGAGGCTCTTTCCCGACGAAAGGATGTAGTGAATGCCTTTATCGTCGGGCAATTGTTTGATCATATTGGCTTCGTCGAGTACAGCAACCTCGAGTTTTCCGCCTGTTTCGTAGCTGGTGAGCCCAATGATGACCAACATATAGATGAGCAAACCCAGCGGCGCAAGTAAAGTGCCAATGATAAAGGATCTTTTGCGCACGCGGGTCAGGTATTCGCGTTTGACTATGAGTGAAAGTTTGGACATAAACTTTTGAAATTGAAAGGGTGTAGAAATCGCTTACTGTACGCCGGTTTCGCCAACCGTGCGGATGAAAATCTCATTAAAAGTGGGCAGAATTTCTTCAAAGCGCACAATACGCAGGCCTTGTTGCAACAAATATTGCAACACCTGATTGCTTTGAGATTCGTCGGCCAACTGAATGGTCGCTGCTTTGGACTCCAGGTTTTTGATTTCAAAATGGCTACTAAAGTCGGCAGGCAAATCCGTTTGCGTTTCTACGCGGTACAGGTTTTGTTTGTATTCGTTTTTGATACTCTGCACCTCGCCATACAGCACATTTCGGCCGCGGTTGATGAGTACAATATGGTCGCACATTTCTTCAACTTGCTCCATGCGGTGGGTTGAGAAAATAATGCTGATGCCGGATTGGTTCAATTGGGCAATTTCATCTTTGATCAGGGTGGTGTTAATAGGGTCGAGGCCCGTAAAGGGTTCGTCGAGAATCAGCAGTTTGGGTTTGTGGATCACCGTTGCGATAAACTGGATTTTCTGCTGCATCCCTTTGGAGAGGTCCTCAATTTTTTTGGAAGCCCAGTCCTGAATTTCAAACTTTTCGAACCAGTGGGCAATTTCCTTGCGGGCATTTGCTTCAGACAGTCCTTTCAGTTGGGCCAAGTACAACAGATGTTCACCGACCTTCATTTTTTTGTACAGGCCGCGTTCTTCGGGCATGTATCCAATGTGTTCGGGGCTATTGGCATTGAGTTTTTCACCATCCAGAAAAATTTGGCCTTCGTCGGGACCGGTGATGGTGGTAATCATGCGGATCAACGAGGTTTTGCCGGCACCATTGGGGCCGAGCAAGCCAAAAACGCTTCCTTTGGGCACATCAAAGCTGACATGATCAACGGCGGTGTATTTATCGTAACGTTTTACGACGTTTTGTATTGAAAGTATCATAGGCTATGGACGGAGTGTTAGAAATGCAAATTGGTTGTGTGTCCGAAAAGTCGGTGCTTTCCAGTAGACGTAGTACTTTTTTTCGGCCAAAGATAAAATTGATCGGGTTTTAGAACATATAAATCCGACTAAAAACGCGGGCTGGAAGAAATTTAAACCGATTATTCCAAAGTGTATGTTTAAAAAAATCTGGTTCTTTGCCTTTTCGTTTCAAACGTTCAAACATTTTAAAACATGATCAAGTATTGTTGGTTTTTGGTTAGTATCATCGTTTTTGCGCTCGGGGCATGTAAGAATGATCCTGCCACCCCTAAAACGGAGGATGAAAAAGGCCAATTTGAGCTCGGGCATAGAAGCAAAACCAAGGTAACGGCCTACGAATGTACCCTAAGCAACGGGTATTTAATGGGGGTAAATATCGGCGCCGAAGTAGATTCTTTGGGAAAACGTTTCAAAAAAGGCTTTACAGAGGAAAAAATTGTGCGCGGCAAAGAAACGGTTTCCGTATACCTGTGTACCGCTTCCAATGGCGAACAAATCCGCGTATTTCCTGAAACAGTTAAAGGCGTAAAACGCGTAAAGCGGGTTGAGTACGAAGGAAGCCTTTGCCGTACGGATAAAGGCATTGGGATCAGCAGCCGCCTCGAAGATTTGTTGAAAGCCTATCCTGAATTAACTGTGCGCAGTGTAAACAGTCAAGGCCGGATTACGTTAGCGCAAGGCCTCCACGGTTGGCATTTTGTGTTGGGCACTGAAGGCGTTACCCAGCCGGTTGATGTGAGCAAATTAAGCCCGGATGCGCGGGTTATTACCATCGCAATTAACCAGTAGACTTCCACCGCAACAATAATATGCGTCATCGCGAATTTTGGGTTCCACCAAAATTCGCGATGACGCATATTACTCTATTAAGTCGACTTTCTTTTTCTTATCCAATTTCAACAAAACCAACAGCTTTTCGAAGTTCCAGTACACGACGGGCACTACGATCAGCGATAAAAACATGGAAGAATTGAGGCCTCCAATAATGGCCCAGGCCAAACCGTTTTTCCATTGCGCACCAGCGCCTTCGGCAAATGCAAGGGGCAAAAGTCCAATGACCATCGCAATGTTTGTCATCAGTACTGGGCGGAAACGCAACTTTGTGGCGCGCAATAAGGCATCTTTCATCGAATAGCCCTCCTCCCTCAATTGGTTCGCAAAGTCGACCACCAAAATGGCATTTTTACCGACCAGGCCAATCAACATCAACAAGCCGAGGCCTGTAAATACGGTCAGGTTTTCCGACGCCAGCGCCAGTGCCAGGAAAGCACCAATCATAGACAAAGGAATAGACACCAATACAACAAAGGGGTACACCCAGCTGTCATACAAGGCTACCAGGATTAGATAAACCAGGGCCAGCGAAACCCATAAGGCAAATCCCATGGTGCCAATGCCTTGTTGTTGCCGCTTGAGGTCGCCGCCGTATTTTATATAGGAGCCCGTCGGCAAATCAAGCGCATCCAGCTGTTTTTTGATATCCCGGCCCACCGAACCATTGGGTCGTCCAATTACTTGTGCACTCAACAACAAGGACGGGAGTCGGTCGCGGCGTTCCAATCGGGTAGGCGCCGAACTTTCCGCTACTTCAGCAAATTGTTTGAGGTAAAAAGTATTGCCGAGTGGGTTTACAAAGGATAATTGGTTGATATCGCCCGCACTGCGCCGATCAAAGGCGTCCAGTGCAATTCGAATGGGGTATTCATAATCACCGTCCCGGTATCGGGCATCTGTATTTCCACTAAAGGCGGTTTGTAAGGTAAGACCTACCTGTGCCATTGTCAGGCCATAATCGGCCATGCGCTGCCGGTTTACGTCTACTTTTACTTCCGGGTTGCCGCCTTCTACGGAACTTTCTACCTCTACGCAACCAGGCACCTGGCCCATTATTTTTTTAATTGTATCGGCAGCGACGAGTAAACTATCCAGATTGGGGCCATTGAGCATGATTTCAATGGGCAAAAAAGAAAGTCCAAGAATATCAATGGGGGAAGTTTTGATTCTGGCCCCGGCGATTACTTCTTCCAGTTTTACTTTGGTTTGTCGGGCAAAAATGTCTGCGGCTTGTGTACGACCTTCGTCTTTTGATCGTAAAAACACCAAAATCTCGCCCACGTGCGCAAGCGTAAGCCCGAAAGACTTGTTGTTGGTACCCACCGAGGTAAAAGTGCTCACCACATCAGGTTGTTGTCGAAGCCAATCTTCCACCGATTTGCACACGGCGTCTGTTTGGGTCAAGGATGCATCTTTGGGCAGGTCAACTTGTACCAGAAATTCGCCACGATCCCCCGGATCAAAAAAGGCATTTCCAATAAAGCCAAAGTAAACCAGTAAAAAAGAGGCCGCAAAAGTGCCCGTTGCAATCAAAAGGGTTGCGATGCGTGTCCACCAGTTATGCAAGGCCCAACGCAGGGCAGTTACAAAACCTTCTGCCAGCCATTCCAAAAAGGCTTCAAATTGTAAAACCATGCGGCCCACCATAGATTTTCCTTTAAACCGGTGTGCTTTTGCCAAACGCGAGGTAAGCCAGGGAACCAGGGTAAAGGAAACAAACAACGACATCAGGGTGGAAGTCAACACCGTCATGCAAAACTGCCGTAACAAGTTTGGTACAATCCCTACGGTGAAAATGATGGGCAAAAAGATAACCACATCAATAAGGGTGATACTAATGGCTGTAAAACCAATTTCCATCCGGCCATCGTAACTGGCTTGCACCCTGTTTTTCCCCATTTCCAGGTGCCGATAAATGTTTTCAATCACGACAATTGCGTCATCGACCAAAATACCAATGGCGAGCGACAAACCCAGCAACGACATCAGGTTGAGCGAGTAGCCGAACAACTGCATCATCACAAAGGTGCTTACAATCGAAGTCGGGATAGACACCAAGACAATGGCAGCGTTGCGCAAACTGTGTAAAAACAGCAACATAACCAGACCAACCAGCAAAACGGCCGTAAACAAATCATGAATTACGGCATCGGTGGCGCGTTTGGTAAATTTACTGCTATTGGCTACAACCTGAAATTTGAGGCCTTCTTTGGCGTACCGTTTTTCGAGTTCCTGTACTTTTTTAATCACCAAATCGGCCATTTCAACGGCATTGGCATCGCTCTGTTTCCGAACGGTAATACCCAGGGAGGGCCGCCCATCGGTACGGCAAATTACTTCCTGATCACGCGCGCCGTCTTGTACCTCGGCAATATCCCGGATATAAATAGAAGAACCAAACCGACTTTTGCCAATGACCAGGTTGCGAATTTCATCGAGGCTATGGAATTTCCCGGCCAGTCGAATGCGCATTTGGCCGGCGGCATCGGTTACTTTACCCGTAGGAAAATCGAGGTTGGCCATTTGAATGGCCTGCGAAACCTGAAGCAGCGAAAGGCCGTACTGTTCCAGGCGTTCACTGTTGATGTTGATTTTAATTTCGCGCTCTTCACCACCCAGGATATTCACCTGCGCCACACCTTTTACTTGTGCAATATCAGGCAGTACGCGGTTTTTGATCAAATCCGTAAAAGCGGTCCCGGTAATATTGGCTGAAGTTCCTAAGCGTACAATGGGTAATTCGTCGAGTGCAAATTTATTGACCACCGGCGTGCGTACTTCTTTCGGGAAAGTCGCCTGAATTTGGTTGATTTTGCGAGTAAGCTCTTGGACGGTCTTATCAATGTCCACCGCCTGATCCATTTCGACGACCACAAAGGAGGTGTTTTCGTTGGAGCTGATTTGAATTTGATCGATCCCTTCCAAGGAAGAAATGGCATCTTCAATAGGTTTGCTGACTGCATTTTCAACTTCGGAGGGTGATGCGCCGGGATAAACCGTAATAATGGTTATGATGGGTGGGTTGAATTTGGGCACCAATTCAATGGGCAAGCGATAATAGCTCGCCACCCCCATGAAGGTCAACACAGCAAAAACCACAATAATCAGCGAGGGGCGGCGGATGGAAAGCGCAGTAAGATTCATACACAAAGGTAATCAAAATCAATAGGCGCCATAATAACGCCTTAGGAACCATTCGGCTGCCAGCAAACCTGCCAGCAATGCAAAGATCCATTTCAGGTTGATTAATGGATTCGTTTTGGTTGTTTGGTAAATAACAGGTTTTACGGTTTGATTGGCTTTTATTTTTTCACCGATGCTGGAAAGTTGATTCGAAAATACCGTTTCCCCGCCATATTGACTGCTTAATTGGCGCAATACGGCATGATTTGCGGTGGTTTCAAACAATTCCAATTCAATTGGGCGCACACTGAATTTGCCTTCAAAACTCAGGGCCTGCCCGTTGAAGTTCGTATTGGCTTTGAAGGTGTAGTTTCCAGTAGGTAAAATGCCTGCATTCAGCGTGTATGCCTTGCCGAGTTTATTAAAATTATAATTAAAATCCTTTCCATCCTTGTTGCGCACCACGATGTTGATGTCCGGTTCATTGGTCAGTTCGTAATTGTCGTTGTACAATTCTGCGCCAAACGTAACGGCTTCATTTTCATCAAAAATACTTTTATCCAGGTTGATCCGGAATTTGCGTTTATCCGCTTTAAGGGAAAGGTATTGCACGGTTTTGCCGATTAAATCGTCAAATATTTCGTGGTTGTTGTGCTGGAGGAAATCAAACAGGCGCCATTTCCACAAACCTTCTCCGACGAATATGCCGGTTTTGACCCCATTTGTTTCGCCTACTGCCAGCAAAGGTTGGTCGGTATCCACCATGCCGATGCGTTTCCATAAGATTACCTGTGCCTGTGCGGTTGCACCAAAACTTCCAAATGCCGATGTAACGGGATTGAATTTGGGCAATTCTTCACTGACCCTCGGATCAAGCGCAAAGGCAGCAAATTGTGGCGAAACCTTGCCTTGCACATCGTCGGTTTGCTGGCTTACATTTTGGATATTAACAAGCCCTTGTTCTTTCGAAAGACTGGTAAAGCCCGTTTGTAAACCCGCAATGAACAGGCGTGGAATGCGCTTTTCATTCATCGTTTTTAGGATTCCCGAAATATCATTGCTTACCGAAGGCAAATTGTGCAGCACTACAAAATCATATTTCGTTACATCCAGCCCAGGATCGGTAATATAAGACAGAAAAACCTGGTAGTTTTTATTCGACTCCAGGGTTTGTCGCAGGGCGCTGAGGTCGGGGTTCGGACTATTAGCCAAAAACAGGATTTTTTGACGGGCATCTAACACGTCAATAAACAGTTCTTTTTTATTGTTGACGGTGGAAGCCTCTCCTGGAATGTTCGCAAGGCGCACGACGTATTGCGCCACGCCCGCCTGATCGGCTTCAATTACCACTTCTTTGGTGGCAAAAAAGTCGTTGTTGGTGATATTTACCGGAATGGATTGCAACATGCGCGTTTGGTCGCCCGACACTTTCCCAACGGTTAGAACAGAAGTCGCACCGGCACAATTGGTCGCACTAACATCAATTTGTACGGTGAACTTATCCCCCAAATAGGCAATTTTATTGTTGAAAACCCGCTTGATCAACAGGTCTTTTTTGGGTACGGTATCCCCCAGGGCAATGGTATAAACGGGGGCGGTAAGTTGTGCTCCGCTGTAAGCCGGGTTGCTGCCTTCGTTGTAAATACCATCGGATGCGATGACGACAGCCCCCAGATTTTGGGTGCCATACATATCGTAAATGGATTGCATTGCCTGCGAAAGATTGCTCACCTTATCTTGAAAACTAAAATCTACCCCTTCGCGTACATCGTCGCCCAAGGCTAGTTCGTGTACCTCATAGTTTTCTTCCAGTGCCGTGCGCAGCGATTGCCAGTCTTGCTTGTATTGTTCGAGTGCAGGCCCTTGCAAGGTTGCCCCGATGCTTTCAGATTGGTCTTGTGCCAGTACGATAACCGGCTTTTTCGTGTCGGTTATGATCGATTTCAGCAGGGGGGATAACAACAAAGCGCTCAGGATCGTAACGGTGAGCCAGCGCATGATCCCAAGCAACAGGGGAAGGCGCGGTGCGCGTTCTTGAAAAGTGGTATCGCGGAAATAAAGCAATAATGCATAACCCAGACCCAGTAAAACACAAAGGATCAGGAACCATGCCGGGTATTGAAAGGATAAATTGGCCATATTGTGGAAATATCGAAGTGCAAGGTTCAACTTTTAAAACACCTTGCAGCGAATAAGGACGCAAAATTGGCGAAATTGTTGCGAATCCTATGCAGTTGCGTATAAGTTGCTTTTAAATTCTCGACTGTTGGGTATCTGCTTACGGTAAATGACAAGGTCGGAAGCGTCGGGAACCGCTTCCGACCTTATCGTTATCGCTTCTCAATTTGCAGCGCCTGGAACACCCGCTGGTACTGATCTAAGAGCGCAACATAATAGTTACCGGCTGCCAAGGCTGTGAGTGAATATTGCGCGCCCGGGGTTGCTGTGAAATTGGCAACCTGCCGTCCATCCGTTGCGTAAACACGGATATTTGCCACGGCATCGGCGTTTTGTAGGGTAAAATATTCAGCAACCGGATTCGGAAACAACGCTACGTTTGCTTCAGGAAGTTGCTCCGTTGTGCCAGAAAAACCACAGGCATTGAAGGTATAAATACTGGTAACACTATCCGCCGGATTGGCTACATTTTCAAAGTGCAGTGCGATAATGGCCGAACCAGGTACGCCAGCGTCTTTCAGAAAGTGCGTGATGATCGGGCCGCTTGCCGAAGCCGCCAGGGTAAATGTCCGCGTAGAAACCGTCGCAAAATAGCAGGTTACCAAATCACAAATTTGTGTCAAACCGTTGTTCGGATCAATACAAATGACCGTACGGGTCCAGCGAATTGTTTTTGAAACGTTCTGAAGGTTCTGGATGGTGTTGATTGCTTCAGCGTCTTTGGTCGAATCTGCTACCACCACACTCACATTTTGCGGTGTCAGGGAAAAGGTCGCCTGCGCGAAAGCTAGCTGGGCGAAAGCGAACAAGGCAAGTAATAGGGATGTAAAAATTTTCATTATGCGATTTTTAAAATTTTAGGATAAAGGTAATGTTACGGCAAACTTATTTTTTGGCGGACGCTAATATGGTGTTTTGTATGCTATTTGCTATATTTTAATGTCTTCCGCAACCAGTCTATTAGACATACGTCCGACAAAAAGCTATTTAAATTTTAACTAAGGTATCGATTCCCTTAATTTTAAAGCAAATTCTGTATCAGACTTTTTTTGTCGTTTTACTCCCGACCGCAACAAGTCTATTTAAAAATAACACCCAATGAAAAAACAACACTTTTTACTTTTCGCACTTTTCCCTTTGTTTTTATCGGCGCAAAGCACCGGCATTATTCAAAAAAACTATCCGGTTTCAAGCGGATATGATGTAGGGCGCGCCGTGTTTCCCGGGGCATCCGGCTACACCTTGTTTGGTTTCGGATTCCAAAACAACAGTACCTCTCTGCAAGACCTGTTTATGCTTCAGGTCGATCAATTGGGCAATCAACTGAGCCTGAAATATTATGGTACGGCAACTACCTCTGAGTCGATGGGACGCGGGGTACTTCAAATGCCTGATGGCGGCTGGCTTTTGGCGGCTGGAAGTGCCAACCAAGGCTATTTGCTGCGACTAAACCCTGCAGGAACGGAACTTTGGAGCAAAAAAATTACCGGCGTTGCTTACTTCTCCGACATTGCTCCTTTACCAGAAGGCGGGTATATCGTGGTCGGTCCGGCACCCACTTTGGGCGGCCTGGTGGCGATGCGCCTTTCGGAAAATGGAGATATTGTCTGGAAAAACAACTATCCAGCCTCTACCCCCAAACGCATGTACATTACCCAGGGTGGTGGTGCTTTTTTGGTGTTAGCAGGCAACAGCGTTTCAAAAATTCGAACTTCAAATGGTCTGACGATATGGAATAAGGTGATCGACGACCCTAATTATAAATTTGGCGAAGGATATTCATTTTTCGCTGTAAATGACCTGGTACCTACCGCCAACGGTCAGTTTGTACTGGCGGGCAATGTGTACAGCGATCAGGTAACCACCTTGTACTCTGCTTATTATGCCGCGTTATGGGACGAATCGGGTCAGGTGCACTGGACAAATTTTTACAATGATAAGGATACAGGGTTTGACTACAGCGAGGGTTTTTCCTGTACCTATTTGCCCAATTCGAAAAATATCCTGTTTGCGGGTGCCGAATCGGGCAATAGTAAAGTATATCGCCTCAACTTGCAGGGAATCGTGCTTGATTCCCTCGATTTGGGTATTACGGGTTATAATGTTACGCCGGTCATGCACAAGTTTGGCGGCTATTACGTAGCCACAGGAGGCACCCTGGCAGCGCAGGGCATGAATACTTTTTTCTATCGTTCGGCTGGAAATATTTTCCGCGATGAAGATTCTGCCGATATTGCCACGCTACAAGATAAGGTATTGCTATATCCGAATCCAGCAACTGAAAGGGTGGTGGTGCAACTGCAGGTATCCTCCGAACAAACGGTGCGCGCACAGTGGATCGATGTACTGGGCCGGGTGGTGCAGGAAAATTCGATGCTCCTCACGCCAGGCCTTAATCAGGTAAAGATGAATATTGATCAATTGGCGCCGGGTGCTTATTGGCTGGCTTTTCCGGGCTTGCCCATTGCACCTGCAAAGGTTTTGATATCTAATTAAAACCTGCGTCATCCCGAATTTTGGTGAAAACTAAATTCGGGATGACACTGTTCTTTTTTGAGACCTACAAATGCATGACTTCTCCGAAGTCGTGAGCGGGTTCGGTCTTTGTATGTTTTCTACAAATGCATGACTTCTCCGAAGTCGTGCGTGGGTTCGGTCTTTGTATGTTTTCTACAAATGCATGACTTCTCCGAAGTCGTGCGTGGGTTCGGACATTGTATCTTTTCTACAAATGTTCGACCTCATCCGAGGTCGTCGCGTTGCCCAATGATTTATTGATTT
>JAIYAP010000037.1 GCA_027488935.1 Saprospiraceae bacterium | reverse complement strand
ACTTACGGTAGTGTGGCCGCTACGGACAACTGCAACGCTCCTTCCATACAATTGCAAAGTGGCTTGGTTAGCGGTGCTACTTACCCGGTTGGCGTAACAACCAATGTATACCGTGCCACGGATTTAAGCAACAATACCAGCACTTGCGCTTTTACCATCACCGTAAGAGATGTGACCCTGCCAAACATTACTTGTCCGGCAAATATTGTCCGCAACAATGATGCAGGCAAATGCAGCGCGGTTGTCGCCTATAACACCCCGACCGCCACCGATAATTGCGGCATCAGCACCGTGCAATTACTAAGCGGATTGGCAAGCGGATCCGCATTTCCAGTTGGTACCACCACCAATATTTGGCGCGCAACCGACGTGAACACGAATACGAGCACCTGCTCCTTTACTGTAAAAGTCAATGATATAGAATTGCCTATTATCAATTGTCCGGCCAATGTGGTAAAAGGTACGGATCCAGGAAAATGCAGCACAAATTTGGGGATCAATATTGGAACCACTACATTCCAGGATAATTGTGGCATTTTTTCCATCACCAACAATAACCCGGGTGTTTTTCAGATTGGAACTAGCACCGTAGTTTGGGTAGCAACTGATGTTAACAACAACTCCGCCAACTGCACCCAAAGCATCACCATTGAAGACCAGCAATTGCCAACGGTGAAATGTCCTTCCAATATTAATGTAAAAACAGATGTAGAGGCATGTACGGCGAGTATTAATTACGCCGCTACTGCTACCGACAACTGCTCAGGCGTTACCCTCCAATACAGCATCCCTGCTCCGGCTACGTTCGAAATCGGATACACCAATGTGGAAGTTACAGCAACGGACGCGAGCGGAAATACATCCACCTGCGAATTTCAGGTCGTAGTTGACCCGCGTGCCGAAATTTGTAATGGTATAGATGATGATTGCGATGGTGTAGCCGACGAAGCAGAAGACTGGCCAGCCTTGGTAAAACGTTTTGCGGGTGACGGCGTTGCGGGTGAAGAATACGGCGTGGCGGTGGATATTGACGGAGATTATGCCATTGTTGGATCGAATCAGAAAACGCCATCTGGTCAGAGCATCGGTTCCGCTTATATCCTGTTCCGGGATAAGTCGGGTACCAATAAATGGGGACAAATCACCGAACTGGTTGCACCCGGTTTATCGCCTGGCGATAATTTCGGCGCAAGTGTAGCCATTTCCGGCGATTTTGCCTCAGTGGGCGCACCGTTGGATGATGAGCAAGTTGGCAATGAAGGAGCTGTGTATATTTTCCAACGGAATGCTGGAAATACATCGCAATGGGATTTTGTTAAAAAAGTACTTGCTGCCGATGCGCAATCTGCCGATAATTTCGGCACCAGCGTTGCGTTGGATGGAGAACGGCTGTTGGTAGGTGCTAACTTGAGTGATGCAAGCGGCGACAATTCCGGGGCGGCCTATATGTTCTACCGCAATCAAGGCGGGGCAAACCAATGGGGACAGGTTGCAAAATTGCTGGCAACAACCGGTGCTGCCGATGACTTTTTTGGTGCCAGTGTTGATCTGGATGGCGATTTTGCCATTGTAGGGGCAAACGGCGTGAACGGATTGTTTCAAAATATTGGTGCGGCTTACATTTTTGGTCGCAACCAGTTTGGACCAGATGCATGGGGACAAATTGAAAAAATACGCGCTAAACAGAACGGCGAAAACGACAACTTTGGTGCAAAGGTTGGTATTAGCGGACCATGGGCTATTGTGGGTGCCGACGGAAATGACCTGAAAGGAAATAATGCCGGCGCAGCATTTATCTTCTACAAAAACCAAAACGGCTTTGTAAACAGCTGGGGCCAAAGCCAGATCCTGCTTAATGTATCCGGACAAGCTAACGACCATTTCGGAAGCGGGGTGGGTATTGATGCACCGTATTCCGTTGTTGCGAGCAGAGGCGACAGTCCTTTTGGCCAAAGCTCCGGTGGCGGTTTTGTTTATTTGCTTCAAGGCAACAGCTGGGTGCTTGTTGATCAATTGGCAGACGGAGGTGGCCAAAACGGCGATGCTTTGGGTACGGCAGCAGCCATCAGCGGCCAAACCATAATCCTCGGCGCACCACTTGATAACAACGGGCAAAACACCGACCAGGGCGCCGTGGTGATTTATGGCGGCCTTTGCAACGATGCATTTAGCCCTGAAACGGAAAACCGCGATCAAATGACAAACAGCATCGCTGATGCTTCTGTAAATTGTTTCCCGGTTCCATTCAGCAATATTTTGAATATTGAGTTGAAGGGGGTACTGTCGGCCGATGTACGATTGACCATCCTCAATTCACTCGGCCAGATTGTAACCGATTTGTACCAAGGCGCGGTTGAAGGTGATGTGCAACTCCAATGGACGCCGGTTGAATCAACTACGGATGGACTTTATTTCCTCCGGTTGAATTATGGTAATACCTTGATTACCAAGGCGATCGTTAGAACGAAATAGAGAAGAAATAGGTTAAAAATGAACAAGCGCTGCTTCGAAATTCGAGGTGGCGCTTGTTCAATAATTAGTCAACCAAGCCAAATTTATTATGCTTCGTATCCACATAAACAACCTTGTTTAAAAACAAACTATTGCCAGTACCACCAAAAAATAGCCAATTCGGCACATAATCAAGCACATCAAACTGGTGAGAACTGTAAATATATTCATCTTTGAAAACGGTGTTACCCAATTTAATGAGCTGGTCATACTTTTTTCTATAGATCGGATGATCAACGCCCCAAGAACTTACACAACATAATGTATCCAACTTTACACTTTTATTTAAATTGGCTAATTTCTTATTGCTCGTTATCAAAGGAAAAAGACTGGAACCTGTATCATAACCCAATGTTACTGGATCGTCGCCAATGGTCGCCTTGATGAAAAAGGGAAATTTGTTCACACTCACCCCGTCAATATAATGAATGTTTGAATTTAAACTGTCGGGTATTTTTTTGGTTATTGCCAATTTATCTTGCTTAAAATCCATGATTAAAGTGCTGTTTACAACGGCGTCATACCCAATTGTTCCGATAATGATGAAGGAGCTGTCCACATCAAACGAACCCATGTCCTGCCTTATTTCCATTTTATTGGCGTGCAATGTGGCACTTCCAATTTCCAGTCCGACATTCATTGCAAATACGGAACTGTCTTTTTGAGAAAAGGTGGTGTCCAAGCCCCCACCGATTGCCTGCAACGTTTTACCATAGAATAAGGATGATGCGCTGCCTGAATCAAATTGCATATATAAACGCTTTTGAATCCCTTTAACCTTTACAGGTATAAAAAAGGCAGCTTTGTCAAACTTAATGCCCGCTACAATTGAACTATCCCACTTTATATCAACAAATTGCAGTTGTGCGGCTTCTGAAAATTGATCAAAAGTATTTAAGGTACTTTTATTCCGTAAATAGTTGATACCAACTGGAATTGCGATTGCAATTAATACAATCATTAAACCAAGTGTAATCAAGGTTATTTTGAAAATCCTTTTTAGCCGTCTATTCATGTAATGTATAGTCTTCCCGTTTTATTAATCAAATAGATTAATGTTGCTTTTTCTAGTATTGGTCGCCAAGTCTATAACATCAAAACGACGGAGTTGGGTAAAGGAACCCATATCGCTGTCACTATTAATCAGTACTGCACCAGCAAGAATTACGTATTTACAATTATATTTTGTCTTATCCACCAATTCGTTGATGCGTTTGTCAATGGCCTCATAAATTACTTCCGTGGCTTCAAACAAAGGTGTTTGAGCATTCAATACCCTTTCTTTTTCATGGTAAAGAATCTGCTCAATCGTATTCATTTGGTAATCTATCTCCGTAATGTTGCCTGGTATAATTTGATTATTTATAAGTTTTCCTAAGGCCCCTTTTGCAGCGCCGCAACAACCACTATTTTTACTCTGCCCCAAACGTTGAATTTCACCAATTGTTCCGTCTTTGGTTATGCCAATATGCGGTCCGTAATAAATAAATACGGCTCCCGCGTCTGGAACGTGGCTTGCAAATGCGCCCATACCCGTTAAGCCGGTAAATGGAAAACCATCTAAGCCCCCCATTTTAAAAGGCCCTAAAAATTCCTGGGTTCTTGCAGGGTATTGAATGCTATTCACGTCATCACTACAAATACTGTCGGCAAGCATTATTTGTTTGGGCTCTAAGTCCAAATCTAATTCTACAAAATCGATGATTTTGTTTACGCCATCAATGGTGGTGATCGCTTTGGGATACCATTTGTGGATAATAGCCAGTTTTTCTCTTTTTTTCATTGCTGAAAATTATTTGAATTTACATTAAGATGTCGTTTGCCGGTGTAATGGGCGCTGGAAGATCGCTTTCATCCAGCATATCCCGCAAGTCAATTTCAATGGTTCGGCTAAGGGCAGCCATTGGAATGTCATTTGCACCACCTTCAAATGGATTCTCTGTGGCCTCTCCAATTTTTTCCAAAGAAGTAAAAACCCAGGAAACGATCACTGAAAAAGGAATGGTGAGCCAGGCAAAACCTTCGCCTAATTTTTGGAATTCATTGAGCATGCCAAAGGGCAATATTATTACCAACAACCAAATAAAAAACAGATTGACGCTGGCAAATTGTCTGGGATAAGGAAAATTCTTGATGCGTTCACACCTACCTTGATGGTCGTATAAATCGGCCAATCGCCTTTCCATCTCTACATATTCGTAGTGCTCAACTTTCCCTGCTGTCCTGAGTGATTTTAGATGTTTGGATTGTAAGGCAATCAAATGGGTCGCTCTGTTTTTTTTACTCAAAACATACACAAGCTCATCTCCTGTAAGGTATTTTTTAAGTTCTTCTTCCAAATTCCCTTCCCACTCCGGAATAATGAAATAATTGCGGTATTCTTTAAAATGTGGCTTGTTGGTATTTTCCCAGGGTTGTGGTTTTCTTAATTGAAAACGCAAAGCTGTAAGCCAGGCACAATGTCTATATATAAGTTGCTGAATATCTGCTTGATCTGTTTTTACAAAATCTTTGCTCATGATCCCCCAGGTGCGACTTGTATTTACAATACCCCCCCAAATTTGTCGCGCTTCCCAAAGTCGGTTATAGGTTTGCGTATTTTTAAAACCTACTACAAAAGCGGCTGCCGTACCGACCAATGCTACTGGCGTCCAGGGAATAGCGATAAATTTTAAATTAAATACTTGAAATAAAACCGTCGGAATGGTAGCTAGTAAAATCAAGACGTAAATATCACGTCTTGTCCAAATTAAAAATGCTACGAACTTATAGTGCGTTCCGGCGTGCATAAATGTTTTGTTTTTATTGGCGGATCAATGATTCGTAAAGAATTTCTTGCTTAGGCGTCCTTGTCCGTATGCAAACCACGGAGGTTGTAGCACTCAAACCCAAGGTATTAGCCGTTTTTTAATGCTTGTATTTTGAAGTACTTGTCTCAAAAGCAACAAACTGTGCTGTTTGGTTAATCCAATCAGAAATAATAGAAGAAGTTGCTGTAATTTTTTGCGCTGCTTTAACCGCTTCTTCGCTTTCCCAACGAATTAGCATTAAATATTCTGTCTCATTCGCTTTTAGTATTTCTGTACCTACATAGCCTTTAATGGTGGATGCAAATTCATCAACCTTCGCCCTGCCTTCTAAAAATGCAGCTACATTTTCAGGCAAAACCTTAAGCCGGATCAGTTCAACGGCTTGCTCAACGTTTAAATTTTTGTCCATTGTTTTCATTTTTAGCAAATGGTCTTGTTGCGAAGGTATCTTGCGGAGTTCAAATCCCAAAATTTGGATTCAAATATTTTTTATGTGTATTATTACTTGTTCAAAAAATCCAACAGATTTTTACCAATCTCCTCAATGGTCATTAACACCGCCTCCTTTTGAATTCTATGGGTTGCTTCATTGTTGTCCAGTTCGTTTTCCTGTTTTTTGGACAATTGGTCTTTGGTTACAATGGTCGAAAATGGAACCAGGCCCGTTCTAACATCGAGCAGCAGGAGTTGTGTGGTTGCAAATGCTTTAATATCCGGCTTTGTAAATAGTTTGTATTTCGAATAGATGTCGGTGGTTATGGAATAAACAAGCACAACATCTGCCTGGAGCCGTACCGCCGCTTCTCGTATATTGGTGAATGTTTGCGGCTTTGCCAGCAATAAATCCGGGATGGTTGCAACAGACACTACCCTTTTCGACTGCTTTAATTTTTCTGCAAACAGGTCTAAATAAGACTGTTGTGTTTTTAAATATTGCTCATCGTTCCAGTAATTCCAATAATATCGCCGGTTGGGTGATGCATTGTCAACGGACACCACGGCCACCCTTAATTGTTGGGGTAGTTTGAAATTCCCATCCAGAATTTTTTGAATATTTTCCTCAGAAATGGTCGCGTTTTTGTCGCTGAAGAGTGATTGCGTAATGGGTTCACCATTGTCGGAAAACCTTTCTGCTTGCTGATTTGGAGCACCCGTGTATCTCGGGGCCGAACAAGCGGTGAAAAGCAGGATTGATAAAAAGATCCAGTTTGTATGGTTCATGGTGTAATCTTTAATATTTTTACAATTTGCTCATCAACGCAATACGCATTACATTTTTATAAAAATCTTGATATTCTGCTTTGTTATACTTCGATCTCATAGCGCCTAAAACATCAAAAGCGCCCAGGTTTGTCCAGTCCCAAAGCATCGTGTCAAAGTTGTATTTCACCATTTGTGTTCCTACCGCTTGTCGCAATGAAATAACGAGTTCTTCCGTCAGTCCGTATTCCGCTAATCTGATTTTTAATCGATTGTCCGTTTCGTCCGTAAATTCCGTGTCTAAAAACGGTTCAAGTATCCAACTCCAAAGATCAGGTCGATCTACCGTTATAAGGCTGTTGTCGGCCGCAAATTTTTTCAGGGCGTCCTGTTGTGTAGCGCTCAAAAAAAGCAGTTCGTCACCAATTTTAATCGTTGGAGGATAGCCTGTTGGGTCTACATTGCCTATCTCCGCTGCTGTAAATGTTGCCTGTTTGAATGCGATGGACGGTTCGAACGGATAGTTCACAAAAGTGATGGTGTGTTGTTCAATGATTACTTGTCCTAAGTCCACCAGTAATGCTGAAATTTCTTCTTTTGAGGTCATAAAGATCGTCTGTTGTTGCATGATACAAGGCGGAATCGTTTATTCCTTGTCATTTTCTACCTCGCTCGCATTTATTTCATTGACCAGCAAAGCTTGTAACGCTTCCTTAGGCAGCAAAAGTTGGTATTCGGCTACACCAATGGGCTTATTGATGTCTTGCAGGGCTATTTCCACGTCCAAGTGGTCTTTATCAGCACAGAGTATAATACCAATCGATTGATTTTCGTTTTCGCCCTTTTCCAATTTATCGAGCAAGGAAAGGTACAAATTCATTTTGCCCACATATTCGGCTTTAAAACTCCCTATCTTCAATTCAATTGCTACCAAACAGCGCAAACCTCTGTGAAAGAAAAGCAGATCTACAAAATACGCTTTGCTGTTGTACTCCAAACAATATTGGTTGCCAATAAAACTAAACCCTTTGCCCAACGCTAAAATAAAGTTTCTGATTTTGGCAATGAGCCGTTTTTCAAGTTCTAACTCTTTGACAGGTTCGTTTATACCCAAAAAGCCCAGATTGTAAGTGCTTTTAAATACTTCGTTGGCATAGTCGGCGTTGGGTGCAGGAAGCGTTTGATTGAAATTGTTTACAGCGATTTGGCTTTCTACCTGTCCATAGGTATCCATTTTTATGGCATTGAGCAACAAATCTCTTGACCAGCCTTTTGTAACTACTTCTTGGGCGTAAAACAGAACAGCATCAAGCGTTTGTATCTTGTCGAGTAATAGCAAATTATGCCCCCAAGGCAAAACTGCTACGCTCTGTAGCAGTTTTGCATCTGCCTGATAATAACGCTCATAATAGCGTTTCATATTCCATAAATTGCGAGAAGAAAGCCCCATATCAGGGAATTCATTTTTCAAATCCACAGAAAGTTGTTTGACCACACCACTGCCATAGCCTTCTTCCAACTGTTTTTCAAAGAGCAATTTTCCCAAACTCCAATAGACCGAATTCGCGGCACTTGTCAGTTGTTTGGCAACAAGATTTCGGGCTACCCGGATTTCTGCGACGGCCTGTTGCAAAATTTCGGTATACTCGGTTGGATTCATATTGAATGGGTTATGCATAGGGTATTGTTGCTTTCGTTAGGAATGCGCTTTTCGGCCAGGCTCTTTTCGTTTTCCTTTCATTTGAATCTGTAAGTATTCCTTACAAGCAACGGATCCATTCATTTTATGATTGGTTTCATGTTATTATTTTAAGCATAGCGATTACCCGAGGCCTAATTGAGCGAAGTAGGATACAAATATAAGATGGAATTGTATTCATTTTGTAACCTATGGCATCAATCAATTTATCAACAATATCAATCAGGCCAAGTATGGTACACTATTTGTACAACGCCCCCAAAAACGATCATTTATGGAAAACAACGAAATGCTTTTTGAAACCGGATTGCTCACCCAGGTAGAAGACGCTGGCTACCCTATGGTAGGCCTGTACTTCGATTTCCCGGAAAGGGACTTTTCTGAATACTTTTCATTAAATTTGGAAGAAAACCATTCCGTCGATATCAATATCCTGGAAGCTTCGATCGATCGTTATGTGCATTTTGGGTACACCAGTGTGCTTGAAAACGAACTGGTTGATTTGATGCTGGATGATACCTCGCTGTTGGATGAGCCGATGGATGTACCCGACGATGTTGAGTTGAATTCCATTACTGGCATCCTGAGCAACGCGGAAGAAGTAACCTCAAGCGATCTTCCCGGGGAATTCTACATACAAACCGAGGAAGAAATTACGGAAGTATTCCCCTATTACATTACAGAGCGCATTGCAGAAGCCAATGGCAGTTCGGTGGTGGCTATTTATGTACAACGGACGGTGAATACCATACATTCGTTTGAAGTACAATAGTTTACGGTAATGCCAACCCAAAGTGGTTATAAAAACAGCTGGCTTCAAATCCATTTAAATCTGGGTATAAATCAAGCATAACATCTGAAGCCTCCTTTAGTCCTGTATAAATGCGTAAATTGTATTGACGGGGCGACTTTTTCAGTCACCCCGCCAATACAATTTACATGTTACCACAAATCCCCGATAAAATTTTAAGCATAAAAAAATCGCGCGTAAATGCGTAATAAACGTTACCCCTAATGTTTGTGAAGCCCAAAATTCGGGAGGACGCATATTTCGTGTTTATAGCCTTCAGAGGCTCGTTTTTTGCCCATAAAAACCAGTCGCACAGCCATAAAAGTAAGCATTAAATGTGGTATCTAATCCCGATTCTGCAAAAATCGTCATCGCATTTTTTGCGTTTTCAAATTTTTCGGTATACCGCCAAAGCATTTTATATTCATCCGGACTTCCCAGGAACAGTTTGCCTAAAATTGGAATGACACGCTGGAGATAAAAGCTATAAAACAAATATAAAATTGGGTTCTGGGGTTTCGAAACTTCAACAAATGAAAACTGTCCGCCGACTTTTAAAATCCGCCTGGTTTCTAATGCTAAAATTTGGAGTTGCGCATCGTTAAATGTTTTGAGTCCAAAAGCACAAGTCACAAAATCGAAATAGTTACTGGGCAGATCATTCTTTAAAATATCTTGTTGCAATACAATGATTTCGTTGTTATAGTACTGCTTGTTTTTCTGTTTTGCATATTGCAACATCCCTTCAGAAAAATCAAGTACCGTCAAATTTGAATTCGGCAATCTATTTTTGGTCGACTTCCAGGTTTCCCCCATTCCTGTGAGCAAGTCAAGTACCTCTACTTTATGATTGGGCTGCTTAAATGATTTTATAAACTGCCTGCGCCAACGGATGGAAAAGCCAAAGGAGGTTATGAAATTCATCCTTTCATAGGAACTACTCATGCGGTTGAACAGTCCTTTTACGTAGTCGGGATTGTAAATGTTATTGTCCATATATAAATTTTTACAGGCTCTAATGCAAACTTGTTTCGGAAGGGAGCAGAAATCATTGTTTTTGCGTTGTTTTCTACTTCCCACCAAAACTAGTTTAGGCTACTTTAATTTTAAAGGACTTGTAAGATCCAATCGCCTTTGGTGCTTAATCCATTGTGTCCCTAATATAATGGATAAAATGCCCAAAATAACTGCCATGGATGGATTATCAGCCCATAACCAGGTAATTTTGCCATTTTTAAAAGTAAATGCTGCAACAAACAGGCCACACATGATTGTTGTGGACATAAACAGATTCCTTGTTTTCATCTTTTTTCATTTAAATTGTGAGCAGCAAAATTAGCCTGCTTCTTGCCGTTGTATAGGTTGAAAAGGGTTGATAATAGGTTGATAATAGGTTGATATATAGGCTATTATTCGATAAAATGACGAAAAGGATTATATTTTTATCTTTTTTACCTGCTTTCGAGATGTGATTTCAAGAGTTTTATATATTTTATTAATATGTGTTTTAAGGGTGCTTAACTCTATACATAACTCATTCATTATTTCCTTATTTGATTTTCCAATTAGGATCAAATCAAAAACCTGTTTTTGCTTTTCAGACAATTTGTCTAATTTATTTTCGGCATTTGGTTTAATTCCGGTTATTTCAGATTTTATTTTTGTTATTAAATCATTGGTTTTATTTTGTTCAATTTTTACCCAAACCAGAGCAATAGAGATTAACATCAACACTAATATAACGGGAATGTAAATTTTATCACTCCATAACCATACTGTTTTGTAATTTGTAAACCGAAAGCTGATGGTAAAGCAGAGCAGAAATATTGCAATAATTTCCAATTTTTTCTGGTGACGGTACAGTAAATCCGCTAAATAATGGATAATTTTCATGTTGTTTTGTGATCTTATTGGAAATTGTTCGGAAATGCGCGCTCTTACTTACGGCTCAATGCCCCACTGCCGCGCTTTGGCTTTCCGATTTGCTTACGTTAAAGATAGGTATAACGTAGATACATTTGCATCTTTTTAATAGACTTGTTGCGGTGGGGAGTAAAACGACAAAAACAGTCCATTTTTTGGCCTTCAAGGCTTTTTTTCTTGTGCGTAGCAGTGCTACAGACAAGAAAAAAAACGCAGAAGGGCGGAAAATGGGCGTTTTTACGTCGTTTTCAACTTCCCACCGCAACAAGTCTAATTTACATTTTTATCCAAAAACATCCGAAAAATTGCTTAACGTCAGATTTAATACTAAACAATTTAGGTAACAATCCCCTCCTTTTTACCCAAATTTGCAACATGAACCAACTCCTTTCCGAAATCCGAGCCTGTACCATTTGCCAAAGCGCCCTGCCCTTGGGCCCGCACCCCATTATACAGGCATCCAAAAAAAGTAGGTTACTGTTGATTGGTCAGGCGCCAGGCGCAAAAGTACATGCTTCCGGGGTACCCTGGGACGATGCAAGCGGCAACAACTTGCGCCAATGGCTGGGATTGGACAAAACCCAGTTTTACGATGCGGAATTGATTGCCCTCATGCCCATGGGATTTTGTTATCCAGGCGCTGGAAAATCGGGAGACTTGCCGCCACGACCAGAATGTGCACCCACTTGGCACCAGTTGTTGCTGGACCATATGCCTAACATTGAGTTGACGATTTTGATCGGACAATATGCTCAAAATCGCTATTTAGGTAATAAAATGTCCGGAAACCTTACGGAAACGGTGCGCAATTGGCATACTTATTTCCCGCTATACCTGCCGCTCCCACACCCTTCTCCCCGCAACCAGATCTGGATGCGGAAAAATCCCTGGTTTGAACAGGAATTGTTGCCCGTGCTGAAGGAAAAAGTTGCGGCACTCTGCTCATCTGCGCAATAGATCGTTCCTCCTAACTACTTCAAATATTCCGCAATCGTTTTCAAATACAGTTCGGGTTGTTCCACAGCGATAGCATGTCCTGCATCCGGTATTACAATGAACGTATTGTGTTGAAAAATCTCGCAGTATTCCTGCGTAAAACCCCATTTTTGGTTGTCATACTGTGCCTTCATCACTAAAATTGGGATTTCCGAGCCTTTTAGTTTGGGTCGAGGATCCTGCATCGTAAGCAAGCTGTTAAAAGTCATCACACGCGCATAAAACCCTCCCCCTGCTGACATTTTTTGTATTTTAGCCGTGTCAGAAACGGTTGATTTATTTACTTCAAAATTCAGGTATGTTTCAAAATCGTCTGCTTCAGCATCCGAAGCCAATTTTACGCCAAAAGTAGTTGCAAACAATGCCATCGCCTTCGTCCGTAAATTATTCGCCTTCCTATTCCCATCTGCATTTTTAAAAACAGGCGATTCTAAATTCAAATGATCCGGCGGTTTTACGGCCATTAATTCCGAACGCACCGGGAAGATTGGACCTGGACAGGTGAAAATCATTTTTTCAATTTTTGATGGATGATCCGCCGCATACAGGACTGCTAAAACTGCCCCCCATGATTGTCCAATTAAAATCACCTGATCTGCACCAATTTGATCAATGATTGCTTCCAAATCTTTTTTATGCCGATCGGCTGTGTATTCCGAAATATGCGCTAACCGATCAGACTGCCCACTTCCGATTTGGTCATACATATATACATCGTAACCCAACTCAGAGAGCGATGATCTTAATTGAATGCCTTGATCTGTGATATACCCGCCCGGTCCTCCATTCAAGAAAATAATTGGCGAGGATTTCCTGGTGCCTTTTCCCGGTATGTGGGCATAAGCTATTTTTGAACCCGTTGGCAAATTCCAAAATTGCATTGCCTGGTTCTTTTCCATTTTGGGTACAGGATACGCCCTTGGAATGCATATTAGAAGCAGGAAGATACCAGGTATAAATATCAGGAGGTATTTAAGTATTTTATTAAATTTTATCTTCATGGCACTTGAAATGGATTTTTTTGCTTAACAATACACTACCCACCCAACAACCCCTGCTCAGCCGCCAAAACCCGCTCAAACCCAAAACCACCCAACACCGCTTCCATGCCCGCTGCAATCCGGTCATTGCCCAAATTCCCAATGCTCCCCAAATGCGTGTGCGGCAACATCGGCGCGGGCTCGTAGGTCCCCGCCGTAACTTGCTGACTTACTTGGTGATACGCCTCCCGAAAGGGCATTCCCGACAACACCAACTGATTGACGGATTCTACCGTAAACACATAACGATAACGTGCATCGGCTAATATATCTTGCTTGACCTGCATGTTTTCTACCATCAGCCCGATCATATCGAGACAATCTTTGAGCACCTGAAAGGCAGGGAACAGTTTTTCTTTCAATACCTGAAAATCGCGATGATAGCCCGATGGTAAATTGCTGGTAATCAAGGCGATCTCGTTGGGCAGGGCCTGCAAACTATTACACCGGGCCCGCGCAATTTCAAACACATCCGGGTTTTTCTTGTGGGGCATGATGCTGCTGCCGGTGGTTAAGGCATCGGGAAAAGCAATAAATCCGAAATTTTGCCCCATAAAAAGGCAACAATCGGCCGAAAACTTGCCCAAGGTGGCCGCCAAATTGCCCATCGCCTGTGCGAGCGCGCGCTCGGTTTTGCCCCTTGCCATTTGCGCCGCCACAGAATTGACATGCGGCGCTTCAAAACCCAATAACGCAGTGGTCAGATCGCGGTCCAACGGAAATGAAGAGCCATATCCCGCCGCCGAACCTAAGGGATTCTTTTGCACCAAGCGAAAAGCAGCCTGCATGCTGAATAAATCTTCGCTCAAACCCTCGGCATAAGCGCCCAACCAAAGGCCCACCGACGATGGCATGGCCACCTGAAAATGGGTGTAACCGGGCATCAAATCCTGGGCATGCGCTGCACTTTTGGCCAATAACTGATCAAAAAGCATCTTTACTTTGGCTACCATTTGCGCGATTTCGGCCCGAAACAACAATTTTAAATCGACCAACACCTGGTCATTGCGGCTGCGCCCGGTATGTATTTTTTTGCCAGCCTCCCCTACCCTGCGCGTGAGCAACATTTCAATTTGCGAGTGCACATCTTCAGCACCGGGCTCCAGTTCAAATTGTCCGGCCGCTATTTCTTGATAAATCGCCTGCAAGGCCCGTTTTAAAGCCAATGCCTCGGTTGTGGAAACCAGTCCTACCTGTTCTAACATCGCCAAATGCGCCAGCGAACCCAACACATCGTAAGGTGCCAACATTAAATCCATTTCCCGGTCAAGGCCGGTTGTAAAGGCTTGCACGGCTTCTGTCCATGCGGACGAGGCCGTCGATTGTTGCCAAAGTTTCATTTCGGTAAATTTTTAAATTGGGAGGCTGTTGCGCGTCATTGTTTCCAGCATGGCACAATATCCAGCGTATCCTTCCGCCAATTCTGTCAGTAAAATGTATTCGTCGGCTGTATGACTGCGCGCACTTTCGCCCGGGCCCATTTTTAAAGCAGGAAAGGGCAATAAAGCTTTGTCGCTCAAGGTCGGAGAACCATACGCCTGTTTACCCAAAGCCAAACCCGCCTGTACCAACGGATGCTCCAATGCAATGCCGGTGGCCCGCAAACGCATCGAGCGGGGTTCCAGGTGCGCCTGTACCTGCGCACGCAAGGCTTCCAGTACTGCTTCCGGCGTATAGGCGTCGGTCAAACGCACATCCACGACCCAATGGCAAGTATCGGGCACGACATTATGGGCCTTGTTGCTAGTTTCAATGCAGGTTACGCTCATTTTTACCGGTCCCAGCCATTCGGAAGTTTCAGGAAACTGGTATTTTCGAATGCGGTCAATATCTTCGAGGGCTGCATACAAGGCGTTTACCCCTTCTTCCCGCGCCGCATGGCCCGATTTTCCGGTATTGTAAGCATCTAGCACCATCAATCCTTTTTCAGCTACGGCCAATTGCATACCCGTTGGTTCGCCCACAATAGCGCAGGAAATGGTGGGTAAATGCGGCAATACGCTTTCAATACCGCCGTACCCACTGATTTCTTCTTCCGCAGCAGCCACCCAGATCAGGTTGTAAGGCAAATCCGTGCATTCATAAAAAGTAGCAAACGCTGAAGCCATACACACCAACGGACCGCCCGCGTCATTGCTGCCTAAACCGTATAAACGACCATTTTCTATTTCCGGTAAAAACGGATCGCGGGTATATCCAGCTGCCGGACGCACGGTGTCATGGTGCGAAACCAGCATAATCGTGGGCTTTTCCGGGTTAAAATGCAGGTTTTTTGCCCAAACATTGTTGCCCGCTTGCTCGGTTACGATCCCCGCGGCTTCCATCCAATTCCGCAAAAAAGCCGCCGTACCCGCTTCATCTTTGCTAAAAGAGGGGATGCCAATCAAACCTTTTAAACCCAAAAGGTAATCCAAACGAATGCCTGAAGGTGGGACTTGCATTTTATGGTGCATTGGGTGACGGTGATTAATTATGGAGCATAATCCGGGTTCCACAAGTGCCGTTCTTTTTCACATTTTTGCACAAATCCTCGGCCGCTCCAATGATTACCATATCCACTCCACCCGCTGCGGCGGCAAAGGCACTGTCCAACTTGGGCAACATGCCACCCCGCGCCGAACAATTGGCTTTCATCGTGGAATAATCTTCCTGGGTAAGTTCCGACAGCACAGACGCATCGTCGTCGGGCCGTTCCAACACGCCTTTTTTCTCAAAACAATAAATCAGCCGCACTTTGTAAATCGGCGACAACAAGGTAGCCAAAGTGGAAACAATGGCATCCGCATTGGTATTCAGGATGTTACCTTGGTTATCGTGGGTAAGCGGGGCAATGACGGGTGTCAAACCCATGCCCAGCAAGGTGCTTAGGAAAAAAGGATCCAGTTTGGAAGGATCGAGGTCCCCCACCCAGCCAAAATCGACGCTGGTTTTCGGACGTTTGCGGGCGGGTAAAATATTGGCATCCGAACCGCGCAAACCAATCGCATTACAACCCAGGGATTGCAGGCGTGCCGTTAATTGTCCATTGATCAAACCTCCATACACCATGCTCACCAATTCAATGGTGGCATCATCGGTGATACGGCGTCCATTGTGATAAGTGGGTTTCAAACCGAGTTTTAACCCCATTTCGGACGCGATTTTACCACCACCGTGTACCAACAATTTTGGTCCAGGCAAGGCAGCAAAGTCTCCTAAAAATGATTCCCGTGCCTCAGGATCGTCTAAGACGTTTCCCCCAATTTTAACGATAACCAACGTTTTCATAATCAACTATTTAAGCCTTTTCAGGCGTTCAATTCAACAATTGTGACAAAACGGCCTGTGCCGCCCAAACCCGGTTCGATGCCTGTTGCACCACCACACTATGCGTACTATCCAAAATATCAGCGCCCAGTTCCAGATTGCGCCGTACCGGCAAACAATGCATGACATGGGCGTTGTTCGTAATATCTAATCGATCCAAATGCAGCATCCACGATGGGTCACTGCAAGGCATCGTTCCGTAAGGTTCGGTAGCACTCCAGTTCTTAACATACACAAAATCAGCACCTTGTAAGGCTTTTTGCTGATCGTGTACGATTTCAGCGCCCGCTGTGTAGGCAGGGTCCAATGCATAAGCTTCCGGATGCGCAATGACAAAATCAGCGCCGCCCCAGGCCGTAATCCATTGGGCGAAAGAATTGGCAACACAATGGGGCAAGGGTTTCATATGCGGTGCCCAGCTCAATGCGATCCGCGGTTTCCGTTTTTCTTGAAATAGCGCCTGGATGGTCATTAAATCGGCCAAACTTTGCAAAGGATGCAGGGTGGCACTCTCCAAACTCACCACCGGCACCCCGGAATAGCGCACAAACTGCTGTAAAATGGACTCCGATTGATCGGCAGCGGCGTCTTGCAGGGCCGGAAAACTGCGTAGGCCCAACACATCAAAATAAGCCCCAAATACCGGGGCGGCTTCGCGAATGTGTTCTACGGTGGTGCCATTCATGATGACATCTTCGCCAAATTCAAGCGCCCAACCGTCTTTATCGGCATTAAATACCACCACTTCCATGCCTAAGTGCCTGGCAGCCAATTGGGTGCTGATGCGGGTACGGGTACTCGGATTGAGCATGACCATCCCCAGGGTTTTGCCCGTCCCCAAGCCGTGTAGATGCCGTGGGTCTTGTTTGCAGGCAAAGGCCAAATCTACCAGGGCCTGTATATCAGGTACGTCCTGAACGTTGCGAAAATGTTGCATGTTTAGTGTAAAATGGGCACGTCGGTCAGCAAGGCTGCGTGCATTTTTTCGAGAAATAAATCGGCTTCTACCCGGGTAAGGGCCAAACTGGGCAGCAAACGCACTACCCGTGGCTTGGCTTCGCCTGTAAACACACCTTGCTCCATCAGCAGTTTTTTGCGCAAATCGGCCTGGGCCTCCGGCAAATCAAACCCGATCATCAAACCGCGACCACGCACGTTTTCCAAAGATGACATCCCGCGCAACGCATCCATTAAATAATCGCCCTGGATGCGCGCGTTTTCCATAAGACCTTCTTGTTCAATTACTTCCAACACCGCCAAAGCAGCCGCACATGCAAGCGGATTGCCGCCAAATGTGGTGCCCAGCATCCCGTATTTCGGTTTCAAATGCGGAGCAATTACCACACCCGCTACCGGAAAACCGTTGCCCATGCCTTTGGCTGTGGTATAAATATCGGCCTGCACGCCCGCGTAATCATGGGCAAAAAACTGCCCGCTGCGTCCGTAACCACACTGCACCGAATCGGCGATGTACACTGCATTGTTTGCATCGCACAAAGCGCGTATTTTTTGTAAAAACGATACCGATGCTTCCCGAATGCCGCCCACACCCTGGATGCCTTCTATGATTACCGCCGCCACTTCATGTTGGGAAAATGCCGTTTCAAGTGCCTGTTCGTCGTTGAAAGGCAGGAAAACCACATTTTCAGTCTGATTGACCGGTGCAACAATCGATGGATTATCGGTAGCGGCCACAGCCAAAGAGGTGCGACCGTGAAATCCATTGCGCATGGCCAGGATCGTTTTTTTACCGGTATGAAAAGAGGCCAATTTGAGCGCATTTTCATTGGCTTCTGCCCCAGAATTGCACAAAAACAATTGATAATCAGGCTTTCCACTCACCAACCCTAATTTCTCGGCCAACTGCGCCTGAATGGGCATGTGTACCGAATTGGAGTAAAATGCCAGTTTTTTCAATTGGTCTTCGATGCGGGCCACCCAGTGTGGATGACTGTGCCCAATGGAAATAACCGCATGCCCGCCATACATATCGAGGTAACGCTGGTCTTGCGCGTCCCACACGTATGCGCCTTGTCCGCGCACGATCGCGAGGGGCTGCAAAGGATAAACATCAAAAAGTTTCATAGGCTTTATTGTTAAAATGCGCTGGCTTTTAAGTGCAAACCGGTGCTTTCCGGCCAACCCATCATTAAATTCATATTTTGAACGGCTTGTCCGCTGGCACCTTTAAGCAAATTGTCAATGGCCGCATGGACCACCAGCATGTTGCCTTGTTTTTCGGGAAACAGCACACATTTATTGGTATTTACGGCCATTTTAAGGTCGATCAGGTCGTTGTGCACGATGGTAAACGGATGGCTGGCGTATGCTTTTTGGAACAATTCGAGCACTTCCTGCTGGCTCAATGCGCAAGACAAGGTGGCTGAAATATAAATGCCCCGGGCAAAATCGCCCCGCCAAGGCACAAAATGCACCAAAGGGGCCGGATGACCACCCATGCGCAATCCTGCACGCACTTCGGTAATGTGTTGGTGCGTCAGGGTTTTGTAGGCCGATACGTTGGCATGCCGCCAAGGGAAATGTGCCGTTTCACTTAAGGCTTGTCCGCCTCCGGTTGCGCCGGTGATGCCCGTTGCATACACCGCGTCTGTCAATTTTCCGGCCAACGCCAAGGGTAGCAAAGCAAGTTGTAAAGCCGTAGCAAAACAGCCCGGATTTGCAACGAGTCCGGCAGACTGGATTTCAACCCGATTACGTTCGGGCAATCCATACACAAAGGCACGGTCGCCCCAAGTGCCACCTGGTCGAAAATCGCTGCTTAAGTCAATGACTTTCAATTGATTGGTCGGATTTTGTTGTTCCAACCATTGTTTTGAATCACCATGTGCCAGGCATAAAAACACCAGATCTACGGCTTCCAAATCGGCCAGCGCTACAAATACTTGGTCGGTTTCACCCAATAAATCGGAATGCGCGCTGGAAAACGGTTTGCCTGCCTGACTTCTGCTTTGGGCCCAAACGAGGTGTACGTTGGGATGGTTCAGCAGCAAACGGATCAATTCGCCGCCCGTGTAACCTGCCGCCCCAACAATACCCACCTTTAGCAATGCTTCCTTATCCATGACTTGCCTCCGTTTCGAGCGCCGTTTCTGCGCTGTTTACCTGCCGCCATATGCGGGTTTGTTGTCCAAAAATGCGGGTAAAACCTTTCACTTCTTCGCCGGTCCAGCCTTTGTTCATTTCGCCATAGGCACCAAATTTGGCCGACATCAGGTCGTGCGCCGACTCCACGCCGGTGATTTGGAAATGATGGGGAAACAAGGTGATATGCACCGTTCCAGTCACCATTTGCTGGCTATTATCCAAAAATGCTTCAATATCGCGCATCACCGGGTCCAAAATCTGGCCTTCATGGAGCCAGTTGCCGTAAAATTGCGCCAGGGTATCTTTCCAGGAAAGTTGCCATTTGGTCAACACATGCTTCTCAAGAGCATGGTGGGCCTTGATCAGCAACACCGGTGCAGCCGCCTCAAATCCAACCCGGCCTTTGATGCCAATGATGGTATCGCCCACATGGATATCGCGGCCGATGCCAAAAGGTTGCGCAATCGCTTGCAGGGTTTGAATCAAATCCACCGGATGATCGAAGGTTTGTCCGTTGAGGGCAACGGGTGTACCTTTTTCATATTCAATGGAAATGGCCTCTGGGGTATGTTTGGAAACGGGCGTTGGCCAGGCCGATTCGGGTAAAGCCCCATTCGATTGCAAGGTTTCCCTTCCGCCCACTGAGGTGCCCCAAAGACCTTTATTAATAGAATAAGCCGCTTTTTCAGTAGAAATTACCACCCCACGCTCGGCGAGATAGGCAATTTCGTCGGCCCGGCTCAATTGCAGGTCGCGGATCGGCGTAATAATGGGCGTATTGGGCAGTTCAATTTGAAAAATCATATCAAACCGCACCTGGTCATTGCCGGCGCCTGTGCTACCGTGGGCGACTGCATCGGCATCCATATCGCGTGCTACCTCGGCAATGGCCAGGGCCTGGGTGAGTCGTTCGGCGCTTACGGAAAGTGGGTAGGTGTTGTTTTTCAACACATTACCAAAAATCAGGTACTGAATAATGCGGTCGTAATATCCCCTTACAGCATCTACCGTGATATGTTGCTGGGCACCTAAATGGTAAGCATGTTGCTCAATTTGGGCCAGTTCTTCTTTCGAAAACCCACCCGTATCCACGGTAACCGCAATGACGGCGTAACCTTGTTCTTGCAGGTATTTTACGCAGAAAGTGGTGTCCAATCCGCCGCTAAATCCTAAAATTACTTTTTTCATGGTATGTTGGTTTAGTGGAATATAATTTCAAATGCTTGATCTTCTTTGGTTTCGATCAGTTGGGCGGGGTCGAAGAGCATCGCCGTGCAAAAACAGTTTTTGCGCTGTTTGCTTTGCAGGGTTTCGAAGTTGACACAACTTTTGCAACCGGCCCAGAAGGCTTCATCGGTGGTTAATTCGCCGTAGGTAACGGGTTCATACCCCAATTCCGAGTTGATTTTCATCACCGCTAAACCGGTAGTCAGACCAAAAATCTTAGCTTCTGGGTATTTTTCCCTGGATAGTTGAAAAATGCGGCGTTTGATGGCGGTGGCAACCCCTTTCCCACGAAATTCGGGATGTACAATCAAACCTGAGTTGGCTACAAATTCGCCATGGCCCCAGGTTTCGATGTAACAAAATCCCACCCAGCGGTGGTCGGAGGTAAGGGCAATGACCGCTTTGCCTTCCTGCATTTTAGTAATCACGTATTCGGGCGGGCGGCGGGCAATACCCGTTCCCCGTGCCTTGGCAGAAGATGCCATTTCTTCCGTAATTTGTAATGCAAATGGTGCATCCGCATCGCAAGCGACACGAATGACTACCGAGTCAGTTTGTTTCACTGGCACTTGTAGTTTTAAAACGTATAATGGAAAATTGCAATCCATTGCCATTTTGCTTATGCAAAACAGCAGTTGCAGATCACTTCAAAAAAAGGTGGTGGAAAAACGTAGACTTCGTGTCTATTAAAATCCCGGTCGTCGGAAGTTCACACGCGCAGGTCTTACAGCCGGTCGTGCAAGCAACATACCGGGCGTGACAAAGATGGTGGTGGTTAGAGCGCGTAAGGCAGAGAACAAAAACTGTTTCAACTTTCCGAGGGATAAGAATGTCAGATCATAAAAAATGGTTCGTAATCGATGCAAATCTATTGGAATTATACGGGATGTGGGCCGTAAAAAATATACCCTCATAAAAAACAATGAAATAAATGCCGAATGAACTTATTAAGAAAACAATGATGCTCTATTTGCCTTTTTTTAAAAATTAAATTGCCATTTAAAATATCTATTTTTCATGACTAAACCACAAAAACAGTCTGGCCCCACAAAAACACTAGTTATTTTCTAATGTTTCTGCAGGGCCAGCCTACGAATTGATCAACTAAAATGCTTATCGCACAAGGGTCACATCGCCTTTATAAAGGATTTTGCGACCATCAATCAACAGTATTTCAGCATAATAAACAAACACTGCAGGATTCGAAACTTTACCACCTATGGTTCCGTCCCAACCATGACTCGGATCGTTGGGCAAGAAATTCTGGTCGGTAAAGACCAAAGTTCCCCAGCGGTCAAAAATCTGGAATTTATCTACCCGCACGACCTGATCGCCATCGGCAAAAACATAAACCAGGTTGTTATTCGTATCATCATCATCTGGTGTGAACACGTTCGGAATAAAGATATGCGGCTCATTGTCAACCCGAATAAATATCCGATCGCTGGCCAGGCATCCATCCACACTCACCAAGGTTACCACATATTCGGTTGGCTTGAAGGGCTTGGCGCCCGGATTGAGCAAACTAAACACATCCGTACCTTTAAAATGCAGTCCGTCCGTTGGTGTCCAAATCACGGTATCCACTAAATTCAGGGGATACCCAACCGGCAAAATAGCCTGAAGCGACAAGGAGTCACCCAAAACGATGTCAAAATTTGGTGGCAGCGTAATGGAAGGATCCAGTGCTTTGGGCACATTCAAAACCTGATTGAATTCACAACCATTTACATCTTGAATCCACAAATCATATTGGCCTGGTGCAATATTGGCAAAATCAATGCTCGGCACATAATTTTGGCCATTGTTGATGGAATATAAATATGGTCCAAAACCGCCATTTACCGTTCCAAAAGTAATCACCCCATCGTTGTCTTTGCACGAAGGACGATTCAAATTCACCTCAAAACCAGTAGGAACATTGGTTTCACGGAATACCGCCACAGTATCTATTTTTTTACATCCCGTGGTTGTATTCAATACGGTCAAGGTGTATAAACCTTCCTCATTTACTACCGGATTCAACAAATTACCACCTGAAACAATTTTTCCATCGGTTGTCGACCAAGTATATTGATAAATGGAACCCGCAGAGCCTGTTCCCAGCAAGGTAACTTTGTCAATAGAACACGTAAGCGTAAATGGAGCACCCGCGTCTGCCAAGGGCAAGATAATATTGTCACTTACCACGGCAGTAGTACTGCTTGAACAACCATTTGCGTTGTTTAACACGGTGAATAAATACGTGCCAGAAGCATCTACGATGGCTTGATTTTTGGTATCACCACTCACAATATTCCCATTTACGGTGCTCCAACTGTACAAAACATTGCTGCCACCTTGGGAGGCACTGCCATCCAGGGTAATTTGTGGCTTGGTACATGTAATAATAGCCGGGGAAGCAATTGCGATGCCTGGCGCCTGGGTATTTACATCGACCAACACCTGATCGGTTGCAGTACAGCCATTGACATTGTTTTTCACAAACAGTTGGTAGGTGCCACCCGCCACAATTGTAGGTGTCAGACTATTTGCTCCAACCAGGATTTGGCCATTGTTGGTAGACCATTGATAGAAATAATCGCCCGTTTGACTGGAGCCTGTTCCGTTCAATTGCAAAGAAGTAACCGCACAGGTAAGTAAACCATCCGTTCCTGCTAGCGCGACCGGATTGGCAATATCCTGTGACACCGTGGTCGTAACCGTTTGTGTACAGCCATTGTCATTGTTTTTAATTAACAAGGTGTATGTGCCTGGCTTGTCGGCCGTAGGCGCCAACGGATTGCTTTGGTCTGTCAGGTTGCCTCCAATCGTGGTCCATGTGTACGACATGTTGCCCGTGCTGGATCCTGCTGCATTGAGGGTAACTTTCAGGACGGCACAAGTTAAGGATGCCGGTGTTGAAATAACAGCAGTTGGCGGCACTTGATCAACATTGGCTACTACACTGGCCACATTAGAACAACCATTTTGTTGGCTGGTCACTGTGAGTACATACGTTCCCCCAGCATTGATGGTCGGGGTCAGGGTCGTACTGCCATTTACAATAATAGCGCCTGCTGGTGCCGACCAAGCATAAGTAAACGAACCGTTGGTAGCAACCGTACCCGTCAATTGGGCAGTTGGATTGGCACAGGTAAGGGTTGGTGCAAGCCCGGCATCGATGGATGGAGGCGTAATATTCTGATTGACCGTTACACTGGAGTTGGATACACAATTGTTGGTTGAATTGATGACCGAAAGCGTGTACAAGCCTGGTTTATCAATGCTTGGACTCAACGTATTTACGCCATTTACAATATTACCACCTAGGGTAGCCACCCAATTGTAGGTAAATTCAGCACCCACACTAGAACCGGCACCACTTAAAGTCAGGCTGGTTACAGCACAGGTCAATTCCGGTGCATTCGCAGCAATTGCTACCGGTACATCCGCGGCCTGGGTAATTTGGGCCGTCGAACTCTGGGTACAACCGTTGTTGGAATCGGTTACCAACAAGTAATAATCGCCCGAACCATTAACAGTCGGATTTAAAACATTGCTTGGGCCGACAAAATTGCCGGTGTTGGTCGTCCATTGATAGGTAAAATTAGGTCCAACGCTGGCAGTCGCGCTCATGGTGTACGTATTCTGCACACAAGTAAGTTGGAATCCTGGTCCGGCATTGGCCTGTGGCTGCGCAAAATTTGTATTAATATTTACGTTATCGGTGCTCGTACAACCATTGGTAGTGTTGGTAACCACTAAAACAAAAGTGCCGCCCTGATTCACAATGGGCGCAGCCGTATTCGCCCCCGATAAGATGCCTGCGCCTGTCCAAGCGAAGGTGAAATTAGCACCGGTTGGGTTTCCGGTGCCACCGACCTGAATTTGCGGATTGAAACAATTAAGTATTTTATCTGCGCCTGCGTCGACCGGTGGTTTTACAATATCCTGCGCAACGGTAATCGTTGCTTCAGAAGAACATCCATTGGTCGTGTTGGTGATCACTAGGGTATAATCGCCTGGTGTATTGGCCACTGCATTCAAGCTGGTGCCACCACTTGCAATACCCGCACCATTCCAGTTGTAGGTAAAATTGGCGCCTACGGATGAACCGTTGCCATTCAAATTCACTTGTGGGGTAATGCAATTCAGGATCGCCGGTGTAGCAATTGCCACCACCGGGTCATTGGCATCCCCTTGAATACTAACATTATCACTCGCCGTACAACCATTTAACGTATTGGTTACCAGCAAGGTATAAACGTCGGGGGTGTTAATTTGCGGATTCAAAATATCGGTTGCAGACAAAAATACGGACCCGTTTTGTGCCGACCACTGGTAAATGAAGTTTGTGCCCGTACTAGAGCCGTTTCCGTTCAGGGCCAAGGTTGGCACCGTGCAGTCCAAGATTTGTAGAGGTCCTGCTTCTACCGTTGGTGCAACCAAATCGGCATCCACATTTACATTAAAAGTAGCGGTACAGTTATTTACGGTATTGGTTACCACCAGGGTGTATTGACCTGGTAAGGTTACAGCAGCCTGTAAAGTACCCTGACCTGCACTGATATTGCCATTCACGGTGCCCCATTGATAGGTAATGGTTCCACCTGTGGTAGATCCTGCACCGTTTAAGGTGATTTGTTGAACGGCGCAAGTCAGCACACCACTCGGTACCGCAATCGCAGTAGGCAGGTTGGCATTGCTGGTTACGACCGTCGATGCAGCGGAAGTACAACCATTGGAAGTATTCGTTACCAACAAGGTATAAGTTCCTGCAGCAGTTACGGTGGGTGAAAGGGTTGTTCCGCCAGCGCCGATGCCACCACCACTTGAAGAACTCCAACTGTAGGCAAAATTAGCACCTGTGCTAGAACCTGTGCCACTCAACAACAAAGCCGGTGTGGTACAATTCAATTGACCAGGCTGCGCAACTACAGCCGTCGGTTTGGTGATATTTTGGTTGATTACAACACTTGCCGTGCTGGTGCAACCATTGGTAGCATTTGTTACAACCAGGTTAAAGGTGCCTGGACCATTAACCGTTGGGGTTGGGGTTGTGCCGCCGGAAACAATACCAACGCCGGTCCAGTTATAGGTCAAATTAGGTGCAATGGTAGCCGTAGAATCCCCTAAGGTCAAAACCGTAGTAGCACAGGTGAGGGTTGCTGGCGATCCTGCTGTTGCCAAAGGCGGCTGAATATCCTGACCCACCAATACGGAAGAAGTAGCGGTGCAATTGTTGGTCGTGTTGGTCACCAACAAGGTATAATTGGCCGGGGCACTCACCACAGGATTGAGGGTTGTTTGTCCCGAAACAAATACGCCACCGGGCGAGGAAGACCACTGAAAAGTGAAATTAGCCCCAGTTGAGGAGCCCGCGCCACTAATGGTCAACTGTTTGGTGGTACAATTTAATTGTCCAGTGACGGCTGACAAAGCCACCGGCACAGAATTGTCCTGGCTAACTATAACTTGCTCGGTGTCGGTACATCCATTCACATTGTTGGTTACCTGCAGGGTATAAGTACCTGGTTCACTGATAATTGCATTCGCTGCGGTTTGTCCCGAAACGATTATACCATTAGCCGTTGACCATTGGAAGGTAACACCACCAGTGGGTGTAGACGCATTCCCGTTGAGTGTCAGGGTGTTATTTTGGCAGGTAAGCAATCCAGGAGTAGCGATTGCTGCATTCGGCACCGTTGTATTGCTGTTAATTACTACATCATCCGATTTTGTACAGCCATTGGTCGTGTTCGTAACCACCAAGGTGTAAGTACCCACGGTTGAAACAATCGGATTGAGGGTTGTTCCGCCTCCAAGAATGGTTCCACCTGCGCTGGCCGTCCACAAATAGGTAAAATTAGCACCTTGAGAAGAGCCGGAGCCATCCAGAGTAATGTTATTTACTACACAGGTGAGGGTTTGGTTTGGACCAGCATTGGCAGTAGGTGCAGCAACATCGGCGATGACCTGTACTGGATCGGAGGCTGTACAACCATTTCCGGTATTGGTTACTACAATCGTATAAGTACCAGCCTGGGTTACCGTTGGCGTGGTCGTAGTCCCACCACTCTGGATATTGCCTGGATTGGCCGACCAATTATAGGTAAATCCCGGTCCACTGCTTGAATTGGAGCCGTTCAGGACCAAGGTGGGATTCGCGCAAGAAATGGAACCAGTCACGGTCGCATCTGCAATAGGCGGTGTAAAGTTGCCCGTTACGGTTGCTGTGGCCGTTCTTACACAACTGCTTTGGTCTGTAATGGTCACAGTGTAGATACCAATCGGTATATTTTGTGGATCCTGGCCAGTAAAACCATTGTTCCACACATAAGTATAGCCCGGTGTACCGCCCGTAACCGAGATGTTGATCGCTCCACCATTTGCATTATTACAATTGGGGCTTACGATGTTATCTATTACGGGAAGAATTGCCGCAGGTTCTGATACATTGAACGTGAGCGTGTTCTGACACCCAAAAAAATCGGTCACGGTTACCGTATAAACACCCGCCAGCAAGTTGGTGGGGTCTGGTAGGTTGGGAAGGGTAGTTGGACCTTCCCAGGTATAATTCATTGGTCCTTGTCCACCCACAACGGTGGTATTAATCGAGCCGTTGGCCTGACCAAAACATTTCACATTGGTAGCAACACCGGTCATTGTTAAAGAAGAGGTAATCACCAACAAAGCGCCTTGACCCGGCCCTTTACATCCCAAACTATCATAAACTGCCGCTATGGTGTATAAACCGGGTTGGTTGATGATTAACATGTACGGATTATCCGTGATATTTTCAATGATGGGTTGTAAATCGCCATTGAGCGTGTACTCCAGCATAAATGGCCCTGTTCCTGTAAATTTAACCTTTATTACCCCCTCTTGCCCCGGACAAAGTTGCGGCGCAGGAGGCTGTAATTGTGCGATAGGTGGAGAACGCACGATAATACGCGCGGTTGCAACCACTGTTTTACCACAGGCATCGGTTACTGTTACTCTATAATTGGATGAAACAGATACATAAGGAGAAATGGTTGCTTCTGTGCCGCCATTTGACCAACTGTAAGAATAGGGTTCAACGCCTGATACCACCGTTACACCAATGGTGCCTACACCCGGACCACAAATCACAACTGTATCAGGTGTAACTACCAATGCAGGCAAATCCTTAATCGTCAGGATTTCCTGAGGCATGGTACATGAACACGGGTTCAAAAGGGTGATAATGATCGTTTCATCGCCTTCAATAAGCAAATCATTCGCGATATTCACCGTCAAAATCAACTTATCCTGGCCGGATGGAATGATCGCAACGCCCGGAATTCCACTATAATCCAATACATTGGTAGCGGTACCGGTGATCACATACGGCACAGCCAGGGGAATGTTTAGGTTGCCCCCAATCCGGTCAAAAATGATCTGAACCGTACCACAACCTTCATATACTTCCATGACATCGGGGTCGCCATTCACCACAAAATCGACGGAGGCATTACCACCCGCATCAAAAGAACCGTTTTTCAAAAATACGCCAGAGTCGAAAATGCCATCGCCCACGTCCCCTACTTTTAACTTCATATGGTACACCTGACAAGGAATTACATTGGCAACCGCAGTCATACGGCGGGTGAACCCGTCAAATTGCAACTCATTCACAGCAGCCAGTACCGATGGATTTTGACCGCATAAAGTGCCGGTAGCAGGCGTATTGTTGTTGTAAAACCCTGTGTTGGTGATATGATTTACACTATTGATCGTAACCGGACCACCGCCAGGCAAGGTGGCAATGTTCTGTGTGCCCGCAATACCAGGCCCAGAAATAAAGAAGCCAAACACATCATTAAATTGAGAGTTGACGTACTCACAATATTCTTCCGAACCAAACACAAACTCAAAGGTGAGCGGCGTTTGGGTAGGACTAAAATCAAATTCTACACCGGCCCGGTCAAAAATAGTACCGCCCGTTAAGGTCCCCAGGTCGGCATCGCCCGTCGCAATCCCGTAACCCGCACTCGCATTGTCTGAGTCATTTGGACCAACGACCACCGAAATATCCCCCGTTGCCATCACCATCCCCGTGGCAAAACCTACATTGGTCAAGCCATTGCTAAAACTACCAATTTGGCCGCCTTGTCCATCGAAAGTGACGTTGGTAATGTCAAAACAGTTACCACCAATCAAAACCTCCTTTACCAACTCCTCCGCCGTTTGTCCAGCAGCGACCTCAATCGTCGCCATATCCTGCATGACGTCTTTCAGTTTTTTCTTCACACAGGTTTCGCAAACCAAGGAAATGTAGTTGCTGGGCGGGTTGCTTGTATTCCAACTGCAAGCATAATCAAGCCGAAATTGCATCGTCGCCTGATTGGCAACAAACCGCAATTGGCGTAATTGTTGATTGTAGGAAACTTGCTGTACTGCCGGATCCAAAGCAACTACATCTGGTACGCAAAGACCCAATTCAAGGTCTTCCGGCACCATAATGCTGTAGGTCTGGTTGGGAATCATGTGTTCGAAGGTAACAAATACATGATCAGAAGGTGGAGCAATCTTATGACGTTGCTGATGACCGTCGAGCACAAGCGGTTCCGTGATGGAAGTACCCGTTTGTGCCTGCAATGGACCAGCCATCGCCAAGATTAAACCCCAGCTAAAAAAAAGAGCGGTTGAAGTCAGGCGCATATGTTCGTAGTGTTTGGTTCTAAAAAATTGTTTCGTTGAGCGCGATTCCGGGATGACTGCAAGGAAAGGATTACAAAAAGAAGGTGCAGATGAGAAGATTCCGGGATGCTTTTTGGAGGCGAACCATGGATTAAAGGACATTATTCAAAATTCAAGGTGCAATTATACAAAAACATTATCAACAATATGCTATTTTAGACAAAGATACTACCACCTTATTAACACTTTTTTAGAATAGGCAATGGCGAATACCGAACATTACAGAATATAATTTTTTAGGACGTTTCTTAACCCATAAATAACCAAATATTATTTGTTAGTTTAATTATTTTTTTCGGTAAATGATTAGCACAGACTTGTTTACCAAAGAATCACGGCGTAAGTTTGCACCGTCAGGTATTTCCTGATTTTTTGATCATTCCTCACTTTTTATCCTATGGACGGTGATCCGGTACTATACACGCGAAAAAAGGCGGCTCGTTGCACTCAGCGAGCCCGAGCCAGGCTGTTGGGTAAATCTTACCCCACCTTTTGCTCCTGACGAATTGGAGGAATTTGCCCGCCGATTTGAATTTGACCCTGTTTTTCTAACAGATTCCCTGGATTTGGACGAACGCGCACGCTACGAACGCGATGAAGATATCCGATTTATCCTGATCAATACGCCGGTCAAAAATAAAAATGCCCAGGGCGAAAACGAGGCCTATTTTATAACGGTTCCCATCGGAATCATCCTGACCATTGAACACGTCATTACGATTTCAGCCTTTGAAACGCCCGTTTTGGCCAAGTTTTTGGACAATAACGTGCGCAACTTCAATCCCGTGGACGAAAAACGTTTCGTACTCCAAGCCCTCGAACAAAATGTTTACCACTTCCTTTCCTGCCTGAAAACGCTTAACCTGCGGCGCAACCGCATTGAAAAGGATTTGCTAAACAGCAGCCGAAATTCGGATTTAAAACAATTGCTTTCGATCGAAAAAAGCTTGGTGTATTTCGTCAACTCGCTCAATGCCAATGAGTTGCTAAAAATGAAAATGAAACGCACCGACTTCCTACACATCAATGGTGATGAAGACCTGGCCGATCTGTTTGAAGACGTAATCATCGATAATTCGCAAGCACTTTCCATGGCCAATGTGTACACCAACATCTTGAACGGTACCATGGATGCCTATTCCAGTATCATTTCCAACAACCTCAACCAGGTGATCCACCGATTAACCATTATTACGGTAATACTCATGGTGCCTACCCTGATTTCTTCTTTCCTGGGCATGAACATCCCCAACGGTTTGCCCGAAAATCCCTTTGCATTCTATGGGGTAATTATTTTCTCTGGCCTCTTTACAGGGGTGCTCTATTGGTTTATGCAACGCCGCAAATTCTTATAAATACTCTACATTCGGCTGAAAAACAAGTGCGCGATTGGTCAAATCGAAGGCGCATAACTTTCCATATATATTGGAGTTGTAAAACACCGCGCCACAATCAATATCCTGTACCGGCAAATCGGCATGCCGCTTGAACATCGTTTTTACTGCTTCTACCGAAATGGGCGTATGACCATGTACAATCAAACGGTCTCCCAGCCATTCCCGATTCAAATCGTCGTACCAATCCCGAATCCAGATTAAGGAATCTTCGTTTGAAAATGGATCCTGTTCGTTGAAATTTAGGCCTGCATGCACCAAAATATACCCGGGAATTTCCATAACCCGCGGCAAATCACGCATCCAATGGATGTATTCTACCGGAATATCCAACAAGGTCCGGGCAAAAAAACTGGAAAGCAAATGCGCTTCTCCCAAACCCGGCCGACCAGTAAGCCGCACATGTTCATAATCTGATACCGTCATGGCCTCATGGTTGCCCATCAAACAATGCACCTGATAACCTTCCGATTGCATGCGCCAAATGGTATCAATCACACCCTTGGAATCGGGTCCACGATCAACATAGTCTCCCAAAAAATAAAGTGTATCCGCTTTACTTACAGCCAGTAAATCCAACATCGCAAGCAGCGTGCGGTTACAACCATGTATGTCCGAAAGTGCAATTTCACGCGCCATGCTAAACTTTTTTTGTGCAAATCTAAATTAAGCCACGGTACCTAAGCGGTACTTCGCGTGGTTTAATCTTAATTTTACTCAAAAATAACAGCACCTGTCTCCATATGTGCTTCATTTTCAATGCGATAATAATATACCCCGGCAGGCATCTCCAACCGATCGATGGAACAGGCTGCCTCAAAATGCTCAACCAAAACCTGATTTCCCTTCGCATCAAACAAACGGAAGGTGGCCATTCCTTTCCAGGCAGTCTCTACCCGCAAGCGTCCGCCCAAGGGTACCGGATTCGGGTATAACAAAGCGCGTATTTCCGTTGCCCCCCGCTCCAAGCTGGTTTCAGGTATTTTTGGCACCTCAAAACTGGCTGGCGCTGAAAGGTAAAACTGCGCACTGTTTTTGATCTGATTGCTTGCACCAAATGTCACGGTGGCGTTTTTGCCCGCCGTTACATAGTCAGCAGAATCCAAGAGGGTCCAGGGCAAACCATCCGCCAGGGCACCACGCCGCCAAAGTCGCATTTTGGATGCCGAAAGATCGGCTGGTAAGGTGCCATACTGTTGAAACAATACGGTTCCGGGCGCGGTAAACGTTGTATTCTGACCATAGTTATCCAAAATCCAGTACTGCGACAAACCTGTCTGGGTTGCCAACAAGGTATCCGGCCGTGTTTGCAAACGGGTTACGACCAATTCGCCATTTGGCAAGGTAGCACCCGTCGAAAAGGCCAAAACCAGGCCCGTTCCATCAAAAGCATGGCGCTTGCCACTGGAAACGGTTTTGCGAAAACTACGGCCCGGGCCAAATGGCCCCGTGCTGCCAACCCGCAAAGTACCGCCACCCAAACTCAAATGATTGGTCCCAATCCGATCCAGCGCGGCACCACGGGATTCGTTCATTTGGTAATACGATACCAGGCCCTGTTGACTAGTGTGGGTTTTGGTCAGGTGCATTTGCGCGCGTATTTCTGCCTGACTAAGCGCTTTATTATAGATACAAATTTCATCAATATTTCCTTTATAATACCGCGATCCGTTATCGTGCCCGATTTTGAAAGGCGCATCAAAAGCTTCTAACGCGGTCGTGGTGGTGTGCACAGCCGATTTTCCATTTACATACAAGGTCACCGCATTGGGCGTTACAACCATCGCCACATGCGACCACTGATTATCGGGCACAATTAGCCCCGAACTGAAATTATACCCATTGTCATTCCAATGGTAACGCAATTCATTGGTGCTGCGCAAACTCATTCCGGCCGTAGTACTGCCACCGCGACAAAAAACCAATCCCGCCCAATCATTTTGGGTACCATTTGGCTTGATCCAGGCACTCAAAGTAAGGGTATTGGTGGCCAGGTTTAACGCGCGGGCCGCCACCAGATAATCGTCAGTGCCATCCAGTTGCGCTGCCTGTCCGGGCAAACTATCCGGCGCACAACCATTGCCTACTTTCAATTGCAAGGTGTCGTAAAAAACACCTTCTGGCGTTGAAAGCGTCATAATTGCCCGTTTTAAACCGGCTTGGGCAAAAAGGACTTTCGGCGTTCGTGTATCCGCCCCTTGCACCCATTGGGCATCTTCAAAGGTCCAAGACCAACTTACCCCCACATGCCGCGTAACCGAGTAATCATCAAATAAGAAGGTATCGCGTGCGCAATCGCTTTCGAGTTGATTGGTCATCGCTTGTGGGATCACCGCCGATGCTTCAAAGAGTGGCGCTTCCCACACCCCGAATCCCCAGCAGCCATTGCGTATTTTGCCATCACGGTAAAAGGGTTTCAAGCGGTTGGTCTCCGCCGAAAGGGGCAAGCCCGCACTATACACCTGCCATTCGGTATGGGTATTATTTCGGTAAAAAATGCCGCCGTTGGTGCCCAAATAGATGCCGCCATTGGTACCATATTGCGCCATAATATTGGTTATGGTGAGGTTATTGAGCAAAGCAGTGGTCAAATTGACCCAAGTTTGCCCGCCATTGACGGTTTTATAAATCTTTTTGCTGTTGGAGCCATACGTAACAGCAGCCCACAATACATTGGCATTTTCGGCACTTACCGCCAGTTTTACCCGATCGTTGTTGTTGGGCAAAGGCAACAAAGCGCAGGCATTCCAGGTTTGCCCGCCATCTGCACTGCGCCAAATGGCATCGTCCGTGCCATTCCATTGCGAACAATACATGACTTGTGGATTGGAGCGGGCAATTTCGATGTCATACACGGTATTGGCCGCATCGCCTGGAAAGGTGTAAAGTGCCGTCCAACTTTGCCCGCCATCATTACTTTTCCACATTTTTTGCTCATATCCAAGAAAAACGGTGTTCCAGCAGGCCGGAAGCCACACCATTTCCGAATTGGCGTAATAAGCGTAACTTTCATTGGGAAACAACCCGACGGAAAAACCAGAAACGCCATTTTGAAAACCCGTTTTTATGATATGCCCTCCAATATCAGAATGGTAAATTTTGCGTTCCGGCCCCGGATTTACATACCCGGTAGGAGCCTCTGCCCCACCCATGCGGTAAAATTTACCCGCCGGAAAACTTTGGTGGTAAGCCATGTTGCCATTGTGGTACCGGCCCCCCACCAAAATATCCTCATTCCAGCCACTGTCAAAACCCCATAAATCTGCCCCGGATATGCCATTCATGCGCGCCTCAATCGTACTCGCCCAGTTGTTGGAATAATTGATCCCGCCATCCGATGTAATCCACAATTCGTTGCCAATTGCCACCGTCGCCTGAATATCCGGATGACTCCAACTCAATCCGCCCACATAACTGCCTAAGGCCGTCCACGTTTGGCCCGCATCATTGCTGCGAAACCAGGAAGTGCCGCCCGCAATCAATTGGTTGGCATTGCTTGGATTGACGACAATTGCCATATCATAAAAGCCTTGGTCAAACCCTGTGGTTCCATTGTGCGCCATCAAATTGCTGTGCGCTGGAATCGCATAAGCAACCGGACTATTGCCTACCGCATTGGATGGGTGGGTATTGGTCCAGTTCTGGCCTGCATTGTTGCTTCTAAAAACGCCCACATACCCATACAAATTGGTGCCATTTCCGCATAAATAGGCATAAATTCGGTCTGGTTCGGACGGACAAACCGCAATAATGGCCCCACCTACCGTTTCACCGCTACCGGGCAACCACCAGCCTAAATTGGACGTGTTGAAGATCGCCCCGCCATCGGTTGATTTCATAAAATCGGAGCCGGAACCATTTTTCCGCACCGCAAATACTGTATTTGGGTCATTGGGCTTGTATTTTACCGTCCATGTTTTATTGGTAAATAGCTTATTCCACGTTTGTCCGCCGTTGCCACTGCGCAACAAACCCTGGTCGGATGCCGCGAGGATAATGCCCGGATTGGCTGTTGAAATAGCAAACTCGTTGACCCACAAATTGTTTTCGGTGTAAATTGCGGTCCAATTCAAGCCGCCATCGGTCGTTTTAAGTATTTTACCACCGGTAGCAGCGTAAACAATGTTCGGATCTGTGGGATGAATTTTAACCGCCCCAAAAGCGCCATGCGTAATATTGGCACTTAAAAGGGTCCAATTCAGTCCTTTATCCGTCGTTTTCCACATCCCGCCCGATTCGCCACCTGCAAATAAAATATTCGGATTAGAAAGTGCTACATCCAAACTGTATATATTGGTTTGCCAGGTAACGATGGTGGTACCATTGATGTCGTATGTCTGATTAGGCCCGGCAAATGTCCAGGTATTTTGCGCCCCTTCCATGCTGTTTTGGGCTTGTATGCGCCGCAATTGCAACAATTGTTCTTGTTTTTGGGCATCTTCTGCTGGACTAGGAAACAACAACGACCCATCGCCTTGCACGTACGGGCGCGCCCAATGCATCCAGCGTTTGTAAAACTGGGTGTATCGGTTCTTTTCAGAGGGCCGATTGCGGTAATAGGCGGTGTGTAAAGCCTGGATTTCAAAAACATTTGGATTATTTTCCATCATTTTACGCATCCAAAGCGGTGCATCGGGTGCTACAAAAATTGCTGGCGGCGCTTGTTGTGCAGTTGCGTGTGCAAGGAAAATGCATTGAATCAGGCAAACAAAGAATAAGTGTTTCATACGCAGGACATTAATAAGAAGGCGAAGAACGTAAAAAGTACAGAAAATCCAAGTCCTCCGCACTTCATTTTGTCAAACATCGATTTTGCTTTCCATTTTGAGCACTCCTTATTATTATTGCAGTATGAAAACAAACATACGCCCGCTCCAACTTGCGTTTATACTCGTATTAGGTAAAATTGCCCTGCATTTGGCCACCGCCAACAACCTTGGCTTTCAACGAGATGAATTTTTATACCTGGCCTTGGGGCAGCACCTCGACTGGGGTTATTGGTCCAATCCGCCGTTTATTGGCGCGATCAGTTGGCTTTCGCAACACCTGTTGGGAGAAAGTATTTGGGCTACCCGATTTTTCCCGGCGCTCAGTGGCGCAGGCATGTTGTGGGTCATGGCATTATCGGTACGCAGCCTCGGTGGCGGGTTTTATGCACAGTTACTAAGCGGACTTAGTCTTTTTTGCTCCATTGCCTGGTTGCGGGCATTTTCCATGTTTCAACCTGTTCCGTTCGACATCTTTTTCTGGGCCTGGCTTTCCTATTTAAGCCTGCAATGGCTAAAAACGCAGGAAACCAAATGGTGGAATTACATGGGCATCGTTGCAGGTATTGGTTTTTTAAACAAATACACCATCGGTTTTTGGGCGATTTCACTGCTCCTTGGCCTGTTATTTACCCAAAAACGCAGTGTTTTAGGCACCCGTGCGCCTTGGTATGCGGTGGGTATCAGCCTGCTGATCCTCCTGCCCAACCTGATCTGGCAATGGAAAGCCGGTTTTCCCGTATTTGAACACCTGAAAGACTTGCGTGATTCGCAGTTGCAATACGTTAAAGGTTCCGATTTCCTGATGAGCCAGTTGATCGTCCATGGTTCATTTTTATGCATCTGGTTGGCCGGACTGCTGGTTTTGTTACAATCCAAAAAAATGCAAAACTACCGGGCGCTGGGCTTGCAATACCTGGCTTTAATCGGGCTGTTGTTGCTTTTGAAAGGCAAAGACTATTATACAATGGGCGCCTATCCGGTTTTATTTGCAGCGGGCGCTGTGTATTGGGAACGGAAACTACAAAAAACGAGCATGCGTATTGCATTTACCAGCCTGCTTGTATTGTTGTCTATTCCCTTGATCCCCACAGGATTGCCTTTATTTCCTGCCCCTAAACTGGTTGCCTATTTCAAATGGCTTTCGCAAGACCTCGGTGTAGAAGGGCCTTTGCGTTGGGAAGGCGGAAAACTGCACGCTTTACCCCAGGATTACGCCGATATGCTGGGCTGGACCGAACTCGCGGCCGCGGCCGATCGCGCGCTCGCGCAGGCAGGCGATCCCAACAACTGCATCATCTATGGCGAAAACTACGGACAAGCAGGCACCATCGACCATTATTGCCCAGAACCGCATCCTACAGTCGTCAGTTTTTCGGATTCCTATCGGTTGTGGGTGCCTGATACCCTGGCACCAAATGTCAACACCTTTATATACATCAACGATGAACTGGGCGACGATGTAAAAGACCTGTTTCAGGATATTCAGCCGATGGGCGGCATTACCGATACCCTGGCCCGGGAATATGGGACGACGGTGTATTTGTGTCGGCAGCCAAAGCGTTCTTTTCCGGTGTTTTGGGCGGCGCGGATGCGGGAGGTGCAGCGGTAATAATACGATTTAACTCAAGGCACAAAGTTTCGAGAGGTGAACACAGAGCATTACAGTTGTGAAGGAAACGATTTAAAATTTCGCTAATTCTAGATAAACCAAAACTCCAATTTTCAAATCAACGTGAGCTGTCATCCTGAGTCTTTTTACTTCCCCCGTTGGAATTTTAACCATTTAAAAATGATCAAGGGGGAAGTAAAAAGGCGAAGGATCTAGCCAAGGGCAGGGCTCAATTAAGCGCATCATTTTTGCGAAAAGCTTGCTAATAATTGTTCCAGGGCACTCAATGATATGGTAAATCCTTGTTGGAAGCCTTCCAGCAACATATCCATACGATCAAAAGATTCATTAAAAATGGTTATACGCACTGTTGTAATACCATTTTGTTCGCTAAATGTGTAATCCCATTCCGATCCATGTGGGTCGGGGTTTTCATCTTTGTCTGCAAAAGCATTCAACATTTTAAAATTAGTTTTTGGACTAATGGAAGTATATTCCTGAATGGACCATCGCTCCTGTCCTTCCGGGCTTACCATGGCATAAAACCTTTTTCCGCCCACGACAAAATTCATATATTTCGTTCTTGCCGTCCAGGGAGCAGGCGCTGTCCATTGATCCAGCAATGCTTGCTTCGTAAAAGCATCCCATACCAGCGAAAGTTCCGCATCAAATTCCCTGGTTATGTATACCGTTTTTGCTGTTTTGTCGACGGTAAAATCAAATTGCAAATTGTTTTTCATTTTTTCTGTTTTTGAATGGTGGATAATACCTGGTCAAGTTGATCGAATTGCGTTTCCCAATTCTTCCTGAATTGGGCGATCCAAAGATCAATTTCTTGCATTTTCATCGGATTAAAGTGGTAGTAAATTTCTCTACCAGCAGGCACGGGTTTTATCAACTCGCATTCCTGCAATACCTTAATGTGTTTTGATACTGCTTGCCGGCTCATATCAAATTTTTCCGCCATGGCATTGGGCGTTAAAGCCTGCAGGGCAATTAAGGTTAAAATAGCCCTGCGGGTTGGGTCTGCGATCGCATGAAATAGGTCTTGTTTCATTTTCAAAATTCAGTTGCGCAACTATATGGTTGCAATGTATGTGCAACTTTTTGGTTGCGCAAACTTATGGGTACTTTATTTTATTGAGAAGATCCATCCATCCTTCAAATCCGTTTTAATTTTGGGCATAAAAATGATAAAAGAAAAAACATGAAAACCCAAGCAACTTTACACTTTGCCTTTTTCCTGCTCGGTAATTTGTTGGCGCAAAACAACTTATCCGTCATGACTTTCAACATCCGGTATGACAATCCGGGGGATGGTGAAAATCGCTGGCAAAATCGCAAAAGCCATGTTGCCGATGTGTTTCGTTTTTTTGAGGCCGATGTGTGCGGCGTACAGGAAGCCTTGGGGCATCAGGTACAGGAATTAGCCAGTTTATTGCCGGACTATGCCTGGACAGGTATTGGCCGGGACAGTGCTGGCACCGGGGAATTTGCCTGTATTTTTTATAAAAAGAAGAACCTGACCCTGTTACAATCGGGCACATTTTGGTTGAATGAACACCCTGAACGCATTGGGCCAGGTTGGGATGCCAACTTGAACCGAATCGTCACCTGGGCTTGCTTTCGGCGTGCGGCAAAGGGCGACACCCTTTTTGTATTCAATACCCATTTTGATCATCAGGGGCAGGTAGCACGGCGGGAAAGTGCCAAATTGTTGCTCAGCCGCCTGAAATCTATCGCCGGTAACCAACCCGTAATCGTGTGTGGCGACTTCAATGCAACGCCCGACGATGAGCCCATCCGCTTGTTGAATGCTCCGGGCGCACTGACCGAAACCCGATCGATCAGCGAAACGCCGCATTTCGGCCCGGAAGGCACCTTCAACGGCTTCGGCCCGTCAGAAACATCGAACAAGCCCATCGATTTTATATTTTTAAAAAACGCGCCATTCCGGGTGTTGAAACACGCCACCATCGCGGCAGCCTGGGGCGGACGCTATGCTTCCGATCACCATGCTGTTTGGGTATTGTTGGCAGATTAAACCGGATGCAACGGCTGATACTTTATGGCATGCATTTGCTACTCATTTGCTCAGATAAGGGGTAGATTTGCGGTAATACGAAAATCCATTGCAAAAAAATCACAAAACAGTGTATTATGGAAAAAAAAGACCTTTACAATCTGACTGATGAAGAACTCTTAGTCGAGAAAAAAAAGATGATAAAATCTAAACTCTTGCATGCAACATCTATTGGTTTTCTTGCAGGAATACTCATTTTCGGAATTGTTTCTTGGAGCCTTTCTTCCAAAAAACATGTAGGATTCCTGATTCCAATGTCGATTCCCGTAGCTCTCATGTACAAACTGCTTAAAACTCCAAATAAGAACAAGGATTTAGAAGATGTCTTGAAAGAACGAGGCTTAAATTGACGCGTTAAGGAAGGTAAATGATGAGATAAGAAATAACGAATTTCGCCGCGCTTGGTCTTCGCTCCCCTACGCGCGCTACCCCGCCGCAGCGCTTTGGTCTTTTGACAACTTCCGTGAACGACTAAGCGGTGTAAGAAATTGATTGTAAGTACATTAGCATCGCTCGTTGCATACGCTTGGTCAAGCCTGTCCCGCAGGCAGTTCTGGGGATGCCGCCTTCAAGCCCTGCCCCGCACTTGGATAATCACCAATTTGCCAATATCTTTGGGATTGTTTAAGTTTTCTTGCCCGGTCACGACAAAATTGACAGCCCGTCTCAAAACAAATACTGGCAAACATGAAAAAAATCTACTTTCTTTTATTTTGCCTCATCGAGGTGGTTTCATTGCCTGCCCAATGTCCGACCGGAGATATAATACTGAGCACGCAGTGGAGTATTGATAGTTTTTCGTCTTCTTATCCGGGGTGTACCAACATGCCTTTTAGCGTCACCATTGCGGAAGGAATACCGGGGAATATCATTAATTTAAATGGACTCTTGCCGTTGAATAATATTGGAGGCAATCTGATCATCGGAAGTACTTTGGCCTTAACGAATTTAAGCGGACTGGATTCGCTTACTTTTATCGGAGGCCAACTAACGGTAGACGGCAATCTTGCTTTGACCAATATATATAGCTTAAATGCCCTTGATTCAATTGGAGAAGATGTTTTTATTGGCAATAACGCCCTGAGCAGTTTATCCGGGCTGGAAAGGCTCCGTTTTATTGGGGGAACACTGGCTATAAGTTCTATTCTGGATAGTTTAGCTGGTCTGGAAACGCTCACCTCTATTGGGGGTGATTTTAGATTATTTATTAATACCCATTTGACCAATCTAAAGGGGCTGGATTCACTTACTTCTATCGCAGGGAATCTATCTGTATTTACGAATTACAATTTAGTTAGTTTAGCCGGATTAGAGAGACTTACGTTTGTTGGAGGAAATCTGGATATACAAAATAATTATGCTCTTGCCAGTTTAGATGGCCTGGATGCTCTCAAGACCATCGGAGGGACGCTAACTATACAAACCCATCTATCCCTGGGCAATGTTACGGCGTTGGCAGCGCTTACATCTATTGGAGGTGATGTAACCATAAAAGATAATTATTCATTGGCCAATTTGTCTGGTTTAGAGGGAATTACTACGCTACCGGAAAACCTGTACATAGGCAACAACTATACTATGGTCAGTTTAGAGGGCCTCGATGCCCTCACGGCCATTGGTGGAGATTTGACTTTTTATCAAAATAGCACGCTGATAAATTTATCGGGATTAGGCGCCCTCTCTTCCATCGGCAGAGACCTGTCGGTAAGCAGCAATCCTGCCCTGACTAGTTTAACGGGATTAGGAACCATAACGACTATCGTGGGCAACCTGTTTATGGATTCTAATAATTCATTGATCGACTTAAGCGCTTTTGATAGTATTAGCTATATTGGGGGAGACCTAACTATAACAAGGCACCATCTCTTACCAACTTTGACGGGTTTGGCCGCACTTACTACAGTCGGTGGCAACGTGGCTATTGGGTATAACGACGGTTTTACAAACTTAACCGGATTGGATGCCCTCGCTTCTATTGGAAGAGATCTGGAATTATACATTAATAATAGTTTGACCAGTTTAGACGGATTGGCTACGCTCACTTCGATCGGCGGATCGTTAAATCTATCCAATAATTATCTGTTGACAGACATAACGGGCATCCAAAACATCCATCCTGCGACTATCAGTAATTTGTATATTAGAAACCACAGTTTCCTCTCTTATTGTTCCCTCCCGAATATTTGTATTTATTTGTCTGATCTGAATAATCCTGCCACTATATTATTGAATAAGACCGGTTGTGAAATCAGAGAAGCCATTGAAGCCAACTGTGCGGCAGTGGCAACAGAAATGGCCGATGGTGAAAAAAAGTCAATTGACCTGTACCCAAATCCGACTTCGGGAATCATGGCCATCAGCGGTATAGATCCATTGGAGAACGCAACCGCCAGCATTTCTGACATTATGGGGAAGCATATATCGGACGTATTACTTGCCTCCCCTACAATTGATTTGTCGAGAAACCCCAATGGATGGTATTTGATAACGATAATGATAAATAACCAACAAGTGGTAAAACGAATAGTCAGGAAGGAGTAGTCAAACAATATTTCACTAAAAATATTCTGCTTGAACAAGTAAAATGTTCGTTTTCGCCGCGCTTCGTTTTCGCTCCCCTACGCGCGATACCCCGCCGCCGCGTTTTGGACTTTTGACCAAACCCAACTTCCTCCAAAGTAATCCTTCATTTTATTAAAGTTGACGGTACGCGCCAGCGGAAGCAGCGATATCAAAAGTCAAATATTTTTTACAACTCCAAGGCCGTAAGAATCGTTAAGGGTGCTAAATTTGCGTAAGTGTGTGGGATCATCGATGATTATGTCGAGAGAAAACACAAAAAACTAAAACGACACTCATTTCAAGCGTACATACATGGTAGTCATCATTGGAGCAGGCATAGCAGGACTGACCTGCGCAAAATACCTAAAAGATAAGGGTGTTGAAGCCATTATTTTAGAGGCATCAGACAACATCGGTGGACGCGTGCGCACGGATAAAGTCGAAGGCTTTCAATTGGACAGGGGCTTTCAGGTACTTTTAACATCCTACCCCGAGGCACGTAAATTGCTAAATTATAGTAGTTTACGATTAAAAAAAATGCCTTCCGGCGCGCGCATCCGACGAGGGAATCGTTTTTTTGTGATGCCCAACCCATTGAAAAATATTACCACTGCTCCCCAAGCCTTGTTTGCGCCGGTCGGCAATTTTTGGGATAAACTGAGAGTGTTACAACTCAATTTAAGTGTTTCGCATGCGTCTGATCCCACCGATGAAGACACGCAAAGTGCGCAAACTACCTTGGCTTTTCTCAAAGAATTTGGCTATTCGGATACGATCATTGCGCGTTTTTTTCGCCCATTTTTTCGGGGCGTTTTTCTGGAAAGAGACCTGCAAACGGACTCGACTTATTTTAAATTTTTATTTCGTCAATTTGCGCAAGGCGACGTAGTAATACCCGAAAATGGGATGCAGGCCATTCCAGATCAGATTGCCGCACACCTTTCGCCGCACCAAATCAGATTGAATACACCCGTTGAAAAAATAGAAGGCAAAACGATATTTTTGCGCAACGGCGAAACCATTGTAGCGCATAAAATCGTGCTGGCTACCGATGCCAGCCATGCTGCCCAACTGCTGGGCGAAACATCAGATACTGTTTTTAATGCCACAGATTGTCTGTATTTCGAGCGTGATACCCCTATCAGTCTTTCGGGCAAGCCTTATCTGATGATTAATGCCAATGCTGATGAATTGATTGACCATTTAGTTGTGCTCTCGGATATCGCACCCACGTATGCCCCCGCAGGAAAGACCCTTATTTCGGTCAGCGTAGTAGGTCACAATATGTATTCGGAGGCGGATTTAATTCAAAAAATACAAGCCGAATTGGCGAAGTGGTTTGATCAAAAGCAAGCATGGCGGCACCTCAAAACCTACCGTATCCCCGAGGCGCTACCGCATTATATTCAAGCATCTGCTAAGTATAAAAACCTAAAAATTAATGATTTTCTGTACCAGTGTGGAGATTACACAGCATATCCATCTTTAAATGCGGCCATGAAAACAGGTCGAAAAGTGGCAGAAATGTTGGATTAAAAGCCGCTTCTCAATTAAAACATGCGTCAAAATACCTGCGCGCGATTGAGTACACCTGACAACAAATGACCATGAAACATGCTCTTATTGACATTGAACAGCCTCTATTTTCAAGCGTTCCAAGGCTTTTTTAACCTCTTGAATATGTAACCGGCACTCCTCCGGAGTCTTGCTTAATATCGCTAACAAACACGCATTCATTCCACTTGATGTGGCAGAATGGGTGGCGTCACAGTTTGCTAAAGTAGCCGTCAAATGCGCTAAATCTATAAAAATACGATATGCCTGCTCCAGTTGGAAATAGGAATCTGCCTGCGATTTAGGGGAAATCGCGGCCTCCAGGTGAAGTGTGATGGCATCCACTTCAGCATGTATGACATTAACAAATGAAACCGTAGCGGCTGAAGCTTGAACAGTATCGACAGATGACTTAGCAGTAGTTTCGCGACTACATTCAGCAACAAATGCGATCATCCGATGCGCTTGTTCCCTGGCCGCCTGTGCACGTATGATACAAGCGTTTAAATCTTTATCCCTTACGTATGAATTTAACCAATTACAATAGTTTCGCCCAAGTTCAGCAGCAATACGTGCTTCGTGGCAGTGCAAACCAACCAATGCAATGGCATCAAATTCATCATAGCATTCCATAAGTTTGACCAGCATATTAGGCCAATCGTTGCTTAAAATGGCATCATGGAGTGTATTTTCAATTTTAACGCCCAATTGCTGTACCCAAGCGAGGGTTTCAGGACTATCTTTTGCTGGAAGGCTTGCTGGCAAACTCAATAGAATCAGAAAAAGCAGTTTAAATTGCATGTCTTTTGTCTTTAAAAGTAACACTATTAAAAACAGTAGTTTCTTCTTTTAGTTGTCCACGCGCGCTGATTATTATGGTCAAGTCTGTCCCGCATCGCAGATCGGAAAGATATAAGGGTGAGGGCAGGAAAAGGAATGGATGCGTTAAAAGCGTACTGGATTTTTGGGATATATAAAATGGAAGTAGTATATTTGCTTTCACGTTACCGCAACTGGCCAGTATTAGCCTTTTAAATTAAGTGCTTGATTTATAAGGGAGTATTGCTGCGTAGGTATTGGGGATATACACGCAATGTTGTTGTGGTAGTACGGAAGTTAGCCATGAACAAGTCTAAGATTGTAACCATCACATTTCTATTTTCAGCCTTATTCCTTTCGGGACAAGAAAAAAGAGATTACAACTGGTTTTTGGGTGGATATTCATCCGGTGAGGGGCTTAAACTCACTTTTACTCCCACGCTTTCAGGTATCGAATTTATCCAGACGAACATCAAAATGGAAGGCTCGAACACCAGCATGAGCGACGCGGAAGGTAATCTGCTTTTCTATTCCAACGGCTGCAAAATCATCAACGCCAAAGGAGAATTGATGCTCAATGGTGACGGAATCAATCCCGGGCAGATTCAAAATTTTTTCTGCCCATATGGCGGCAGTCCGATTAGGCAAGGGGTTATCGTTTTGCCTGCTCCAGAAAACGACAGCCTTTATTATGTGTTCAATCTGGACTGGGACCAGCCATACCTCAACACCAACTATTTTGGGGTAGCCCCGCAGCGGCTTTTTTATCAGGTAATTGATATGGCCCAAGACTCGGGCTATGGCGCGGTCATCCTTAAAAATCAAATCGCCGTGCAGGACACCTTCGCGAGGGGCAACATCTCCGCTGCCCGGCACGCCAACGGCAAGGACTGGTGGGGCATCGTGCCCAAGTCGCATACCAACTGTTATTTTCTTGTCCCGATTACCGCCGACGGGGTGCAGCCCCCTCAACTCAAATGCAGCGGACAGGAGTGGAGCGACGATGATTCCGGTGCGCAGGCTACGTTTTCACCCGACCTGAAAAAATATATCCGCTTCAACTCGTGGAACGGCCTGAATATCTTTGACTTTGACAATGCCACAGGCGACCTATCTAACCCTTTACGAATCACGTTCCCAAACGATACGATCAACTACATTGCAGGAGTTTCAGTGTCGTCCAATTCTAGATACCTATATGTGAGCGCCCGAAAGCGGGTCTATCAGTTTGACCTTCAGGCATTGGATATCGAAAGCAGCAAAATAAAGGTGGCCGAGTGGGACGGCACCTACAATCCTTACGCCACCATCTTTTACTTTTCTGCCTTGGCCCCTGACGGAAAGATTTACATCTCTAGCACCAGCAGTACACTCAACCTGCATGTCATCGAAAAGCCCAATTGCCCGGGCCTGTCCTGTCAGTTGGTGCAACGGGGCGTGGAACTGCCTGCCTACAACTTTGCTACCATCCCGAATTTCCCACACTATCGAATGTCGAATGAAGTATGCGATACAACCAACAACACGATCGAAACGGAATTGGCTGGCCGTGCTATTGCTCTTTATCCCAATCCGACAAAAGGGGAGCTGTGGGTCAACTTCCCAGAGATTGGAAATCCAGGTGCTGATCTGAAAATCTTTGATTTGCTCGGCAGGCTGGTGATTCAAGAAAAAATCCTCCAGCCGCTGAGCCAGATTGACCTTTCTGGGCTTAGGCCGGGTAACTACATTTATACCGTCCAACAATCAGGAGCAGTATGTAGCGGAAAAATCGTCAAAACAGAATAATATGCGTTGAACTTTGTATGGTCGCCGATGGCCGCTATGCGCCGCTACTGCGCCCATGCCAACGTTCTGAAAATTGAAAAACAATGAAAAAATATATAACATTCTATTTGATTTCCTTTGGAGTAAATGTCTTGCTTGCTCAAAATATTCAAGTGGACACGAACGCCATTTTTGTCATTGCAAACGGTGGGCTGAATCTGAGAAGTGAACCACGCATGAATTCCAGGAAAATAACAAATATTCCCTTTGGCTCAACGATAAAATATATATCAGATAAATCATTTAATATCGATTCGATTTTCATTCCTCATATTGATAATGCAGATAAGGAATTGGTAAAAGGAAATTGGGTGAAAATCGAGTACAAAAAAATGAAAGGATATGTTTTTGATGTATATTTAAATTACAAACCAAACTATAAATATCGGTTTAACGAGAAATATGAAAACGACTTTATCCTGCTATATCCTGGATGTGGCTGTGATGCAGAAAACTTGCATAATCCAAACGATTGGAAGTGGTTCGGATATTTTAAAGAAGGGGAAGGAAAATATAAAGTTAAAGAAATTAGTATGAGCTATTATAGAACAAGAATATATACCTGCGGTTTGATAATTTCTACCTCAAAGAATGATAGCCTCTCGTTCATTATTGGCAGTAAAAACGGAAGACTATCAAAAAAAGAAGTTGTTCGAGGGAAAAACACAAGACTTTACAGTTATAACAAGGAAAGCCCTGTAAAGAAATCTGATTTAGATAACGCATCAGTAGAACTGATTGAAAATAAGGATGCTAAAACATGGAAACCGAGTGAATTGTATCTCATCAGTGGAAAAAAAAGGCAACTTTTAAATAAACCTGAATATTTTAATCCTTATGAAATAATTTTTAAGGGTGACTTAGACGGAGATTTAAAGGACGATTATATCATTCATTACGGAGACAATACGGGTATTATAATATTGTATTTAACCACCAAAGCCAAGCCAGGAAACCTGATTGAACGCGTTGCAATGTTTTTTAGATCGTATTGCTGTTGAACGGGTTCTTAAAAATCTCAGAACAACGGTCCCGATGGATGAACGTATGAACGTAAAAAATTCGCATTCCTAAACTAATTTTGAGTAAATTTGCAATTGAATTGAAAATTTACTCGTTATGATTGCAAGGGAAATAACCGGAGCCATTCGGGAATTGGAACGATATTACCCCATTATTTACCTGGGCGGGCCGCGCCAAGCGGGTAAAACGACCTTGTTAAAAAGCCTTTATCCAAATTTGCCGTACAGCAACCTGGAAGATCCTGAACTGCGCCTGTTGGCCGAACAAGACCCACGGAGGTTTTTAAAGGATTTTACAAAAGGGGCAGTTTTAGATGAAGTCCAACGGGTTCCGGCACTCTTTTCTTACCTCCAGGTGATGGTAGATGCCGACAAACAACTAAAATTTATCCTTTCCGGCTCCCAAAATTTTCTGTTGATGGAAAACATAACCCAGTCCCTTGCGGGAAGAGTGGGCATCCTCAACCTGTTGCCTTTTAGCTATAGCGAAATGAAGGACACTGCTTTTAATCATCAGGTTTTGGAAAATTTTGTTTGGCAAGGCGGCTATCCGGGATTGTACGAAAAAAAAATACCGCCCAGCATTTTTTTCAATAATTATATCCAAACATACTTAGAACGCGATGTGCGCCTCCTGAAGAACGTCGGCGACCTTACGCTGTTTAACCGGTTTTTGCGCTTGTGTGCAGGGCGTATAGGACAACCGCTCAACCTCAGCAGCCTTGCTACCGACCTCGGTTTGTCCGTCAACACCGTAAAATCATGGTTCTCTGTTTTGGAGGCCTCTTACATCATTTTTTATCTGCAACCTTTTCACAACAATTTTAATAAAAGAATCATCAAAACGCCCAAGTTTTATTTCTTTGATACGGGCCTTGTCTGCCACTTGCTGGGCATCGAATCGCCTGCACAACTGGAAACTTACCCAACCTTTGGAAATATTGTGGAAAACGCGATCGTTGCAGATCTTTTCAAAAAACGCGCGCATTTAGGCAAACGTCCTGCTTTCTGGTTCTGGCAGGATCAACATGGCAACGAAGTAGACCTCCTGATTGAAGAAGCGGGGGAATTAAAAGCCATTGAAATAAAAAGCAGCCAAACCTTTAATTCCCGTCTGGTGTCGGGTTTATCAAAATGGGCGCAAATCAGCGGATCGCCGCCCAAGCAAAATTTTCTTGTTTATGCCGGAACGCAAGAACAAACATTGGAGCAAGGGACCTTAATGCCCTGGCGAAAGGCGCTTGTTGATTTATAGGCAGGCTGCCTGATTAACCCGGATGCAAGGGTGCGTACTTTACAATGAAAGGAATGGATGCGTTAAAAGCGCACTGGTTTTTTGGGATATATAAAATGGAAGTAGTATGTTTGCTTTCACATTACTGCAACTGACCTAGGATACGGGCTTTTAAATTAAGTGATTGATTTATAAGGGGGTATTATTGCGTTGGTATTGGGGAAATAGGAAATGTTGTTGCGGTGGTACGGAAGTTGGCGAAACAAAATGATATGCCTTGTCAATCTTAATTCAGACATAACATGGCCTTTTCCAATTATTTAGCGGTAAAAACAAGCGACCCGGAATCACTGTTTGACCGACTTAACCCAATGGATTTTCACAAGAAATCCTGGCGGGATGTAGTGAAGCCGGTTCCTGAAAGCGACCATCTATTCATTACGCGCCCTCTAAACGGCTATACCCTGCTTACCGGCGATTATGCTGTATTATTGGAAAAAATATTGCCTGAACCTATCCCCAAAACCGATCCGGGACAAGCGGATATTCCGGACCGATGGCAAATGTTTCTGGGAAAACTGCTAACCATGAGCCGGCAATATGTATCGGTACAATACTATCAAATATGGGAGGGTTATCTATATGAATATGCCATTGTGGAAAGCGGTAAACTGCTTCGGGTATATAGTTTGGATTTGGGGAATGGGGGACATTTTGAATTCGGAGACCCATCTCCTTTGGAACTCCGCTTTGGTTTTATATTCAACGAGGAATTATTTGAGCAACGCGATCAGGGCGTTTCTACCAAAGATGGGATAAGGCACTTAGCAGCCCAATGGAGCATCAATCCTGATGATCTGGAAGCAAAATACGGTCCTCTTGAAAACGAATTTGGAGGTTGGTTATATGGCAGTAAAAGTGAAAGCCTGCGCTCAACGCAGGAATGGTTGATTAATTGGCGGAAAGGGCTTAAAGAGGCCCTGGGCATTGAGTCAAAAAATGAACATGGATGGTAAAGAGATAAATCCGCCAGAAATTAGCCAACTAACTAACTTTCCAGTAAACCGTTTGCTATAAGTAATTGAAAATCATGCAAATAAAAAGACCCGCCCAACAAAGGATATGCGAAAAACCTCCTAAACGTCGCACATTCGCACATCCAAACGATTGGTGGCAAGTGTATCAAACTAAAACACAAAGTCAAAACAAATGAAAAAAATCATAAAAAAAACAATAGCGAGTCTTGTTTTAATACTCATTGTTTTTATTTCGGGATTGATAACTTTAATGTGCTTCCCTCAAACCTTATTTGCGAACAAAATAGAACATCAAAAATTCAGGATTTACTATGATAACGAGATTGATAAAGATGGACTAATAAATATTCTCGACCATGCATACCAATTAATTGAGCATAGCGAATTACATGACACAAATTTTGTGTTTAATATTTTCTTAGCACATAACAATTTTTTCAATACAATAGAAGACCTACAAGGTAAAGGACCCATTGCCAGAGCCACTGCGGGATACATAACGGTTAAGTATCCAATTGATATCAAAAATAACCTTATCAAAGGCCTCAGAAGTAGTGCAAATTTAACCGAAATAATTGTCCATGAGATGGTTCATAATCTGCAAGGAAATAGATATGGTTTACTAAGTTTCAGCCCAATAAAACATCCGCCAATGTGGAAACTTGAAGGCTATCCAGAATATATATCACGACAAAATATGCTCAAATCAAGTGATTATAGTTTGAGATTTGAGATTGATCGATATGTAGAATTAGAGAAAAACTCAAAAGATGGTTTTGTTGAAGTTGTGAAGGGACACTATATGCCTGCCTATTATTGTAAAGGAAGATTGATGGTTGAATATTTAATGGATATAAAGGGGTTTACATATGATGAAATACTGAAAGACAGTAGAACTGAAATTGAAGTATTTGAAGAGTTGGTTAACTGGGTGAAAGTGCAAAAATGACCAAAACACTTGCCACCAACAAAGTGTATGCGCAATTTAAATTTGATTAATATTTTAAGGTAAATTTAAACTGCGCATACACAACCGTAGCGACAACCAAGAAAAACTCAAATGAACAACAAACGAATAATCGGATTAGAAGCATTCAGAAAAGTTGTCGAAGAATTGGCAACCGAGACAAAGAATGAGTTTCCAGGTCTCTACTTTGATTATGCAGGAATGATTCTAATAAATGACAAAACATTCATATACGATAGTTCGCCAATAAATACGGAAATTTTTGCATGCACAGGAGGAGACGGTGTTCACTATAGTATTTTGGAAATATCAGAAACCATACAACCAGTTGTAATGACCGTTCCAATGAATTTTGGAGATTCAATGAGCGAATACAACTGGATAATCGGAGAGAATTTAAATGAATTTCTATCAATCGGATACTTTAACGGTTGGTTTCCACTTGAGCAATTGTGCTATGATAATGAATGGGTAATTGATTTCTATGCTACAGAGAATATGGAGGAAACTTATCAAAAAAACGCTGAAATTCAATTCGTAAAGAAATTAAGAAGTAAATTTGGATATGACCACGTTCCATTGAATAACGAAAGGTTAAAAGAATTGGCAGATACTTATTTCCATTATCTCCGGTTTAACGCAGAATTCGTTGAAAAATACATCAAGAAAGGAAAATAAACAGAAAGATGCGCCACCAACCACACTACTGTACATTTTTCGCGCAGATGCAACACAGATGCATTTTTGCAGATGTTACGCAGGTTTTTCTGCGTAAAATCTGCGCTTTTTATTCTGTGTAACATCTGCGCGAAATAAAAATATCCAGTAGTTTGATTACCAATGGTTGGCGCCAGCGATGCACCCAGCAGCATCCAGGTACATCGCGAGCGCCAACCGTTGACCAAAACCACACCACCTATTTAGGTCCCCTACCCTACTTCCCCAAATGCTCCGTCAAAAACCCAAAAAAGTTCCGTTGCCACAACACACTGTTTTGCGGTTTCGACATCCAGTGGCCTTCGTCGGGGAAGTATAAAAACTTCGACGGGATACCCCGCAATTGCGCTGCCTGAAACGCCTGCATGCCTTCGGTCACAGGAATCCGGAAGTCCAACTCGTTGTGTACCACCAAAATCGGGGTATCCCAGTTTTGGGCAAATAAATGCGGACTGGCTTTGTAATTCTTAGGCTTGGGGGTTTGCCAAAAAGCACCTTCAAAATCGTGGTTCACAAACCATACTTCTTCGGTTTCGGTGTAAAAACTCTCCAAATTGAAAATACCACAATGCGCAATAAACGCTTTAAAACGCTTGTTGTGGTTGCCCGCCAGCCAATACACCGAAAATCCGCCGAAACTGGCGCCCGCCGCGGCAATTTTTCCTGCGTCCACACCTGGTTGTTTGGCCGCATAATCGGTAGCCGACAATAAATCCTGCATCGGCTTTCCACCCCAGTCGCCCTGAATCGCGTCGCACCAGGCCTGGCCGGATCCCGGCATGCCCCGGCGACAAGGCGCAATGACCACATAATCGTTGGCAGCCATCAATTGCATGTTCCAGCGATACGAAAAACCCTGACTAAGCGCAGATTGTGGGCCGCCCTGACAAACTAAAATGGCAGGATAACGTTTCGCGGGGTTAAAATTGGGCGGAAATACCATCCACACATTCATATCCTTGCCATCCGTTGTTTTTACAGTGTGGCGCTCCACTTTTCCTTTGGCAATATCTTTCCAAATCGGTTCGGTTACTTTGGATAAAGCACGCGCAACCCCTGTTTGTGCATTTACGGCATACAACTCTGCCGGTTGATCCATGGCGGTGCGGGTCGCAACCAATTCATTACCAGCCACTTTGAAGGCGGTATAATCGTGCTGGCCTTCGGTAATGGCACGTATTTTTTTATCGGCAACGGTGATCTGATACAATTGATAGGTAAAATTAGTGCTGCTCAGGAAATACAATGATTTCCCATCGGGCGCCCACTGTGGCGCATTGGCCTCGTAATCCCAGCCTTTGGTAAGTTCTACCCGCTTTTTAGTTTGTAAGTCCAACACCATCAAGCGCGTGCGATCGGCTTCATAGCCGGCGCGTTCCATGCTGGTCCAGGCCAAATATTTGCCATCGGGCGAAAACACCGGATCCATATCATAACCGGGTAAATCGGCCGTAAAATTGACCGTTTCGCCGGTGTTGACATCAAAGCCATAAATATCCGAATTGGTGCTTTGGGCCGCCGCAGTACCTTTCAACTTCCGACTGGTGTACACAATCCAGCGCGCATCCGGGCTCCAGGTGATTTGCTCCATGCCGCCCATCGGTTGCAACGGGCTGTCGAATGCTTCGTTCATGACGGCTTTTTCGGTACCACTCAATCGGTTTCCTTCGAATATTTGATAAAAAATATTGCTGTATTGATAGTCGTGCCACGATTTCCAGTGCCGATACATCAAGCCGTCCATCACCCTGCCGGTCGTCAGCGGCAAATCAGGATTTACCTCCGAAGCCTTCTGGTCGTGTTTTACATCGCGTACGTACAACACGGACTCGCCATTGGGCGCGTACATAAATCCATTCATTTCGATGTCCGACAATTGGGTTTGGCCTTGTCCATCCAGCTTGACCTCAAACAATTTGCCGTCTTCCAAAAAACCAATACGGCCACCGGCGGGATGGAAAGCGGCATCACTGGCGCTGCGTTCCGGGTTGCTGAGTATTTTGGTATTTCCGCTGCGTATTTCTACACTATATAAGGTGCGGGTACTTTTATTGGTGGCCAAATCGTATTTTTGAACACCATATACAGCATATTTGCCATCGGGCGATACGGCATCCAGCGCCACGCGGCCAAGTTGCCAGAGCAATTCCGGGCTTAGGCGTTTGGATTGACCGAAAGAAACTGCGGATAAAAGCATCTGAAAAACAATTAATATCAAAAAGGAACGAACCATACGGAAGCAGTTAAATACTTTTGAGTTTTCAAAATTGATCACAAAAATTGTATTTTCCTTTCAAATAAAATCAAAAGTGCATGAAAAAGTATCTGGCAGAGTTGATTGGGACCTTTTTTTTCGTTTTAACCGTCTTAATGGCGGCCAATAACGGCTCCAGCAGCATGATGCCCCTGGCGGCGGGTGCGATGTTGGTGGGCAGCAGTTTGGCTTTGTATGCTATTTCGGGCGCCCATTTCAATCCGGCGATTTCCTTAGCAGCCTTGATGCGGGGCATGATTGATCGCACCGATTTTTTGTATTATGTGGTGGCGCAATTGGCGGGCGGCCTTTTAGCGGCAACTTTGGGCAGTTTTTTATTGAGTTGTGCGGGCGGATTGGAACTGCGCCCCTTACAACATCAGTGGATATGCACCCTGATTTCGGAGGTTTTGGGCACCCTGGCCCTGGTTTTTATCTGGTTGCAGGTACACCAGGCTACCGAACAAAATGTAATGACCAAAGCGGTGGCCCCCGGACTAGCCTTATTGGCGGTAGCTTATAGCCTCGGACATCTAAGTGATTGGGCTTTCAATCCGGCGCTAGCGCTTGGTATGGCCTTGATGGGTGCCTTGCAGGGCATTGATACCTGGGTTTATTTGGGTGGTGCCTTGTTGGGTGGGGCTGCGGCTGCGAGTTTGTTTCAGGTGTTTAACGGGCCTGCAGAGATTTAAAGTATTAAATAAATATCCGTTATTGCGCTTTTTATTGCAATTTTGCAACCGAAATACAAGTTAATAAACACGAGACTATGCGCATCATTGGGAACATTGAGCACCCGTTGCTCAAAATAACTATTTTTAAAATGGACAACCGTGTGAGTGTCAAGTTTGAAAATACGTTATACGAACAGACCTTCAAATTGGGGGATGATGAACGGGTTGCTACGCTGGAAGCAATTCAGCAACTTGTGGACGCTCCGTTCATTGAACAAGTACAAACTACCTTTCGTCAAATGCACCAAACGAAGCTCGCAGGTTTTGCGCGAACGCTGCCGGTAGTAGCAAAAGCCGATTTTGAACAGATCATTTGAATATTTTGTACATTTCTTGCATGCCATTCGGGATAATTATTCCCTAAGATAGCAAAGCAAATACACCTTTTTGTATCATTGCCCCGATTTTCGTCACGCATTTTTTTCTTTAACGACGCAGTGGTTTGCCATGAAAAAATTCATTTTGGCCCTGATTGCCATTTTACCTTTTGCCCTGAATGCTCAAAACATCAAGAGCACCCGCACGCTTTTTGACAAAAAAACGATCGGAGAAATTCGGCTTACCCTTCCCATGAAAAACTGGTCCGATGCCCTGGATTCCATGCGCATCTACAGCGCTGGACTATTGAGCGGTTCGGTAACCGTTGACGGCATGAAATACGATGAAGTGGGCGTTCGCTTTCGCGGCGACAAATCCTATCAAACGGGTTTGAAACGCAACCCGCTCACGATCCGACTCAATAACAACAACGCGACCCAAAACCACCAGGGATATACCACCCTCAAACTTTCGTCGGCCCTGCGCGACCCAAGTATGGTGCGTGAAGTGCTGTTTCATGAAATTGCTGGTAAGTACATGCCCAGCTCCCAGGCTGCTTACACCAAATTGTATGTAAACGATGAATACATCGGTGTTTTTATCAATATTGAAAGTATTGATAAACAATTCCTTACTAACAACTACGGCGCCAACAACGGCATTTTCTTCAAAGCAGGCGTAGATTATAAACCTGAAGAAATACCCACCACTTGCCGCCAAAATACCTTTGGTTCGCTCGAATTCGAAGACAACATCGCCTGCTATAAAGGAAATTATGATTTAATTTCCGCTACCGGTATGACTGAATTACAGGAGTTTACCCGGATTTTGAACAACGAACCCGGCAAAATTGACCGTTTCCTCGATATTGACCGCACCCTTTGGATGCTGGCACTGAACAATGTAATGGTTAACCTCAACAGTTACTCCGGCAACCACAGTGTCAACTATTACATGTACCGCGACGAAAATAGCCGTTTTCAACCGGTTCACTGGGATTTGAACCTTTCTTTCGGTAGTTATAAAAACACCGGCGGCGGAAGTGGCAGCGATCTGGACCTAAAAGAGCTGCAAAACCTGGATCCATTGTTACATGCCGAAAATCCGTACAAACCCCTCATCAGCCAATTGCTGAAAGATCCTTTGTACAAGAAAATTTACCTGGCCCACATCCGCCAGATTAATGAAGAAAACTTCCTGAACGGCGCTTACGAAAAACGGGCGCAAGAACTCCAGGGCCTTATCGTAGTTCCTTTCAATGATGATAAATATAAGGTGTACAACCTGGAAGACTTTCAAAAAAGCCTGCGCGAAACCGTCGGCAAACGCAGTAAAATTCCAGGATTGGTCGAATTAATGGCAAAACGCTCCAAATACCTGAAAGTGCACCCCGAACTGACCTCCCTACCCTCTGCCGTAACCGATGTATTGGTACAAAGTCGCGCAAAATTCGAAAACAAAAAGGTCAATGCTTTCCGCCTGACCGCAAAGGCCGATCGCTTTCCGAAACGCGTTTTGGTGTATTACCGCTTTAGCGACCGGGAAGCGTATGATGTAATGCCGATGAACGAAGAGCCGTCCACGGATTTGCCTACTGGCGTGAAAAACTTCACCGTCAATGTGGAAGCAAAAACAACCGATGCCACGCTCGACTATTTTATCATGGTGGAAAATGCCGGTACCGTTTCGTTTTTTCCTGCCGATTACACCAAAAAGCCCTTCAAAGTAAAACTGAGCGAACTCAATAAATAAACAAAACGGCCGACACCTTTCTTGTATGCCTTTTTCGATTGCTATGATAAAACAACACTATTGTACGATTCTTTGCGCTTTACTGTTCATTTTGCCAACGCTGTTGCCTGCGCAAGATTTTTACGGTACCAGTATTCAGGAAGTTAAGGTCGATTTGCCTTATAAAAACTGGGATGTCAAACTGGACTCCATAAAAAAAATTAACCCCGAGGCCCGCCTTACAGGATCAGCGATGGTGAATGGCGCACGCTTCGACAGTGTAGGTATTCGCTACAAAGGCAACAGTTCGTACTTCCGTACCCGCAACGACACGTACAAAAAATTGCCGGTCAATATCCGCCTCGATTACAAAATAAAGTCGCAAAAAATCAAGGATACCTATTCCACCATTAAGCTATCGAATGCTTTTCTGGATCCTAGTTTTATCCGCGATCCCCTGGCGTATGAAGTAATTCGCAAATATATGCCCGCCCCGCAGTGCAATTTTGCCAAATTGTACCTCAACAACAAGTATTACGGGCTGTATATCAACACGGAGTCCATCGATGCTGCCTTTATCAAAAAACACTTTGATACCAACGCAGGCTTTCTGGTTAAATGCGACCCTGACAACTGGAAACGGGTGCGCAGCCAATCCGGTTGCCCCAAAGGTGAAAATGCGTCCCTAACTTACCTCAACGACAATACGGGTTGTTACGACGCATTTTATGAAGTGGATAATCCAGCGGCCTGGAAACCACTCCTCAACCTGATTAAAGTGTTGAATAAAACGCCTGATAAGATCGAAACGGTGCTGGATGTAGACCAAACCCTATGGATGCTGGCAATCAACAATGCGATTGTAAACCTGGACAGCTACAATGGCTCGCTCTCACACAATTATTACCTGTGGTTTGATACGACCGGCGTAGCACACCCGCTCATCTGGGATCTTAATATGTCCTTCGGTGGATGGCGGCGCAATTTTTCTTTTGAGGAAATGCCCGACGAACAATTGATTCAATACCAGCCACTTGCTGAAATTGATAACCTCAAACGTCCGCTGATTTCCAAACTGTTGCGCATTCCCCTGTACCGGAAAATATACCTGGCACATCTCCGCACCATTTCAAATGATTATTTGCAAAATGGTCAACTGGTGACCCGCGCCCAAGCGATGGTGAAAGACATTGACGCAGCGGTCAAACAAGACACGATGAAGCTATACAGTTACGCAAACTTTCAAAATAGCTTGGATAAAACAGTGATTGATGGACCCGATCACATCATCGGCATCAAGCAATTGATGGAAAAACGGGCACAGTATTTAGCCAAACATCCCTTGTTGAATAAAGTACAACCAACCATTGCCGAGGCCAAGCATACCAAAGAAGGCGAAAAAGTAAAAGTTACGGCACGCCTCACTACAGCAAAAGCAGGTTGGTTGATGTATCGGAAAGCAAAAGGCTTTGCGTTTAGCCGCACTGCCATGTGGGACGATGGTACCAACGGCGACGTTACCGCCAAAGACGGGATTTACACAACGGTGATTGACGCTAGTCTGTGCAAGCACTACTATATCGCCGCAGAAGGGGAAGAAGGCGCTGCTACCTTCCCGGAACGGGCTTCTTTCGCGTTTTTATCCGTAGAATAAAAAATGGTTGTTGAGTTGGCTCTTAAGCCAACTCAACAATGGTTACGCCATCACCACCTGCATCCGGCTCCGGATGATACACCCGCGATACACTACCACCGTATTCGCGCAGTTTCTGTTTTACGAAATTGCGCAAAATGCCATTCCCTTTTCCATGCAGAATCCGCAATACGGCAGCATTGGATAACAAGGCATTGTCTACAAATTTTTCGAGCACCTTATACGCTTCTTCCTTGCTCATGCCCCGCAAATCGATCTTCGATTCGAATGCCGCAGCATGTTGCAGGTCGGTTGCGGTAATGTTGGAGGTTTGCTTAATCGGTTCAGCCGCAGGCAATAATTCGCGCAAAGCCACCGTCACCTTGAGTTCGCCCAATTGCACCACCGCTTTCTGGCCTTTCATACTCTCAATCTTTCCCGTTGCCCCCCCTGCGCGCAGGCGCACGTAATCGCCTACTGCAAGCGGACGGCTGGAGGCGGAAGGCGTATTTTGCTCTTCCAGGCGCACTACTTCTGCATTGATTTCATCTACAGCCTTGGCTTTTTCGGCCCGTTCTTCGCGCAGTTGTGAACTAAATTGCTGGGCTTTTTCCAGGTTTTTCTCCTCTTTGAGCTGTCGCACAATTTTATCTACCTCGCGGGCAACATTGGCGCTTTGGCGCAATTCGTGTTCTTTTTGATCCAGTTTGAGGCGTTTCCGCTTTACCTCCAGGTCTTGGTGCAAACTGTCGTACGTCTTAATCAGGCGCTCCAACCCTTGCTCTTTGTCGAGTACCGAACGCAAGCGCTCCTCTAATTCCTGTTTTTCGCGTTGCAATTCCACCAAAATATCATCCACCGCGGTTTCGCTCCCGGTGCGGTTGCGTGCATAGTCGATAATTTCCTTAGGCAAACCACTTTTGGCGGCGATTTCGAAGGCATAACTGCTCCCTGGTCGACCAACTTTTAGTTCATACGTAGGAGAAAGCGTATCCTTATCAAAGTGCATATTGCCATTGAGGATGCCTGGATTTCGGAAAGCAAACACCTTCAAGTTGGAATAGTGGGTGGTAATCACGGCAAAAACACCTTTTCGGTGCAATTGGCGCAAAATCGCTTCGGCAATGGATCCACCAGGCTTCGGGTCTGTTCCGCTACCAAATTCGTCGATGAGCACCAAGGTTTGTGGCGTTGCTTTCTCGATAAACGCCCGTGCATTTTGCAAACGCGATGAATAGGTACTCAAATCATCATCCAGGCTTTGCTGGTCACCGATATCGGCAAAAATCTGCCGGAACACGCCCATTTCGCTCAATTCATGCATTGGAACCAACAAGCCACTTTGCACCATCAATTGCATCAAACCAACCGATTTCATGGCCACCGATTTACCGCCGGCATTGGGGCCAGACAGGATCAGCATGTGGTTTTCGGAGTTCAATTTCAAGTCAAAATGCACCGTTTTACGGTTGCTCGCCTTATTTTTCAGGTACAAAAGCGGATGATAGCCCTTGCGAATACCGATAAACGGTTTTTCCTTCAGCACCGGCATATTGGCGCGCATGGCAATGGCTACCCTCGATTTTGCATAGATAACGTCATAGCGGATGAGCGCCTGCAGGTACGCTCCAATCATGCTACCGTAAGGGCGAATTTGGTCGCTCAGATCGCGCAAAATTTTAAAAATCTCGCGCTTTTCTTCGTGTTCAAGATCGAATAGGTCATTGTTTATTTCCACAACCGGTTCAGGTTCAATAAATACCGTACGACCCGTATCGGATTCATCGTGGATGATCCCCTTGATTTTTCGTTTGTGTTCTGCGGGTACCGACAATACGCGGCGACCATTCCGGAAGCTCTCCGGCGTATCAGAAAGCCAGCCTTTGGCGCGATATTCCTGGATGATTTGGCGGAAACGGCCGTCGAGTTCACGCACTTTTTGCTGCATTTCACGTCGAATACGCATCAATTCAGGCGATGCGTCGGGGCGTATTTCTCCTTTTTCATCAAATACCGCCATGATCGCCTTGATCAAACCGTCGTCAAAACTGAGTGGCCGTATAATATCGTACAATTTGGGATAAATATCCTTCTTTGGTCCCGATCCGAAATATTTAAAAATATCGCGCATCATCATCAAAATGCGCAGGATTTGCTGAAAAGACTCCATTTGAAGCGTATAACCTTCAATTTCGAGCATGCGCAAATCAGGACGCACGTCATAAAAAGTCTCTAAAGGGAAACGGTCATTTTTTTCAAGTGCCATTTTGTATTCGCGCACTTCCCGCAACTGCAGGTCAATTTCATCAAAACGGATGGATGGCTCCAGGTTCCGAAGTTCTTCGGCCGCCATGACCGTATGCGCTTCTTTTTCAAGCAAATCAATGACTTTGTCAAACTCTAACTTCCGGTAAACGTCTTTTGGCTCGAAATGCATGGTAAAACAGGTAATAGGAAAATGACTAAAAACAGTTCCAAACTGGATGGCAAGTTCAGAAAAAAATTTGAATGTGCTGTGGTAAATCAAACACACAGATGCTGACCCTACAAACAAAATTGGCAAATTTTAGTTCCTGGCCAACGCATCTTTAATCACCGCCTAACCGTATTCTTAAAAAAAAGACCGCCCAATATAGATACACGCCGCTTAACATTAAAAATATACCAAATAGGGTAAAAAAAAGGTGCAAAACAAAATTATTATCTATTTTTTTCAAAAAATTTAAAATAAAAAAACAACAAACAGGCGTACTGGCAGAATATTACACAAGAAAAGTACTCAATTTAACTACTCCAAAAATGTTTAAGTTCATTTAACAAAAGAAAACCACCTGTTTATTAACTAAAATCTTAACTTTGCATTGCATTTCATCGCTTCTCTTTTTATTCCCGTACAAAATCTTAATCCATGACTTCAACCTATTTCCTCATTTTCCTCACGCTTACTGCTACGGCATTTTACGGATTGACCAACGACAAAACTGAAGCACCTTCAGAAGAATAAACGGAACCTTTTATAGTTGGCAGTTCAAAACCCTTAAAGAAAATCCTCAGATAGTAGCAACCGCTTTATACTGAGGATTTTTTTATTGCCCTACTACATAACAATGTATGTCCTTGCCTGTTTTTACAAATATCTACGGTATTAAATTTTTGTTTTTAGCTTCAAACGCATTAAACCTTACCTTAAACAAGCATTTTCTCCATTTAAATCGTCAATTCTGTTGTTGCGGCACGTTTGTTGCTTGTTACGAGAAATAATCTTTCTGTCATGAAAATCACGCAATCTTTTTTCGCTGGCGATCGCTGGCATAATCTTGACACGTCTGAAGGCTTCTCTGCTGAGCAGGCGCAACTCGTAATGGTTTTCGGCGAGCGCACCCTGCTTGAACAAGGCCATTGGTACGCTCATTTTAAGGAAACCTATCCAGCGGCCTCGGTGCTCCTATGTAGTACTTCCGGTGAAATCTATCAATCGGCTGCCCACGAGGGTTCTGTTGTCGCGACTGCCATTCAGTTTGAAAAAACCCAAATTCGAAAGGCCCAGGCAAGTATTTCCAACTACCAACAAAGTTTTGAAGCAGGCAAGTCCCTTTCGGCATCCTTGCAAGGAGACGATCTTAAAATGATTTTTGTGCTCTCCGATGGCAGCAAAGTAAATGGCAGTGATCTGATCAAAGGTATCAACGAAAATCTGAGCGCCCATGTTTCGGTGTCGGGCGGATTGGCAGGGGATGCAGCACGGTTTGAAAAAACCCTGGTTGGACTGGATGCAGAGCCGACTGAAGGACAAATTGTAGCCATCGGTTTGTATGGTAAAGATTTGGAAGTTGGCCACGGCACCATGGGTGGTTGGGACGTTTTTGGACCCGAACGCCAAATCACGAAATCCAGTTACAATATACTCTATGAATTTGGAGGCAAAAAAGCCCTCGATTTGTACAAAGAATACCTGGGTAAATACGCCTCCGAACTGCCTGGTGCAGCATTGTTGTTCCCGCTTTCGATGAAAATTTCCCAGGATGCAGAACCGGTAGTGCGCACCATCCTTTCTATAGATGAAAACGATGGAAGCATGGTGTTTGCCGGAGAAATGCCGGAAGGCGCTTATGTGAATTTGATGAAAGCTAATTTTGACCGCCTGATCGATGCAGCGGCTACGGCTGCTGAACAAACGTTGCTGAATCCGGATAAAAAACCAGATCTCGCAATCCTTGTAAGTTGTGTTGGACGACGGTTGGCGCTTGGTCAGCGTATTGACGAAGAGATCGAAGCGGCCAAAGAAATTTTTGGCGAACACACATTTATGACCGGATTTTACTCCTATGGTGAAATATCACCCTTGGCGACCGGAAAATGTGACTTGCACAATCAAACCATGACAATTACTACCCTAACGGAATCGAAATAAGATGACTCCATTGGTACTGGATATTGGAAAACTCCATCCATTATTAAAAAGGCAAATTTTTAAATACCTAAAAAACAGTGACCTTGATGATATCAGGGAGGTCGATTTTATTTCTGCCGTCAATGATTCTTACCTGAATTATGAACGCGATAAGGAGCTATTCGATCATTCTACCCAACTGAACGACCGCGAGTATGCCGAAATAAACCAACAGTTAAAACTGGAAGTCACCCAACGCAAACAATCTTTCGAAAAATTAGTGGACGCCGCCCGTACCCTGGAAGTACCGGTCGGATTTACGGTTCCGGAATTTAATGAAAATAATTTGCTCGGTTTGGTTGAGTTTTTGAAACAACAGATCATTTACCAAAAAAGCATTGAGGATCAACTCATTCAAGCAAAAGATGCAGCGGAGGAAGCAACCCGCGCCAAATCGGAGTTTCTCTCTATTATGAGCCACGAAATCCGTACACCGCTCAATGCGATTGTTGGACTCGTGTACCTGATGAAGCAGGAAGAAAACACCCCCGTCATGGTGGAAAACCTGGATACCTTGCAATTTGCGGCCGATAACCTTTATATTCTGATCAATGACCTGCTCGACTTCAGTAAAATTGAAGCAGGAAAAGTGGAATTGGAGTACACGGACTTCAATTTCAAACAGTTGGTGCATAATATTCAAAAATCTTATCAGCCTAAGGCCGACGAAAAAGGCTATAAAGTGGTTTTGGAAGCCGATGAACGTGTGCCAGATACCCTTATTGGAGATTCCTTGCGGTTAAGCCAAATCCTTTCCAACCTGGTTTCAAATGCCATCAAATTTACAGAAACAGGTGCCGTAACCATTGTTTATAAATTATTGGGGGTACAGCAGGAAATGGCACAAATCGAAATTTCAATTCTTGACACTGGCATCGGCATTGCACCCGAACATCAACAAAAAATATTTGAACTGTTTACACAAGCAAGTTCGGTTACAACCCGTAAATTTGGCGGAACCGGACTAGGATTGGTAATCACCCGCCGCCTGTTGCAACTCTACAAAAGTGATATTTTGTTGGAGAGCACGGTCGGGAAAGGTTCGCGTTTTTATTTCAATCTTGAACTTGAAATAAGCAAAACTGCGGCTCCCATGAAAGAAATTGCTCTAATAGACGCTGAATCCAGCCCCCTTGAAGGGGTACGCCTGTTAATGGTAGAGGATTTTATAATTAACATTAAAGTAGCCTCCAAATTTTTCGCCCGCTGGAAAATTGATTTCGAAATTGCCGAAAATGGGCTTTTAGGAGTAGAAAAGGCGCGCAATAACCAATACGACCTGATTCTGATGGATATTCAAATGCCGGAAATGGACGGTTATGCCGCCACGCAAATGATCCGTCAGTTTGATCCAAATATTCCAATTATCGCGCTTACCGCCTCCGCCACCATCAGCGATAAAACCAAATCATCGGAAGTGGGCATGAATGATTATATCCCCAAGCCCTTCAATCCCAACGACTTGTTTACTAAAATTGCTAAATACGCTGGCCGGCAATTGTAAAAAACATACCACCCCGTTTACCTGCTTCCTATTAAGTGCCCAGGGTGGCCATGCTTTTAAAAACTGCTTTATCGTGCCGACGCAACCACCAACTGCTGGGCGTGGCGCTTATCTTTGGTTTCTAGCACAAGCGTATATATACCTGCCGGAATTAAACTCAAATCCAGCGCACGTGTGTGCAGACCCGGTAAATAAAACTGGCCCGTTTCCCAACTTCTGACCATTTGACCCTGCTGATTGAATAAACGCAAACCAATGGTGCTTCCACTGGCTAACGTAAAACCAACTTTTACCTGATCGCTGGCCGGATTGGGAGAAAGCACCGGATATAATGCATCCTGAATGGTATAAAACTGCGGATCGTCGCCTACCCCACTCACCTCATCCAACACAAGATCCTCATCGCCAAGCTGATAACTCAGGTACAGCAAGGGTAAATAATACATTTCATCGTCGGTATTTTCACCCCAGATCACAAACTTGGGTGGACTATTGGGGTTTTCAATATTGTTCGCGGTATTATCATAGGTGGCATAAGCATGAATGACCGAGTTTTTTGGCAGCGGGATCAGTTTTTTAAAGTAAAACATGCCCTGCCAGTTAAAATCCCAGTCATTTACCCGAACCAGGTTGATCGTATCCTGATTGGGCGTAATGGCAAATACCTCCCAGGCCTGTCCTAACTTGTGGCAATGTGGCTGAACGCCTACCATACTCGCATCCTCCGGAATGGTCCAGGTACCATGGAATTTCTTGACCTGATTGGCCGGGATGATAAATGGGCCGTTGGTTAAAGTACCCGCAAACGGGATCATTACCTTGCTTTTCAAGAAGCGGGTGGCCGGTTTTTGGGCAAAAAACAGGTTTACACTGCTGCTATCTTGCTCATCGGAAGCGGTTGGCGCATAATGCATTTGCAATTTCAAGTCGGAATTTGCGTACAGGCGTTGTGCAATGCCCTGGGTGAATACGATCGGTTTTTGCCCCGGCACATATCCTGGCAATTGGTCATTCAGGCCATTTAAGGTAGAAAACTGTCCACCAGGATAACCATATCCCGGCGATGCCGCATCATCAGCCGCGGCAGTGCCACTCGTATCCTGCCATACCAAACAGTGGTGTACAATCTGTTTATTGCCCGGCCGTACCTCCAGCGCTACCAAGTCTTTATCTTCGGTAAGTCCAGTAGGTATTACAAAATAACGATACTCGTCCATACCATCCCCTGCATGGGTGTAGGATTGTGCAAATGAAACCACTAAATCGGGTAAACCCACCTGCGAGCCCACGGGAAAAACAGGCAAAGGCGGTTCATCGGCCGGATTACCTTGCACCGTTCCCTGCGCAACCCAATCGGCGATCAATTGAACCTGATCGGTCGAAAGGTAATTTTCCTGCTGGTATTGTTGATACCCTACTTCGGCTTTCCAGGGGGGCATATACCCGATTTCGGTCACATAAGCGATCATGCTCGACCAGGAAACAACTTCATCATAATTGGTTAGCGAAAAAGGCGCGACTTCACCCGGCCGATGGCAGGTAGTGCAATGTTTGTAAATGATGGGGGCAATATCTTTGCTGTAAGTAATTGTTTGGGCGGCTACTATGCCCGCAAAACTCAAAAAGCAGCAACAAACGAGGAGTAGTTTTTTCATGACAATTTTTTAAAAAAGAAAACCGGGTAGCACCCAAAAAGGCACTACCCGGGGATGAAAGCATGTTTTAAGGCAAGGTAATGGGCGTGGAGAGTGGTCCTACGGTCAAGGTAGCCTGGTCATCACAGGTACCGGTGCCAAAGTCGAGCGTTTTTTTGGCGGTGTTACCTATTTTTACCTCAATTGCACCACTTACAATCCACGCACAATCCAATTCCTTGCGCAAAGGGCTGGTTGTTTTGGTGGTGTATACCTTGCCATTGGTGTCTACACCCGCAATGTTGAGGGTAATATTGTACACATCATCCGCTTGCTGATTCAAACCGTTGGTGCTGGCGCCTTCCACCTGAACCACGGAAAAAGTGCCGCTGTACGTAGTGGTGCCTCCTTGCGGATTTACAATGACGCCGTTGCTAATGCTACCACTGTAGGAACCCGGTCCTGAACAACTTACCGTATAAGTGCCAGAAACGGTGTAACCTTTGTACTTAAAGTTTACCAAAGTAACAGAAATGGTCGTGCCCGTTTGACTGGCTGGTCCGCTAAAAGTAGCAATGATCTGGCCGGAAATCGACTGCCCTTTTGGCGTAACACAGCCCGTTGCATAATCGAGGGTGAGTACTTTTGGAAAAGTACCCTGTGGCGAAACGCTTACGGTTGGACAAGCATTGCGGTCCTCCACTGGTGCGCCAACCATACCATTGAGTGCAGGATTGCTGAGGGCCTGTTCGAGCGTCGTGTACCAAATTTCAGTGTAAATGGTTTCCGCTTTGGCATAATCCGACGTACTGGTTTTATCCTCTTCCGAGATTTGGGTGTCATTTTCTTCTTTTTTACAAGAAAAAAAAGATACCATGGAAATGCTCAGCATCAGGGCGAGCAGTTTGAAGGAATAATTCATTTTGTTATGTTTTTTTGTGAACGATGCTTGTTTGACTGCAAATTAGGGCAGCGTTTAATGGGCATGATCCTACTTTCAACCAAGTGCAGGATTTGTTCAACCAACGGAAAAAACGACCAAAAAAAATCGGTCCGCCGGCTTGTCACCGTGCGAACCGACGCTTTTTGGATAAAAAAACTTGCAGACCAAATAGGCTCCCTTTCTAGTAGATTATCTTAAGCATACCGGGTTTACTCCACACCCTTTGGTCGTTCTCGTAATATAAAAATGCCTGACTGGCGGGCGCTTCAAAAGTACCCGCAAGATCTACCCGCAAATCGAGGGCAAGGTTTTTGGTTGTATGGGCGGCTAAACGCTCAAAATGGAACACCGCAAATCCGTCCCACAATTCATAAAAATCGCATTGCTTTTCATCCATCAGCTTTTTGAGCTGCCAGGGCTGCAAACTTAAACCCGCCGGAATGCCAATCACCATCATCGGGGAAGCCAGTTCATCGGCGGTTTTGTTTTGCAGGGATGCGCGTAATCTTACGGTTTGGCCAACCTGTGCCCGGGTTTGCTCCAGTTCGGTGGCAAATTGCAAGGGGCAGTTTTTGGCGTTGCGCGGTTGCCGCGATGCATATTGTATTTCAAGGTCGAAAGTCGGCGCCTTGGTCATTTTTTCAAAAAACACCTCGATTTCCGGATCCGCTGAAGAAAAGTAGCGCTCAAGACCTTTTAACTCAATGTTTTTGGTGCTTTGGGCAGATATAGGCTGCTCAATTACCCGTTTTCCATCTACTTGTACAACCATTACGCCGCTTTCCGAATTGTTTTGGTTGGCTTTTGCAAATTCGACCAGGGCTTTAAGCGCCAATACGGTGCTTTGGGTACTGCCATAACCATATTCATTTTTGGAGGCGGTTATAAAACCCATTGCTTTTTGCAGCGGTCCTTGTGTCTTGCCGTTTTTCATCAAAGCCAATACCGCAAGCGCGGTTGTTTCAATGCGAAAACATTGTCCGCTGCTACTCATTACCGAATGCGTATTACCGATCCAGGAGCCGTCTGCTTCCTGTTTTTTGAGCAAAACATCCACTAAATGCTGGGCGCGCGGGTCTTTCAAACAATATAAAGCATTGGCCATCAATGCCAATTGGTAGGCATCGTCTGTATTAAGTGCCTGATTATACGAGGCTTCAATTTCCAGGTTGAATGCCGCGCCATACCCTGCTTCACTCAACGCCCAGGCAATATACGCCCCAATCACACCATTGCTCTGCCATCCGTGCCAGTCCTCCCGGCGGATCCATCCCCCTTTACCATCGCGGCGACTTTTAAGCCATTCCACAGAGCGCTTTATCAATTGCGGATCAACCTGAAACACTTTTGACATATCTGTAAACTCCAGAATACCATAAGCGGTGAGTCCTTCGTGCGCCGGATCGCGGCCCCACCAGTCAAAACCGCCACTTTTGCATTCATAAGCCACCAATTTTTGATAGCCGTCTTTTAATAAATCCATTGCGCGACTTTCCGTTTCGGGTTGTGCGCGACCCGTGCTGCGCAACAGATCCAACACCAGCAAATTCGGATAATTGCTGCTCGAAACCTGTTCAAAACAACCACTTGGTTGCCGTAACATCCGCTCCATACCTTTAATTACGTCGTTGAGCGCAGAACCGTACACAGTCAATTTGGCCTGCATGGTCCCTTCCACGGGCTGGTTGAAATGGAGTTGCCAATTGTTTTGCGGTTTGCTGCCCGCCAGCACCATTTTTACCGGAAATCCCCGGTCGTAGGTACGAATCGATTGGGTGATGGCATCTTCCTGCCCATTGGATGCTTTAAAGGTCAGGCTCATCGCCTGCATTTCCCCGGCATGCGCTGTATCCGGGCGGATTACATATTTTAAAATTACACTCGCCGTCGATTTTGCGGCTACTTGCAGCGCTTGATCGTGTGGTTGGCCTCCGGAAGGGATTGCTTCAAAATTTTTGGGCAGCGCCGCATCAATATTTCCCGAAAGGGTTTGTGCTGTGTTGTTGTTGAGCACCACTTTTAACAGCAGGGTATCGCCTGCGATGACGCTTTCGGGTACTTTTACGGCCAATTCAACCGGTTTTTGGGCAAAAAACTTGATTTCCTGGTGTGCTGGCTGGCCTGCATTCCCAATGCCTTCAAAGGTAGCGCGGAAGTTGCTCACCGCATCCGAGGTGTAAAAACGGACCTGCGCCTTGCCATATTGGTCGGTTTGCACGGCAGGATTCCAGTAAATCGTGCTACGGAAATCGCTGCGCTGGGCCGGATTTTGATCGTTTTTGTAATCGGGCGTGTAAAAACTGCGGGCGCGGTAATACGTCTGTTGGGTTACCCGTTCGCCGTCCATATACATTTCAGCAGCAGCCTGCCTGCGTTTTGCATCGGCCATTGGTTTTCCAGCAACCCCGGCGCGACCAAGTTCGTCTTTGGCAATTTTAACTTTATCTTCTACCAGTACTTCAGGCGCGATTTGATCGTCTAAGGCTAGCACTTCTTTTTCATCTTCTGTTGGAGCAGTGGTGGCAACGATTGCATTGACCGATTTGGTGGGTAAATTTCGGATCTGGTCTGCCGAAACCACCCGTCTGCCGGGAGTGCGATTTTCAACTACCATTTCCTGCATCATCGCTACTTCGTCCAAAGGATATTCCGGTTCTGGCATGCGAACTGTCAATTGATGCACATATCCTTTTTTAATATTTACATTTTTCTGAATATCTGTTTGATAACCTGTAAAACTGGTATGAAATTCATATCTCCCCGGGCTGAGTTCCAGTTTGAAATTGCCTTGTGCATCAGAAACTGCTCCTTTCACAACTTTTTGTCTACGTATAGCAGCGATTGTAACGGCAAAAAGCGGTTCACCCTGATCGTCGGTTACTTTCCCTTTTACAATGGTTGATCCATCACCGCTGGAGTAGCAAATGAATTTTGAGGCGGTTTCCGTTTTCTTCATAGAAACCAATTGAATCTGGTTATGATAAGTATTCAAGTGGAAATACTGGTTGGTGCCGTAAGTTAAATAAGTAAATTTCGATAAATCTGGGTTGTTAAATGCAAATTTACCCTCCACACCAGTCGTAACGCGTGGCCCGTTCGGATACAACTGCACGTCTTGCCCGGCCCAGGGTTTGCCATTTCTATGCACTACAGTGCCAGAAATTTCCATGCGTTCCTGCGTGTGTGCGTACACCAGCGCGGGGGCCTGAAGCACCGATTTCCACTCAAAACGACGCCAACCCTGGGTCATCAGCAAAAAATCCAACGCTTGCTCGGATTTGGGCTCGGTATCATCAAAATAAAAATTGGGTTCCTCAATTTTACCTTTTACGTCTTGTTCCAACAAAAGACTGGCCAGCAAATGCCCTTGCTTGTTATCGGCATAACTGAGCAGCTTTTCATCGACCACCGCCAAAGAAAAATTGCCTTTTACCGGGCGACCAATGCGATCATGCACCGCAATATCCAATTGCACTTCCTCCCGGGGCAGGTATTGCGTTTTATTGGGTTTGATGTCTACTTTCAAGCCACGGTCGCGGCTCACGAACACCAGCCGTTCTGCCTGGGCATTTTTTTGTTCGTCCAATAAGGTAAAACGCGCAATGCCGATCGGCAAATTTTTGGTATCAATGCGCACCATTTCACCTGCCCTGGTAAGTTTAATCGCTTTAAAAAAGAAAATTTTATCTTGTACGGCGCCCACCAAATGGACGACGCCTTGCCGTGTACCATCGATGTTGAACACCAATTCGTTCGCCGCACGTGCCTGCAAGCGCAGGGCCAGGCCTTGATTTTGTAGCGCGGGCAATTTGAAACGCTGAACTGCTGTACCCGCTTGAAAAGGCTTGGTCAATTCCGCATAGTAAGTTGCGCCAGCCTGGGGCAGCATTTCAAACGAGCCCATTCCATCGTGGTAGCTGCTAAAACTGCCCACTTTTTCGGCTTTATCATTAAAAATGGTGCCTTCCACATCGGCTGGTTTGCCAAATTCATTGAGGGCTTTAAAAGCCATCCGCGTTGGAATACCGGCAAACCAATCGCCGCCTTCGGGAAAAAACGTCAAGTCAATTTTGTTGAGCACAATCGGGATTGCCCTGGAAATCGACTCTGTTTGCCCTTTGTGTTCGAGGGTAATATTGAGTAAACCATCGCTGCTGGCGAGGTCTTTGGGGAGGTCAAAACGCACTTGCGCCCGGCCGTTTGCGTCGGTTTGCGTACTGTTTTGGAGGATGGTTTTTCCGTTGATGGCCGCTGAAAAACGCAGGGTTTTGTTTTCAAGTGGTTTATTATCAAGCCCTAAGACATCGAATCGGGCATCCACCAGGTCTCCCGGACCGTATGCTTTCCGTTCAAATTCGAGTTTCAGGTTCAGGTTGGGAAGCACCACCTTTTGCAGGGTAATTTCGCGTTCAAAGCTGCTTTCGGTGTTTTTCATCCAGCTGGTGTAAGCGCGGATTTTGTACAAACCGCCGGGCAGATTTGCATTTAGGGCAAAATCGCCCGCCGCCACGCCATCCGGGGCAAGCAGGTTTAGTTTTTGCAAAACCGAACCACGCGGATCGAGCAATTCAACGTACAAAATCTGGCTGAGCGCAGGCATTAAGTCGCCGGCATTGCGCAGATAGGCATTGAACCACAGGGTTTCGCCCGGCCGAAAAAGCGTACGATCTACTTGCAGGTACAACTTTTCGGGTCGTTCCAACGCTTGTCGGGTAGCCAGTTGAGCCTTCAATTGTTGAAAAATGGTGCTATCGCCTGCAATATAGGGTTGGCGGATAGACATACGGGGCGTTGCCGGGCTGGATGGTGCGAACCAGGACAGCAGGGCCAAGATCAGGATAGAGATGGAGTGTAGCATGGTGCTTATATTTTTTTGGGATAGGATGCAGCAGGCTGGAAAATTACACACGCGGCTACAATTGCACTCCAAGCATTTGTTCCTGCAACCTGATATAAATCACATTATCCAACGGATCTTTTTGTATCGTAACCACCTCATTATATTGTGATGCATATTCGATTGCCTGGCTTTTCAGGGTACAACCTGTTTCGAGGTCCAATTGTACAAGTTGGTGGTTGCGCACCATGAATAATCGACCATCTGATTCAAACCAGAAGAAGTTTGCATCAACCCGATTGTACATCGATCCGCCATTTTGCCAAATTTTCTCACCGGAGTCTGCCTGAAAAGCATAAGTAGCATAATAATCATATGCAATAATTTTTCCGCCTGCCCATTGGACCCCAATTAAAGCATTTGTTGTTATTGAACAGGTTTGAATGCCCTTTTTAAGGTCAAAATTAAGGATGTTACCACGCCCATCTTCTATATTATAACCGATGCATGCCTGCCCGTCTTTCACAACCAGGGCACTTCTGTCACTATACAATGATGCGTTTGGTAAGATAAATTCGTGTTCGACCTTTTTATACTTCGTATTTATTGCTTGGAGGATACTTAAATTACCAAAGTTTATAATATACATTGTGTTGATAAAAACAGCCAGGGTGTCGCCCGCAGCATTGGTTGTAAGCTGCAGTCCCCAAAAACCTTCCCGTATGTAGTCGTTAAAAAACTGATCGGACTGATACAACACTGTACTGGTATGCTGTTGAAAATCAATTTTTTCTAAAACGGCTACTTTCTTGATATCCGTGTTGTATTCATAGACGACTTCTAATAAGGCCCCACCCTGAACCAACTGGAATTCAGGGGATACAAAAACAGCGGTCGAATCGGGCGTCCACAAGGTTTTAAAGGTATGAAGATCCAAATCAAACGAGACAAATTCACGCGTATATTGGTCTATCCAATACATTTTATTGTCCTGGACTTTGGCATAAATGGCTAAAAATGGACCAGGTACTTTTACCTTCCATTCCTGCATACCCGTTTGCTTGTTGATGCCGATCAATTCATGAAAATAGGTACCGCCCCATTTACTACAGATGACTTGATTACCGTATACAAACGGGTGGTCGGCAACATTTGCAAAAAGTTCAGCCAGGGTCCAATTTGTTTGAAGGGGCGAGCTTTGTATTGAAAGCCCTTCGCAGGGATCAGTCGCTGGAATTGCTGGTTCTTTTTCCTTTTTGCAGGCAAAAAAGCAGGTTGCCAGTAGTACAAATACCAACTTTTGGGATAAATGCATAGTAATTTAATATAATGATTAGGAAATGGAATATGCCATCTATGAAGCCCGTTTATAATTGAACCGCAATCATTTGCTGCCACGTGGAAAGATACAACACTTTTTGAGTGGCGTTTTTAGCATACCCAAAAATCAAATCTTGGGTACTTAATAATGAAATGGGTTGGTTATTCAACACACAACCTGTCTTAAGATCCAACTGCATCACGCTAAAGTTACGGATCAAAAACAAACGTCCTTCAAAATCAAAAATGGAACCTTCTGCCAATAGGGCGTTAAAAGTCCCTCCTCCTTGACGCCAAATTTCGGCACCTGTTTGAACATTTAAAGCGCGGGTAGAATAATTGCTTAGTTCAATCAATTTATCCTCGATCAGGATAATGTCGTTCAATTTGGAGGTGGTAACCGTCCAGGTAATCGCCCCATTTGTCAAATTGAAGCAAGCTAGGCGGTCTAAAACGTCATTTTGGGCAAGCATCAACCAGGCCTGATTACCCTTTACAATAAGTTTACCAGAGCCTACTTTATAATTATAGGGTAGCGCAATATCCAATTTTGTATTTTTATTATGAATGTTAAGCGCCATTAAACGGCTTACAGACCCAATATTCAAATCATATTCCGTGCGGGCAAAAACCGCAAGCGTATCCCCCTCCGAGGTAACCGTGGTTTGAAGCCCTAAAATACCTTCATCATCGTAGTTGGTAAATAGCATATTAGAACGATACAATTCGGTTTCATTACCGGTTTGTAATTGCACCCGAACCAACGCGATATTTTTAAAGTTGGTTACATTGGTTGGATAGGCGATCGCGAGCAGTACTTCGCCATTGATTAATTGAAAATTCGGCGAAATGACCGCTCCAACACTGTCACAAGTCCAAAGCGTTTGGACAATGTGGCTGTTTAAATCGAAGGAACCGAATGCATTATTTTTATCATCCACCCAGTACAGGAGGTTACCCTGGAGTTGGCTGTTTTTTTCGGTGATCTTACCACCGGCATTTTCATGCCAGTTTAATGTGCCCGTTTTGACATCCAACCCAACCAGTTCGTTCTCATAATCGCCGCCTAACTGACTAAAAATCACCTCATTGCCAAAAAAAATGGGTTTAAAATAGGCATTGTAATATTGATTGGGCGTAGACCAAATTCTTTGCAAGGGGGCAACCAGCGTAGCAACGCCTGCGCAAGGATCCGGTGTTGGCTCGTTGGTTTTTTCCTTTTTGCAGGCAAAAAAGCAACAAACCAGCAGCACTAAAAAAAATGTTTTATGGAAATTCATTTTAAAATTGGTTTTTTATTTAAAAGTTTGACTTTCAATTATTTAAAAATCATGAATACAGTTCTAAGCCTTTCAAAGACGAAGTACTTCCCGGCCCTTGCGTTTTTACCCGCAACCGAATTTTCCGCGCTTTCACCGGTACAAGTTGCAGGATTTTTTTGTTTCCCACCGTGGTTGATCGCGCTATTTCTTTCCATTTTCCGTTTTCCCGGATTTCTACGACAAAAGCCTGAATGGTTTGGCCTCTTGCAATATCTTCTTTCAACACGATGGTGCTGAACGATTGCATTTTCCCCAAATCCAGGATGCCTGTTTGCTCGGATGGGTTGCCGCCCGACCAAACAATTTTGTGTCCTTGTGCCAAATCCTGGGCAAACGTATTGCGCAATTTAGCACCAAAAGCCACCAACGCCACCGAATCCTGCGCATGAATACGGCCCCTGCGATCGGGCGGCACGTTGAGGATCAAATTGGCCCCGCGCCCCACCGATTTCAGGTAAATATCGAACAATTGATCGGGTGTTTTCACTTTTCCATCCTCTTCAGGGTGGTAAAACCAGCCCGGACGAATGCTGACATCACACTCCGCCGGGAGCCAAAGCGCGCCGTTTTCCTGGCCAGTTTGCAGCACCGACCCATCAGGCGCGCCCAATCCACGCGCGAACCCGGCCGTATCCAGCATACACCAATTGGTTTCGTTGAGGGTGCCGTTTTCATTGCCTGCCCAGCGACAACCGGGTCCAATATCACTAAAAACGACTGCATTCGGCTGCAATTGGGCCGCTATTTTTTCAAAACGATGAAAATCATACACCTGTTTTTTGCCATTGGGGCCTTCGCCATTCGCGCCATCCCACCATATTTCGAACAACTCGCCATAGCCCGTCAGCAATTCCGTCAGGGTGTTGGCATACACATCGTTGTAGGCAGGGGTGCCGTATTGCGGGTGGTTGCGGTCCCAGGGCGATAGGTACAGGCCCAATTTTAGTCCGTGGCGCTTGCAGGCATCGCTGAGCATCCGCAGCACATCGCCTTTTCCGTTCATCCATTTGCTTTCACGCACCGTATGCTTGGAATATTGGGACGGCCACAAACAGAAGCCATCGTGGTGTTTGGCCGTGATTACCACCCCTTTTGCGCCCGCCTTTTTGGCAATTTGACACCATTGATCACAGTCGATGGCGCTTGGCGCGAACACATCTTCCGGTTCCGTGCCATGTCCCCATTCCTGGTCGGTAAACGTATTAGGTCCGAAATGAAAAAACAGGTAAAAATTGGTTTCATGCCAGGCCAATTGGGCCGGTGTGGGCACAGGACGGGCCGTTTGCGCACCTGCATTTTGGGTAAAAGCCGTAAAGCAGGTAAAAGCGAGGCAAAACAGGTAAAAAAAACGCATATACATATCGTTGACTTTATTTGCCTCAAAAATTCAAAATTCCTGTGAAACCCCGGTTACTTTTGCAGCATGAAGTATCCAGAAAATGTAATCACGGCGTTTAAGGCACAGTTTGGACACCCACCTACCCTCGTTGTACGCGCACCTGGACGTATCAACCTGATTGGCGAGCATACCGATTACAACCAGGGATTTGTGCTTCCGGCGGCGATTGATAAAGCGGTTTATTTTGCGGCGGCCCCTTTGGATGCACCGCGCCTGGATTGTTTAGCCGAAAATTTTGGCGCTTTCGTTCGTATACAACTAACCGATATTCAACCCGTTGCGGAAGGTTGGCCCAATTTTTTGCTGGGTGTGTACGATGAATTGCAAAAGGCTGGTTTCCGGCCAGGCGGCGTACAATTAGTGATGGGCGGCGATATTCCGGCTGGCGCAGGTTTATCCTCCTCAGCGGCCGTAGAAAGTGGTATGTTGCATGTACTCAACCACTTATATCAATTGAACATCCCGACCCTGGAACTGGTAAAACTGGCGCAGCGCAGTGAAAACAACTTTATCGGATTGCAGTGTGGCATCATGGATATGTTTGCTTCTCAAATGGGCCGGGAACAGTGTGCAATACGCCTGGATTGTCGCAGTTTGGCATATGAATACGTCCCCTTTCATGCCGAAGCGTATCGTTTGGTGCTGTGTGATACCGCGGTAAAACACAATTTGGCAGATTCGGAGTACAACACACGCCGCGCAACCTGTGAGGAAAGCGTTCGCTTGTTGCAGCCACATTTCCCCGATGTACAAAGTTTGCGCGATGTAACGCCGGAAATGCTGGGCATGGCACAGGATTTGCTTCCTCCGTTACATTATCGTCGTTGCAAACATATTGTTACAGAAAATGCGCGGGTATTGGCCAGTTGTGCGGCCCTGGAGCAGGACGATTTTGTGCAATTTGGCGCCTTAATGTTTGCCTCACATGACAGTTTGCAACACGACTATGAAGTAAGTTGTCCCGAACTGGATTTCCTGGTAGCGCAGGCACGCACCAACCCGGCCGTAGCAGGCGCGCGTATGATGGGCGGCGGATTCGGCGGTTGCACCCTCAATTTAGTGGAAAAAAACAGCGTCGAGGCATTTGAAAAAGCACAAAAAGCGGCCTATTTGAAGGAATTTGGGGTAGAACTGCATTGTTTTGGGGTAAGCTTGGTGGAAGGGGTTGGGGTAGTGAGGAGTGAGGAGTGAGGAGTGAGGAGTGATGAGTGATGAGTGATGAGTGATGAGTGATGAGTGATGAGTGATGAGTGATGAGTGATGAGTGATGAGTGATGAGT
>JAIYAP010000032.1 GCA_027488935.1 Saprospiraceae bacterium | reverse complement strand
GCATTTGTAGTTTGGTTTACCGATACGGCGTTTCCAAATCCATTGGTGCCTGTGAGGGTCACTTGTATACCGCTCAAGCCGGGTTCTCCTGCCTCTTGCAGGCCGTTGCCGTTCAAATCATGCCATACCAGGTTGCCGATCCGCGCTTTTACATAATAACCGGCGTCTAATTTTGCGTCAAAACTATTGCTGGTTACAAAAGTGGCTGGGGTAATGTGGGTGGTAAAGTCCGCATCACAATCCTGGGCATCATCCGTGCCTTCGTTGGCATCGGTGAGCGTGTATTTTGGATTCGGATTTTCAAATTTCACCTTATAATTGCCTGGTATCAGGTTGACAAACTCGTAATAACCCGCCGAAGTACTGATTTTTGTTGAAATCGCATTGCCATCAGCATCTACGGCCACTGGGGTATTTGTGCCATCTAATAACTGCATAATTACGCCGCTCAAAGCAGGTTCGCCCGGATCTTGTACGCCGTTCGCATTGTCGTCCAGCCATACATAATCGCCTAAACCAGGTGGTGCGTAATAACCGGCGTCGTAGCTGGTGTTGTTTTCGCCGCTCGTGAGGGTTTCGTTAATGGTCATGCCGCCGTTTGCTTCGTTGGCGTCATTGTCCAAAGCATCGTTTCCGCCTTTATCGTGGTCGGTTAATTCAAAGATGCTGCCCGCTGGTGGGGCAAAAGTCAGTTTATAAACACCCGGTAACAGGTTGTTGAACAAGTATTTACCATCAAAATCGGTCAAGGTGGATTGGGTAACGGCTGCACCCTGACCATCCGTACCCGTCAAAGTAACCGATACGCCTGGAAGTGGTTGTTCGTCAGGTTCCTGGATACCGTTGGCATTTTGGTCGATCCAGGCTAAGTCTCCGATGCTTGGTGGCAGGTAGAAACCGGCATCGTAGGTTGGGTTGTCTTCTCCTGAAACCAGGATTTCTACGACCGATTGACCAGTTGCCAAATCCGCATCTGAGTCGTTGGCGTCCGCATTTCCGTCTGGGTCGTTTGCTGCTGTGCGCACGTATCCGCCTGATGGGGTGATAAAGGAGACTTGGTAAGAACCAGGCGTTAATCCATTAAACAGGTAATTTCCTGATCCATCGGTAGTGGTCGACAAACTGACAATATTGCCATCACCGGCAGTACCGTTCAGCAATACATTTACGCCTGCAATGCCGGGTTCGCCGCCATCTTGCAAGCCGTTGCCGTTGGTATCATCCCATGCTAAGTTTCCGATTTTCGCAGGGATATAGAAACCCGCGTCGATGTTTAAAATCGTATCTTCGGTTAAAATGGTAAAATCAGGGGTAATGCCCATGGCTTCCCGGTCAGAATCGATTGCATCATTCGTGCCTTCATGCGCGGCTGTAGGTACATACGCACCTGCAGGAGTGCCAAACACTAGATGATAGGTGCCTGGAACCACGTCGTTGAAGGCATAAGCGCCATTCGCATCCGTGGTGGTGGTAGCAGTAATGGCAGTTCCCAGACATTGGCTGGTACCAATTAAAGAAACCGATACGCCGCTTAGACCGGGTTCACCCGCATCCTGTATGCCATTGCCGTTTTGGTCGTGCCAAACCAGGTTTCCTACTTTAGATTTAATAATATCCACCGTTACTAAGAAAGAACAAGTAGCAGAATTGGCATTTTCATCGGTTACTAAGTATTGCACCACTGAATTACCCAATTCAAAAGAATATGCTGCATTTTGGGGATCAATGTTGACTGGACCGTATACCGTATTGTTTGGATTTGTGATTTTAAAATTAAATACCGGCGTTGCACAGTTGTCTGAAGCGGCTGGATGGTTCCAGGTTAAACTTGAAAAGCAAGGATATTGGTCGGTGGTAAGCACCGCAATATTGGCCGGACAAGGGGTAAGCGTCGGCAACTCATTGTCGATTACCGTAATCGACATTTCACAAGTTGTGGAATTGCCCACGTTATCGGTTGCCACAAATTGCACCACTTTTACATCGCCATGCGCCGCACCAAACGCCGTTCCCGCTAAAGGGGTTTGCGTTTTGGTTAAAATCGTGCAGTTGTCGGCCACAATCAGTTCAGGCAACAAATTGGGAATCGTAATCTGGCAATCGCCTGTTCCGTTGCTGCTGGTGTTGATGTTGCGCGAAGGCGGACAAACACTGATGATGGGCGCCGTATGATCGGTCACTTCAATGGTGTAGGAGCAGGTTTGGGTATTTCCCGACAAATCGGTTGCAATCCAGTTGACCACCGTGCTACCCAGCGGGAAGGAAGCCCCAATGATCGAATTGGTACTGTTGTACGAATTGAGTAATCCATTGGTGGTTGCGATGCCACAGTTATCAGAGGCCACGGCATTGAGGGCTGCACTGGCAACATAATTACAGTTGGCAGATGCATCAAAATCCTGAACACCGGCAGGGCATAACAACAATGGCTTTTGACTATCGAGCACCTGAATCGAGAACTGACAGGTGCTGCTGTTGGTGTAAGCGTCTGTTGCATTGTACGTTACCACATAAGTAGTGCCCACCGCGAGCGAGGAGCCCTGGGTTGGTCCGCCGGTTTGTACCACCGAAGCGGAACTACAATTATCAATGGCCGTCGGAATGGCCCAGTTTACATTCGTTGAACACTGGTTCGGCGAGGTTTGATAAATCTGCGTGGTCGTAGGGCAAGTTTGGAAAATTGGCGATTCATTGTCTTTGAGCGTCAGGATGTTCTGGCAAGTTTTCACATTACCTGCTGCATCCTGTGCCGTGAAGGTAACTATCCGTGTATCATTGTGTTGCGCGCCGAACGCACTGCCTGCGGGCTGACTTTGGGTAATGGTTAAACTACCGGGGGCCGTGCAATTGTCGGAAGCAAATAATTCCGGCACCATGTTTGGCACCCCACCCGTACAATCACCTACACCATTGCTGCTGGTATTGATGTTGCGCGAAGGCGGACAGGTAGTAATGGTTGGAGTATCATCGTCAAAAATAACAATCGTCGAAACGCAGGTTTCAGTATTGTTCGCTGGATCCGTGGCCGTCCAGGTAACCACCGTAGTTCCTAGCGGGAACAACACACCGCTGATGCTGTTGGTGTTGTTTACACTGTTTCTTAAACTACTTACGCTGCAATTATCGCTTGCGGTAGCATTTAAAGCCGCAGGTGCGAGGTAATTGCAATTATTGGTGGTGCCAAAAGTTTGAATGCCTGTTGGACAATTCACCGCTGGTTTTTGGCTATCCTGAATTTGAATGGTGGTTTGGCAGGTATTGGAGTTGTTTGCGCCGTCTACGGCCTTAAATACAACCGTTTGGGTTTGTCCAATCGGCAGATACACCCCTGGAACCGGGCCGCTGATTTGCGTCACGGTAACCGTTCCACTGCAATTGTCGGAAGCGCCGGGGGCGGTAAAGAAGATATTTGCGCCGCATTTATCCACATCGTTGTTGAGGATCATCTGGCTGGCACAATTGACCCAAAGTGGCACTTCGGTATCGGCCAGGGTGATTACCCGCGAGCAGAAGTTGGTATTATTATAGGCATCTTTTACGGTAATCGTAACCAATTGTTGCACCCCGTGTTGGCTACCGATGGTCGAATTTGCCGCTGGAGATTGGGTGATGATTAATGCATTGCTTGCCGTACAGTTATCCGTAGCGACTACACCCGCCACCAAATTAGGTATTATACCCGTACAATCGCCCGAGCCATTGCTGGTAGTGCTTACTGTTTGGTTGCTCGAACAAGCCGAGATGATCGGTGCATCGTTGTCGTTGATTACTACCGTGTACGCACAGGTTCTGGTATTGTTGGATTGGTCGACAGCGGTCCAAATGAGCGTAGTGCTGCCCACCTGGAATACTCTGCCATTCAACGTTGTTCCGGTGCCGGTGGTAACGCCGCTTGCCGTATAATACAAGCCTGCTGCCCCCGTTTTCAATGCGCAATTATCACTTCCAGTGGCATTGAGGACCGTACTGTTGTTGGTATAAGTACAAAAATTATCGTCGGTGCCAAACGTAAGCGTACCGGAAGGACAGGAAAGTGTAGGCAGCTGGGTATCATTTACCGTTACCGTAAAGGTGCAACTCACCGAATTGTTGCCGTAATCACTGGCTGTATATTGAATGGTTTGGGTGGTTCCTACCGTAAAATTACTGCCCGGAGCCGATCCAAGGGTGCGCACCACCTGCACATTGTTACAATTGTCTGTTGCAGTAGGTACGGTCCAGTTGACGGTGGCATAACACTGATTGGTGGTGTTGCTCGCGACAATATTGGTTGGGCAAGTACCCAAAACCGGGGCAATTGCGTCATTTATATGCATTGAATAGGTTGCCGAGGAACTACAAGCGCCCAGGGTACCCGTTACGGTTACGGTATAAGTGCCTTCCACCAATGCTGCGGTAAAGGCAGGAATAGAAGGGTTATTGCCCGTACTTACGCCATTGGCCAACCCGGCCGTTCCGCCACCGGTCCAGGTATATAAAATGCCCGCGTTGCCAGTAGACGCCGAAAGTGCCTTGGACACTACAGACGAACCGGGGCAAATAGGCCCGATATTCGACAAAGCATTGAGCGTAAACCCGGTTTCTTCCACAACAACGGCAGTCGCGGTTGCCGTACAACCACCTGATTCTGTTACGGTTACGGTATAACTACCGGAAGCCAAACCCGTAGCCGTGGCAGTCGTTTGTCCGTTTGGCCACAAATAAGTATAAGGCGTACTACCGCCAACACCGATTGCAGTGGCAGTTCCACTGGGTACTGTACTACAGCCTTGGGTAGTTTGAGTAATGCTCGCCGACACCGCAGGCGCCTGGGAAATGGTCACGGAACCAGTAGCGGTACAAGCCCCTGAACTGCTGGAAGTTAGGGTTACGGTATAAGTACCTGCCGCCAATCCAGTGATGGTGGCCGTTGTGGCATTGTTACTCCAAAGATAGGTATATGGTGGCGCCCCGCCGGAATGTGATACCGTGGCGGTGCCATTATTAGAATTGAAACAAGACAAATTGGTACGAGACATGGTTACTGCAGGACCACTCACAGACACGGTGGTGCTGTTTACCGCACTACAACCTTTGTTATCGGTAAGGGTCACCGAATAAGTACCCGCATTCGCAGTACTGGCGATAAAAGACGCTGGAAACTGACCACTCGCGGTATAATTGTTCGGTCCAACCCATGCATAAGAAGAATATTGACCCGAACCGCCACTTGGGGTAGCGCTCAGGGAAAGCGACTGGGCCGTACAAATAGGACTGTTGCTGCTGGCAGTAACCGTTGGCAGCGGATTGGAGGAAACCGATACCGTGGTAGAAGCGGTGCCTGTACATCCCAGATTATCCGTAACAGTTACTCGATAAATACCCGAAGCAGCCACGATTGCGTTAAACGGCGTCGGATCTTCCATGCTGGAGGTAAAACTATTCGGTCCGGTCCAACTAAAACTCGAATACGTACCGCTGCCCGCAGAAGGGGTAGAAGTAAGCATGATGGTAGTTCCCTGGCAAAATGGACCATTATTCGCCGCAGTGATCACGGGTTTGGAGTTAACCACTGCTGTCGTGGAGGCCGTTGCCGTACATCCTTTCGCATCCGTTACCGTTACCTGATACGTTCCGTTTGAATTTTGAGAGCTGGTAAAAGCAGCAGGATCTTCTACCCCGGCCGTATAACCAGAAGGGCCCGACCAGGAAAAAGCGGCGTAAGGTGCAGTACCACCACTCGGCGATGAACTCACCGACAATTGAGCGCCTGCACAAATCGGCCCTGTATTGGCTGCCGAAATACCCGGCAGCGGATTGATGCTTGCCGTTACACTGGAAGTTGCTGTACACCCGGACGCATCCGTAACCGTGACGTAATAAATCCCTGCCGCCGCATTAATGAGGGAAAATGCAACCGGGTCCTCGATATTAGAAGTATAACTATTCGGTCCCACCCAGGAAAAAGTGCTGTAAGGCGTAGTTCCTCCCGTAGGTGTTGAATTCAATTTTAAGGTACCGCCCGTACAAGTTGCGCCGGTAATACCTGCCGTTATGGAAGGTAATGCCTTCACAACCAAGGTAGTACTGCTGGTATTCGTACAACCGTTGTTGTCGGTTACCGTCACTCGGTACACACCCTGCGCAGCCGAACTTGCTGTAAATCCGGCCGGATCTTCCAGGGTGGAGACAAAGCTGTTAGGGCCTGTCCAACTGTAAGCGGTATAAGGCGCTGCCCCTCCCGATGGATTGGAGGTAATCAGCACCGTGCTGCCCACACAAACGGGTGTATTGCTGGAGGAAGTAATATTAGGTTTTGAATTTACCTGTATCACTTTAGTAGCCACGGCAGTACAGCCCATGCCATCGGTAACAGTGACGGTATATGAACCTCCAGAAGTGGCCAAAGCCGTAAAGGGGGTAGGATTTTGTACGGAAGATAAATAGCTGTTCGGACCAGCCCATTTATACGTCGGGTAGGTTCCGGAGCCGCCACTTGGGATGGAAGTCAACGTGATCGTTGCGCCTACACATACCGGCGAAGTACCCGCAGCCACTATGCTCGGTGCACTGCTGCCCGATACAGTGATGGTTGTACTAGCAGTGGAAGTACAGCCCTGACTGTCGGTGACGGTGACGATATAAGCGCCTCCTGCATTGGAAGTTGCCGCAAAACTGGGCGGATTTTGTACCGTCGCAACGTAACCATTTGGTCCCGACCAAGCAAAGCTAGCGTACACGCCCGAACCACCCGTCGGGGTAGAAGTCAGGTTGATGGGTGCGTTGATACAAACGGGCGTATTGCTTCCGCTTGCCGTGATGGACGGCCGTACATTCACCGTGGTAGATACCACACCGGTGCAAGCAAAGGCATTGGTGACCGTAACTGTGTAGTTACCGGAAGTATTCACGGTAATCGAAGCCGTGGTAGCGCCTGTACTCCAAAGATAGGTAGCGCCGCCGGTAGCCTGCAAAACAATACTACCGGTAAAACACTGCGCACCGCCGCCTGTAATTTGCGGGCTAAAAGTTTCGGTGGCATTGTCGGTCACGGTGACCGTTAAGGCCAGGGTATCCGACAGGTTGAGGGTGTTTGTTACCCGTATTTTTACCAGGTATTGGTTGTTTAAATCAGCATCCGCAGGCAATTCAAAATCGGGGCTGAAATTCAACCAGCTCAATTTGCCATTGACCGCATTGATCGAAAATTTGGCTGCATCGTCCCCGCCTGCGAGCGCGTACGTGAGGCCTGAACCTTCCGAACTGCTGCCATCGATCGTTTGGGTATCGTATAATTCAAAACAGGTATTTTCCTGAAAATTTACTGCCGCCAGGGAGGTAATTTCCGGGCTATAATTCACCGCCACCGTGTACAAAGCGGTTACCGTATCGCGGCGGGTATTCGGGTAGGCGCAATCCCAAACGTAATAATTAATCGGAAAAACACCCTGCCATTGTGCATCCACGATGCTGACATTCACCGTGCCATTGGTAGCCAAGGTGGGTACAATCGGCGAAAATTGAATCGCAAAAGGATTGGATATCGTACCTACGCTGCCATTGGGAATAAAATTCTGTGTAGTTATTTTTTCATATAGATACTGATTTTCAGCATGATAGAGTTTAAACGTAATCGGACCTGACGCCAAATTAGCCAAAGTCAGGTTGTAATAAATATTAGGCGCGGTGCCCGAAGGACTGGCTTTCCCAACCAAGGTGCCATTTACAAAAGCCGCCAACTCAGCACCGGCCCCCGCCAATTGGATATCGGAAAACAAAGGCCGTGCAACCACCGTCATACTTTGTGCCCCGGGCGGTACAGTTGCCCATCCAGGATTGGCAGCAGTGCCGGAAAAAGGAAATACCGCCATTCCGAATGCCCGGCAAGGACCCGTATAAGTCAGGTAATTATCCAAATCAAAAGATGAAAAACTACCTCCCAAAAAGACACTTTGCGGCGGAATTTGCGAAAAAACCGGCGCTGGATAAAAAGTTTGCACCGTAAAATAAGCCGTAACAGACGCCGAATATTGGTTGGCCGTATTTTCAGTGACCGTGATACGTACAGTATCGGTGCCCGTCCAGGTATTGGAAACGGGTGTTACCGTAAGAATTCCATTTACAATCGAAGCAGTCAAATTGGCGCCAGCGGTAGCACTCCAAATTACCGGATCGTTATCGAGGCTAACCAGGTAATTATTCAAGTTAACAGGGTCAAAGGCCAGCGTTTGCAAGGTCGTATCCGCTGGAATCGGATTGAGCGCGGGCGGAAAATCGGCATTCGGATCAACGTTGATCCAAAAAGGAGACGCGATGGAGCCTGTGCTCATATTATGCGTAAATACCGTCGTTTCCGGGGTAGCGTACACCTGGTCATCTGGCTGATAATATGCCTTAAATTTCAAGGTTTCCCCGCTAAATACATTGGAATACGCCGTAATAAAATAATACATATTGCCACCAATATTGGTAGTCGTAGCCACCCCGCGCAATTCCGAACCCACAAATACCCCAACAATGTTATCGGGATCATTGGTGGGGGTTCCGCTGTAATTCACACGCACCACCAGGCTCATGTTAAATTGAAAATTGGAGGGATTGATCACCCAGTTGGGCGCAGAAAATTCCGCTGCCATGGATGCGCTCCGTTTTAAACTGGCTTCTGAAAAAGCAGAAAACGGGGCCAGTACACATACTGCAATTAAAAATATACTGCTGGCAAAGGCAATCAATGTATTAAACCGGATTGACAGCGTATCTGCCAAACTTGAAGCATGTTTCCTTTTCATGGAAGCGTAGTATTAAATGAAGCGTATTAAAATTTTGGATAAATGTCCATCATAATCGGACATTCAAATATTTTGGAGCGGCGGAAGACCCCAAAACAGCCTTCCGCCTCCCCTTCTTTACCCTACCGCTGCAACACTACTTTCCGCGTCACACTACCACGCCCTGTTTCCAAACGAACAAGGTAAACGCCCGCCTGTAACGCAGCCCCTACACGGGTTTTTCCATTCCAACTGAATACATTCAAACCGGTTTGCGCATCCACATCATATTCAGCCACGATGCGGCCTTGTATATCCGCAATACGCAACTGGATGGATTCCGCTTGCGGCAAAACAAAACGGAATTTCGTTTCCCCATTAAACGGATTGGGCTGTATATCAAATGATTGAATGGATACTGCCTCCTGCGTACCACTCGTTTTTAAATGAAATGGAACCGGCGCTTCTATACTCCCCTGGTGCTGATCAGCCACGAAATACATGGTTTCCTGCAAATCCTGGATGGCCCCGGTCGTCGGATCAAATAACTTGAAATGCAACAATTCTCCACTAATATTAGCATACGTCGTGAGGAAAAACAAATACGCATTTAAAGGTTCAATATAAACGGCCTGTGCCGAACCGCGTACCGAATTGCCTGCAAATACCCCCAATTCCATGGTCGACTGCGTTGCGTTCAAGCCATCCGCCTGCAACATACCAATCAGGGTAGCATTATTTTCAAACTGTGCCGCATCGACCGTCCAGAAATTGGTCGGCACCGGATTGCCCCGCGCTGCCACTGCATTGCCCGTAAATGGATTGGCCGGATACGTCAAGGTTCCGCTGTTGCTCAGTTTTATCTGGTATCCATACGGTGCCTCTAAGTATTTCAAATTGCCGATCCAGCCATAAAAACCATTGATAAACTGCGCAAATGCCGTCTGACTTTTGATCAAATCGCCCGCCTGCGCCGGTACCGTCGCCAGCGCTTCATTGATCGGCAAAGCATAATTGGGTACATAACCAATCCAGTTCCAGCCCGTCGAAAGCGCAATGGGCGCAGTGGCTGGATCAATCATATTGCCCAACATTTGCAAGGTATCCGGCGCATCCGCCCGATAAACATACATTTTTGTATTGTTGAGCGTTGTCAATGAACCATACCAAGCACCGCTATACGTGGCAAATTGTGTCTGACTTTTCATCAAATCATTAGCAGGATTGCTTAGGGTCGCAAGTGCTGCATTCACATTGTTATCGGGAAATGCCAGGTTGAACGACAACCAGTTGTAACCCAATCCCAACGGTACAGCCCGTAAAATGTAACTGTTGGTATGCAGCAATTGCGGATTCAAGGGTGTTCCCACCACCACATCGGGCTGGAAAAGGAAGTTCTCATCCATCGCACCGTGCAAATTACAAGCCGATGCATCCCAAACCTGAAGCGTAATCATATCCAGATTATCATTCGAATTGCCGTAAACCGTCAAATACGCCAGGTATTTGTTCAATTCCGGCACATATTGGATATTGGCGCGGCCGCGAAGTTGACCATTGATAAAGGCACCCACGACATCTTCCGGATCATTGGAAGTAACCCCGAGGATCTTTACTTCCAACACCAAATTCATGCTGTTTTCATACAAACCTGCCGAAATATTCCAATCAGGTGGGCGGCACAGTACGCGTACGCCCACAGGCAGGCCTTCATCGCCCCCCATGAAGAAAGGATTTTGTCCCGTCACCGTATGCAACACCACCGAATCAGCCCAATGGCCAAAGGCAAGCGAGGAATCGGCAATAAAGGCAATCGCACGAGACTCATTGGGCGCAAGGGTGCCTTTGTTCGGCACCACTTGAATCCAGGATGGCGCACTGTTTATTTCAAACGGCACTGGATAACCTCCCCGGTTATGTACCGCGGCCGTCACCGTTTTGGTTTGTTCTAGATATTTCGTCATGCCAACACTATCCGTCAACCAGCCCAATTCGTTGCGATCCACATAAAACTCCCATTTCAGGTAGGTCGATTTATTGCCAGTCAGGTCTTCAATATTGCGCAATTCAGCCCGCAAAATCTTGTTTTCAAAAAACTTGTTCTGAAAATTCGGATCAATAATAATCCTGTTTTCATAACAGGTCGCATCAATGTCAATCAGCGTGTTGGTGGTCGCATCGTACAATGCCACGTTATTCGGTTGCGTCAAATCGGCCGGAATCAATTTATTACAATTTATGGGTTTATTGAAGGTGAATGAAATTTCATCACCTACGTTATATACCCCATCCGATGGTTGCGGCGTACCCACCAAACTAGGTGGCTCCCGATCAATACGGCCCTGGATGATTTGTGAATAGCCGGGTTTGTCGGCAGCATCGCCCGTACAAAGGGCAATGGCGCGTATTTCATAAGGCCCGTCCGACAAGCCCACCGTGTTCCAATAAAACTGGGTAAAGGTTGCCCCCAAATTTGCCTTTAAAATATCGCTCCCAGGTTGAATGACATTGATGCTCGGATCATCCGGCGGCACGATGTTGTTCCAGGCCCCATCTCCATTGGAGCGGCGGTATTGCAATCGAATTTTTTCAAAATCGGCGGCCGATTTGTCATAACCAGAAACCGTAATCCGCATGATATCATCCGGTCCGGCCGTTAGAGGATCCGGGAAAAGCACCCAATTGGCTTCAGGTACATTGATTGCTACTTCCGAACAAGGCCGGATAAAGTGGACGCTGATGAAAATATTGTCATAAGCAATGGTATCTGCATCCGACGAGAGCCCCAGGGTTCCGGCACGATCGTCTTCACATTCGGTGTACAAAGCGATTTCCAAACTGTCGTAATCGTACGCTTCTGGTCCGCGTTCCAGGGTAAGGGTGATTGGAACCGATTCACCGTAATCAATGCCGTAAGAAATTACCCCATTTAAGGGTGCGCCATTCAACTTGATGACCGCCCCATCGGGATTGCTTTCCACTTTGGTCGTAAAGGCGTACGTTCGGTTTTCATTGGTTTCGCTCACATTGCCCAGCGTGAATTTGTAAATGGCAGGCTCATTGGCCGGTACATCTACTACAACGGCGGTACTATTGTCGCGTAAGGCCAAATTAGCCCCATCGCGGTGGGCCGTTCCAGGTTCCCATGGGCAAGAAGTTTGCCCCGCTTTAGTTCGGAAAACCGGCGTGTTGTATTTTGGATCGGTGGCAATATCCAAACTAATTGCATCGCCTGGGTCATTGTCCCCCAGCACATATCCGGTGGTTAGCGTTTTCTGTTTGGTACTACCTTTTACCCCACCCGCACTGGTAGCGTAGGTAAATAAAACTTCCGCTTCCAGACCAACCCCCAATACCTCAAAACCAACAAAAGTGGTTACCCCTCCTTCACTGTTCACGGCTTCCGTTACATTATTGTCTAATACATCATCACTGGTGTACGAATATTCAAAACCGGCACCCGAATCAAAAGAAATATTGCGCAAAGTGGTTGCTTTGGCTTTGGTAGAGTCGTTCGTGGCCAATATTTTATTCCAGCGCGTAATGGATTTTAACGCTTGTTCCCGCACGGAATCTTCGGGAGCATCGGTAGACAGCGCTTTTAAATAACGCAACACGTTGTTCCGGATATTCCATTCCGAATAAATAAAGGTGGTGGCATATTCCTTGGGTTCTACCGACAATACCACTTTGGACTGTCCACTGCAAATGGTATCATTAAAATATACCTCGTCCGCAAATCCAAAATCAATATTAAGACCGCCGCCCATGAACACATCGCCACCCTGTGCCCCTACTACCAACTCATCCCCACTGGTGGTAATGGCTTGATGATAGGTTTTACATACTTGAAAAGAATTGTCGGTAATTTTTTGATAGGTAACCGTCCCGCCAATGGTTGCGCCCAAGGTTGAACTCGCTACCTGAATGGTACCAATACCCAAAGGTGCCGTTACAATTTCAATATCCGGACCATTATCCCAAGTTAAACTGACCCCGGACCCCACCTGATAATCCAAATAAGTAGAAACAAGGGTACAAAATGTAGAGTCTTTTTCCAAATAGGCGTAACTCGCATCGCCCGGCGGATCATGTAAAATCAACTCCGGCGTTTCAGGCAAAGAAGTGGTAAATGTATTGGCTTTGTTGCGCAGTCCAGTTATAATTGCCTGCACCGAGTAACTGCTTTCATTGCCCGAAAGCGTAGTAGCAACAACTTGCAAGGTCTTTTTATACGGTGGAGAAGGGTTCGGATTGCCAGCCACAAACTTATACCGGAGCAATCCGTTGCTTAAGGTTGTATCCTTCAACTGATCGGAAAAACCATCGATGATGCGAATGGCGGCTGTATCTACATCGCAAAACGCATCCAGGTACTGCTCTTGCACCTTGATCTGAATGGTGGTTGGCTGCCCTTTTTCGAGCACAATTTCGCTACAAGTAGCGCTAAACGGATCCAAACCCGCAATAATACTCACCTGCGGCGGTGCAAAATAAACAAAATCAAGCACTGTATCCCGGCTCGTTAAATCGACCGTAGATCCGCCTGCTACCTGAAAGGCTGTTTTGATCGTAGGGTCCGAAAATTCTGTGATTGACACGGTACATTCGATCGGGGGAACATCGGCAAATTCATAATTACCTTCTGCATTATCTACCGTTAACAAACGCTCCAAACAACCATCCAGCGACCGAATCCGAACCGTACAAACAGTACCACTCGGTGTGCCGGGCGCATCAATAATGGGTAATTTGCAGGCCCCGCCCACTACTTTACCCGATATTTTTCGGGTGGTAATGTCGGAAAACAACACGCCCGCAATCGGCGTGGCAATATTTGTTACTTCCCAGAAAGCTGGTACAAATGCGTGGTCTTCAAACGTAGGCGTTAAGGTAGCCGTCGTGCCCGGATCCAGTTCAACAATAAATTTACCCGTCGAGTCCGTATAGACGGGCGGATTATAAGTAGCACCATTCACCAAAATTTCTACATTTTCGGCAAAACAATCGGTCCCGGCATACCGCACGAAACCGGAAACGGAAATCGTCGACTGATCTATAAAATCCACCTGATCCACTGAAGTGACACTCGGATTGAGGGTGACTTGTCGGGTACCGGGTGTGAATACATGCGGGTCTGTCGCTTGGTTAGGGCTAAATGGCGACCAATTGGCAGCCGGCATGGTTCCATTTCCCAAAAGCAGGGAACCAGCGTTGTTCAATCGGGTACCGCTGCCTTCGTCCAATGCAAAATAAACCCGCAAGCCGCGCTCCTGTGGGTCACGGGATTCTTTGGAGTGGGCAAAAATTTCGGTCGCGCTAACGAGCGTATCATATAAGGCAATTTCATCCACCAGTCCGCCAAAAAAATCAAGGTAGGAAGCGCCATCCGGACGAGCCCCAATAATCCATTGCCGGGTAGTATCGGACCAGTTGCCGCTCACTCCGGGATAAGTATTGGTACTGATCAAATCGCCATTTTTGTAAGTACTTACGACCAATCCACTGGCAGTACTGTCCATGGTAAATGCCAAATGCTGATAGCCAGTACCCAAATCGCCCAAATCATTTTGGGTGCCATTCAGGTAAAATTGAAGCCGGTTATCTATGCCGCTTCCACTGGGAACCAAGGTAAGCTGGAAATCATTTGAACCCCATCTTTTCGATAAAATGCACTGATTCCCATCGGGTCCGGCACTGTTGACCCACAGTTCAAGGGTCGCTTGGGCCGTCACGGAAAAGTCGGGCAAGGTAGCGTAATGCGCTGCCACCCGTTCGAATTTGAGCGCCCGATGCTTGTAAAAATACTTACTTGGTGACGCTAAAAAAGTGAGGCCGGAACCGTAACTCACCCCTTCAATTTTATAATATCCGCTTTCATTGGTTCGTCCAGCGGTACACACCGTTGGTCGATCGGCATCAAAAGCAGTATTGCCACAAAAAGAAAGTGGGTTCCGATTTACAATATCATAGGAGATAACCCCTTTTTCTTCATCCATCTTCCAGTAATAAGCAAGGTCTTCCGTCGTGGAAGAGGCGGTTACTTGCTGCACCTGTGCCAGGTCAATTTCATCCAAACGGGCATGGTAAATGCGCAACTCATCGAGGCGACCATTCCAGCCGTCCTTATCTCCCGTTGCGCCGATATTCAAATCGGTTTCATAAGGCAAGGCTGCCATTTCACGAATGGCCACCAATACACCATCTAAGTATAAACGACCAAAGCCTGAAGCATACGAAATAGCGATATGGTGCCAGTCATTTTTAAGCGAATCGGGGAAATTTACAGAAAACAACTCCCCGCCGCTGTCAATTACCTTAATGCCTTCTTGCCCCGAACTACTGGCCAAGGCATCCACTTCAAAAAGAAAACCGCCCATGCGCAACACACTCGATTCGGCGCTTGCATGCGTAGTTTTCATCCAAAAAGCAAGGGTCCAATCACCTCCGTCGGTAGGAATAAAACTGGTATCCACTACGGCAAATGCGCCATCGGAACCGCCTAATTTTGCCGAAAAACCCTGCAACGGCATTAAAGACACCTGTACATCCGGCACCGGTGCTCCATTGGCTGTTTGAACCAAGCCGGTAATCACCCCATTCGGCACCTGAAAACCAATGGCAGAACCAAGACGACCTTCGCCATATTGGTTCACGCCCAGCACCGAATAGGTATATGGCTTGCCCGCAATGACGTTAAAGTCGTTGTAATTGGATGTTTTAGCATCTAATGCGATCAAAAACACACCGTTTCGATACAATTTATAACTTTCCGGTGTAGCACCAAGCGGGTCGGGTGCCCAGTTTACCTCAATGCGATCCAGTACTTCTCCCTTGGAAGCGGTAACAAAAGGTCGCAACGGTGGAATCTGATAACGCGACCAAAAGCCGGTTTGACAAATATTATTCCCAACAATACCACTGCCCACAGACGGCTGCCCTACCGTAAAACTGGAGGTGTGCCTTAAGGAAATAACATTGGTGGCACTACCATAATTGAATAACACGGAGCCAAATACGGCATCATCCACCGTAGGGCCGCAGGTTTGCGCATGCAAAGAGCAAAACGGGCCGCTGCCAAGCAGCAAACCCAATATTAAAAGCCTGAAATGAAGCATATTATAGACGCATTTAAGTTGAATAAATCAGCACGCTTTGTACTTAATTTATTCGAATATAAATCCAGAGGTTGAGGTTTTTGGGGCGGGTTTCGTTAGAACCACTATGGTGCACGTTTACTGTATGGGAATGGGAGCCCGACCAATCAGTATTTCTGCCGATTGCAAATGGGTTACTATATGGATTGGTATTGTCATTATCTGTTCTCCCTGAACCGGTCCATCCGTCATTCGAACCGGTATTTTCGCTGTAATAGGAATCCTGATAACCGTGGTAGTGACTACCATCGGTACTTACAGAGGCGCCATGATTGTGCCATGCATACGTATCCCCCTGCCATGCAGCAATGGCACTGGCGTGGCTCCGATCTGGGTCATTATCCGAGGCATTCTGTCCATTACCACCGCCAAAATCCTGGGCGCGCAAAAACATACCACCCGCATTCGGAATGGAACTTAAATACGTATTTAACCTCGAACCTGATATGGATCGACCATCCAAAGGAATCCAGCAGTTGCCATTTTCTGCGGCAAATTGGGTTGGATTCAAAATCGAAAATTTCACATCTCCCACTGCACCCGAACAAATCGCTGAGTACACCGCAAAGGCGTATGGAGCATACGTGATTTCTGTGCGCGGCGTCATTTCATAAGTCCCCACCTTCACACCCAAATACGCGGTGGTCATAAATGCCGTGGTCGTTAATGCCGTAACACTACCCAAACTGTGGCTATAAATACCGCCATTTACTTCAACGGAATCGCTGGTTTCCTGCCAAACCACACTGCCCGCCGTCAAATCATTGTATAACTTAAAAGTTACCCGATAGTAACCATCATCTACTGGTTCTCCACTGGCTTTTTTTAAGGTACCCTGGATGCTAATTTTTGGATTGGAAGTCTGACCGAAGGCAAAGGGGCCAGCAAAAGAAGAGAGGAAGGTAAGACTCAATGTGCACAACCATACTTTGGTAAAAGGCATACCAAAGACATTTTTTTGTAATTGACCTTTCATTGAAAAAATATTAAAATGTGAAAAAAGTGCGTGTTATGATGCGTATTAAAGCCGAATGAAATCCATAGAAATCCAGGGCAATTGTTTGATAACTTAAAGTGTTGATCAAAAAATTAACCAAGTCAAATCACCTGTTTTGGCGTGATTTATTCTGTACTAATCTAGTATCTGTAAATTTTGTCTTGTCATCACAGGGATGTGATGGTTCTTCTAACAGGATGCAGACAAAATCTTTGCCAATTATAGGTTTACTATAGTTTTAAAATATATTCTTAACATATTTATATTTTTAACACTTTTACGTATTGATTTTTAATGCAAAATATATTATGTTTAGTTATTCATTATTCTATAAAATTGAATTTCATCTTGGTTTATTGGATTCAAAAGACTACGCTTCCGACGTGGGTGGATTGGAATTAAAAAACGGCCGCCCCATGTTATGTGGGACGGCCGGTCGTCTTTCTGTCGGGGCGCCCCGTTGGGGCGACCCTTGCGGTCGCCCTTATACGCGGTCGACCGTAGTTGGGCGCCCGCGAGGAGCGCCCCTATTCACCCGCCGTAGCTTTAGCGGAGGCGGGGGTTATTTCGTTTGGATCATCTTACGGGTTGCACTGTCCGTCGCTGTCTCCAACTTGTAATACATCATGCCTACTGTGTTCAACAACGCTTTGTCGATCGCGATCGTGTTGTATCCTTTTGCAAACGCACCTTTTTGGTTGTAAACCATGCGACCTGTTTCGTCGAAAATGCTCAACGTTGCAGTGGTTGCTTCTGGTAAATGGAATCCAATCATCGTCTTGTTCACAAACGGATTTGGCTGGTTTTGGTACAATTCAAAACCTACACCGCTTACTGTTGAAGTTGCGCCGTTATTGAAACGGAACGCTACATTCATACGCTCGCCGTTTTTGTAAGCCTCCGCTTTTGTGATGCAGCTGGAGATGTACAACAACTCGCTCAACTTGCCCGATTTGGTAGCACGGAAGGTAACCGTGAATGCACCTTCTTCTTCACCATCATAAGATGTTGTGATTGCATCAGCAAACACACCAAAGTTCAACGATTTCATGTCTCTTGATACCGGTGTTACATCTACCACTTCCAATCCTTTGAAGTTCATCGTGAACTGGTAGCCTGAAACCTGTTCCGCTGCATGGAGGGAAACCGTGAAGGTTTCACCCGCGACAACCGATTTGTCGTCAACATCGAATAACAAAGTTCCGCTCGAACGATCATCGCTCGACATCGCGCTGTTCGCAATCGCGTTGCCGTTCACGTCACCCACTTTCACCGATACGAAGTCTTCGTTCAACAAGTTCGCCGACAAATTCACAATCGATTTATTCTCTGGGAACTGTGCCGCAAACGGGTTGTTCACATTCGGGAAGTTGAATGATTTATCTACAAAACGCCAGCTCGTGTTGTTCGG
>JAIYAP010000028.1 GCA_027488935.1 Saprospiraceae bacterium | reverse complement strand
CCGGCGCCAACATGTCCCTGGGCAACTTTGGGGTATTTGAGGATGCGATCACGACCTCGTTTGATGGGCCGGGTGCAGGTGCATTTAGCATCACCTTCCGGGTTTTGAAGGCCGGGAAACTGAGTGAAATGTTGAGTGTGTCTAGTCGGATTACGAAAGCAGAGGCTTATGCTGTCTTCGCTGAAGCAAATGCTACGGGGATATCCTCCTCCGCTAAAGCTACGGCGGATAAATTAAACGTTGCATTCCGCTTCAACAACGGAACTACTTCAACTATTGCTGGAGTAGGTTTTGAATTGTACCAAAACCAGCCGAATCCGTTTGTGGATAAGACGGTGATTGGTTTCTATTTACCCGATTCACCCGCCGAAGCACGCAGTGCGAAGGAGGGCGTTACCCTCACCATTTTCGATGAGACCGGTCGCCTAATTTACACCCAAAAAGGTGCGTTTGCGAAGGGCTACAACAGTATCACAATTGATAAAGCGTTGTTGAACACCGTTGGTATGATGTATTACAAATTGGAAACGGCAACGGACAGTGCCACGAAGAAGATGATCCAGGCGAAATAACGCCGCCTTGGCTAGAGCTATGGTGGGTTTACCCGCCTTCGCTAGGGCTATATCGGGTTTACCCGCCTTCGCTTGGGCTATGGCGGGTGAATAGGGGTGCCCCTCGCGGGTGCCCCTAATTCGTAAGGGCGACCCTCGCGGTCGCTCCCCGGACGATAAGGGCGACCCTCTCGGTCGCTCCCCGGGCAATAAGGGCGACCGCAAGGGTCGCCCCAACGGTCGCTCCGACGGTCGCCCCCGAAAAATAAATCTTTATAAAAGTAGAACCACGATGTAAATGCATTGTTTAAAATTTAATGTCTAATCCGTGTATTTAGCCTGAGTAAATTCTAGGATAATCTAAATACTTCAATCAATTTCGCTTCAAATCAATGTTAAAATGACGCTCAATTTTTTGAAATCATGCAAGTTTAATGTTTTTGAATTGTTTACAAAACCAGATTTTTAAGGCTGTAGTATTGGTGTTTCCCACCGCAACAATTTTCGCAATAATACTCGCTTCAGGAATTTCTTTAGCGGGCCAGCCAACCAAGTCCCCCCTCGTTCAGGTGGCACATTATTCTATTGAGCAAGGGCTCTCTGAACGCCTTGTATACAACATCGTTCGGGATAAACAAGGCTATCTTTGGATCGCAACATACAACGGCCTCAACCGATTTGATGGAAATGAATTTTTGACCTTTGATGCCCGGCCTAAAAGTAGATATCGTATGCGGTCAAATGGTTGCCTCAACTTGTGGCTTGACCGAAATGGCAGTTTATTGATTGATGATTTTAATAAGTTAATTACAGCGCCCTATGATTTATTGGACCCTGTTACCGGTGCCCACAAAACTGTTGCAATTGCTCAACCAGAAGGAATGGTTGGTGCATTGAGTGCTATTTTTCAAGCTGCAGATCATACTATTTACTTTGCGAATTTGGTGAAAGACCAGCTTATGTTTTATTCATTTAATGAAAAAAACGGGTCATTTGTGCCTTTAATAAAAACGCAAATCAGGGAGAATATTCTAAACCTGGAGTTCATGCGCGCGCGCGATGGCAGTTTTTGGGTAAGCGGTATTTCCCAGCATCAACAAGTAGTTGTATTGCATCTTTCAAAAGAGGGTCAAGTAAAGCAAACTTTTTATATTGCTGATTTTTCTCCGATGTTTCTAAACGAGCCCAATGACATATATATTACAGAAGGTGGGGATGGGAAAATTTTATTGATAAATGTAAATCAATCCGTTTATATATTAGACAATACCGTAAGCACGCGTTTTCAAGAAATTCCCGGGTTCCCTAAAAATTATTACGCGTTTGGAAAAGACAATATCGGCAATATAATGGTTTATTCAATAGATGCAAAAGATGCACAACCAAGCGCTTTTCTCTACAGTATCGATGGTAATTTGCTCAATTACAGCTGGTTATTTCAATATCAGGGAGCGCTTCAAGGCTTGTACAGCGAAGATTTTACAAAATTATTATTGGCCGGTTCAAAAAATGGAATTTACAGTTACAACCTGCTTCCGGGTTGGTTTACCAATTATTTAAATCAAACATCAGGCAACTTATCTTCAGGAATCAGTATCCGAGGAATGGCCAAGATTCAAAGCAATAAAATACTGATCGGTACGGATTATGATGGGCTTTTTGAACTGGATTTAGGCACACAAACCGTAAAAAAACCGGGAGATACAGCTCCAAATCTAAAGATTTTAGATGAAATCCGCTTCACACGCAGTATCCTGATGCAAGGAGACAGTGTTGCATGGATTACCTCATGGGGGGGATTGTACCAGTATAACGTAAAAAAGCAAACCGCACGGTTTATTCCGACCTTTCACAAAGATGAAATTTGGGGCCTAAATTTTGATCAAACCGGAAATCTTTGGGTACTGCATTTGTCGGGTAATTTGTTGCATTTAGATATAACTACGGGAAATACAGAAACTTATGCAAATTCGGATGGGAAAGCCCCCCTTCTAGGGTCGTCTCCCAGTTATTTAATCACCGCAAAGGATGGCAGTTTGTGGGTTGGAACAACGGTTTCCGGTTTATTTCACATCGACCCTAAAACCAAACAAAGTGTACATTTTTTGGGTGATGAAGAGGATGGATCAGGGTTAACCAGCAACCAAATTGCCACCCTGTTTGAAGATCCCGCTGGCTTGATTTGGGTAGGCACCTTTGGCAGTGGCTTACAGGTTTTGGACCCGAAAACAAGCAAGGTCGTGGCAACTTATAACCAAAGCAATGGATTGGGTAACAACAATGCCGTCGGTATCTTACCCGATTCAAAAGGTAATTACTGGGTGAGTACTTTTAATGGTTTATCTTATTTTAATGTAGCTCAAAAAACCTTTCGCAATTTTACGACCGTCGATGGTCTGCCGCACAATGAATTTAACCGCCACGCTGCATTTTTAGATCCCCAAACCAGGCGCTTGTATTTTGGCGGCTTGAAAGGTTTGGTTTCCTTTGAAGAACAGAGCATTGAAATTGAAGATGCCCTACAACCGAAACTACTCGTTTCCGAAATCCAGTACCCCGATGAAGCCAACCAAACCATTGTACAACATTTAGGCATCCTGGATGGTACAACCATTACCATTAATTCAGAAAATCCGTTTCTTCTATTGAAACTCGGAATGTCCTATTTTGCTAACCCAGGCAATAATCAGTTCGCTTATCGGATAGAAGGCTTGGATAAAGATTGGAATACGCTGGGTAATAAAAGCGAACTGCGATTAGATCATTTAAAACCCGGTAACTATACGATTCGGCTGCGTGGAGCAGACCATCGGGGGATATGGAGTAGCCAGGAGATTGCCTTGAAATTAAAGGTACAAAGTCTTTGGTACAAACGCGGGTGGGCGTTACTACTATATCTCACTGGATTGGTATTGGCCGGTTTTTTCTTGTACAAGTATCAAGTTCGAAAAAAACAGACCCAAAGTACCGTTTTGCCAGCCATGCCTACCGTGGAAGATGCCGCTAATATTGTGGAGTATCAAAATTTGGACAATTTACCCCAGGCAACAGCGGATAAACAAGGCCAAGATGCACCTGTTTCCATTGTTTATGATTACGATAAGCAATTTGTCCAAAAAGCACGTCAATTGGTGGAACTGCATTTATCGGATACGAACTTTTCGGTAGATCAACTGTGCCAAAAACTAACCATAAGTCAGCCCCAGCTCCATCGAAGATTAACAACCTTAACGGGGAAAAATGCAACCTTGTTTATCCGCCAAATTAGATTAGAAAAAGCGCACGAACTGCTTTTACAGGGCAACTTATCCGTGAAAGAAGTCGCTTTTGAAGTAGGATTTAATGACCCAAAATACTTCAGCCGGGTATTTGTAGAAACCTTTGGAATCCCTCCTAGTAAAGTAACATAGGCGATATTTATAGATTAATTTAATGTGAAATTAGGCTTTTGAATGGATAATCCACCTTTTTGAATGGAAGGTGGGATAGCGTAACACGGGCTATAAGACACTTTTGCAGCAATCCCGGCTTCATTCTGCATTGGTCCCAATTCAACTACTATAAGGTTATTCACCTTTTGGGCAATTGTCCATTTCTCTTATTAAAAAACAACACTTTCTTAATCTACCAATCATCATGAAAAAAGTTTTCCATGCCCTCCTGCTCCTTTTGGGGTTCATTGCTTTCAGCACCCAATTAAATGCGCAAGCCAAACTCAGTATCCAAGGTATCCTCAAAAAAGTAGACGGTTCTGCTTTAATTGATGGAGATTACAATTTAAAGTTCCGCATTTATAATGTAGAAGCGGGTGGAACAGCACTTTGGACAGAAACGCAAACGATTGCCCTTTCAGGCGGCGTGTACAGTGCCATTTTGGGAGAAGTTACCCCCCTAAATATTCCTTTTGATCAGCCCTATTGGGTGGGCGTTTCTGTCGGTTCGGCCATCGAAATGCAGCCAAGAATTGCCCTTACTTCTGCACCTTATGCGATTTCAATCATTGGTCAAACCAATCTTTTCCCAAGTACGGGTACGGTTAAATCCGATAACGAAATTGTCGCAGGCAAACTGGCTGTAGGGCAAGCTGCCTTACCAACAACACAATCCGCACAAGTAAATGGCGGTATTTTGGCGAAAGGCGGTGCGCCGGGTACGGATGGTGCCGACAATACCGGTTATGCATTCGGCGCCCCGGGCGATAATGACAGTGGCTTGTACTCTACCAGTGATGGTACGGTTTCTTTGTATTCCAATAATGTAGAGCGCCTGCAGGTTAACGGTTCAGGTGCGGTTGTTACCGGAAATGTTACCCTCAATAATAATGGAGCCATTAATTATGGGGGGATAAATGGCTGGCGTTTGGCTTATCGTGATGATTTTGAAAACAATAGCGGTAATTGGTTAAGCTATGGTCTTTTAAATAGCGCCGTTGGCAATCCTCCCAAGGTTTTCACTTACAACACTAGCAGTGGTGTAACGGGTGATTTTATTGGAGTTAGAGCCAGTGGCAACAATGCGCAGGTACTCAAAAAAAATTATGATTTGAGCGCTTTCCCGCATTCCCACGTAAGGGTCACTTTTACCTACCACGCCATTGATAGCTGGGACTTTGACGGCGAAGTTGGCTGGGGCGGTATTTCCAATGACACCGAAACCAGACCTTCTGTAGGTTGGAAATATGTATTCAGCAAGGCTGAAGAAATAGGTGGCTTTACCCTCAATTATGCAGGAGATTCTGGTGATCCAGATTCAGCAGTTGATGGTTCAATGACCTTCCAATTTACTGGAAACAACCTTGTTGTATTTTTCGGAGGCTTAAATTTGGAGGATATCTCAAATGAAACCTTTGCGATTGACAATGTTGAAGTTTGGGTACGATAGTAACGTTTTCTGAATTTCAAACACCATTTTTCACCTTCCATTTTACGATCATGAAAAGTATGCGCAATATACTTTTCCTGCTGCTATCATCTTTCATAGCAGGCCCTATCGCATTTGCACAAACACCTTGTAGCAACAGTGTGGCAGGCAGTCAGGAAACCATGGGGACGCTGTTTTTTAATTACGGCAGTGTTACCAATGCAGCAAACAATAAAACCCGTCAAAATGCTTCTGTGGGAGAAGCATTGATCGGTATTTTTGCCAATTCTCAAACCTATGGCGCTGCCGGATTTTGGACGCGCTTTTTAGCACCTCCCTCCGCACCTGTTGTCTTTGCAACACAGGGTGATTTGCTCGACCGGATTCAATTGACCTGGTCGGTGGATCCATTGAGCCCCACTGCAGAAAGCGGATTTAATGTTTACCGCGATGGTATTTTGTTGGGAACCGTGGATCGCAATGGCCGCAGTTACAATGATTTTAATGTCATTGCCGGAAAACCCTATAATTATGAAGTGCGGGGGCTCAATGTATATGGCGAAGGTGTCAGCGGGAAAGCACTCGGTTTTCAGGTACCCAATGGGGTCGTTACCGGGGTGGTACAAACCATAAATGGTAGCCCTGTACCCGATGCATTGGTAACCCTGATGCCTATGCAAGGCTTTTCTGCTGCTTTTGGCGCCAATGATGGCGCTATTGCAAATCCGGATTCAGCACAAAGTTTCCTTCCGGCCTCCAATGCCGATTGGTCTTTGACTTTTTACCTAAAAACATTATCCGCCACCGCCAATGCGGGTATTTTACAATTGGGTGGTTTCCCGTTTTATGTGAAAGCTTTGAACAGCGCGAGCGGAAATGAAGGCATCGAGGTGTCGGACGGCACCGGGGTGTTGTTTTCGGCAACGTTCCCCGATTCAACCAAAAACGGTTGGCATAATATCGCAATTACTTATTCGGAAGAATTTGGACGTTTGTACGTGGACGGGAAATTGGCCGGTATTGCACCGATGAACCCCATCCCGGCGGCAACCGATTTATTGTTGGGTAGCCGTACCAGTACCAATGGCTGGCAGGGCCGAATAGATGAAATTCGTATTTATCACCGCCGTCTGGATGAAATTGAATTGGAAGAAGTGCAGGAAGGAACTGCTTCCTCGACCACCCCGAACCTGAAGTATTACTGGAAAATGGATGAAGAACAGGGGACAAAATCTTTCGACATAATCAAGCGGACCAGGTTGTTTTTCTGTGGCGCCAAATTCAATGCTGACCGACCCAATGTTCGGACCTCCGGCAAAACTACGGCAGATGGTTATTATCGCATAGAATCGGCCAGCTATGGAACGGGTATCACTTTTTTGGCCGAGCCAAGTAAGTTTTTCTATATGTACCGCGCACTCAAGTTTGTGCGTAATAATCAGGATTATGCCGTTTTGCCCGACTTCTCCCTGACAAAGAAGGCGACCTTAGAGGTTTGGGTAAATAGCGCAGGACCGGATCAGGATCAGTGTATCCTTTCCAAACGTTGGGGCAACAACGATTTTCGACTTTTGCTCAGTCCAAATGGCGTCAATAATGACCTGAAATTTTACCTGAATGGTACCGAGAACAACCTGGGTACCCTCGGAACAGGTTATCAGCACCTGGCTTTCACCATCGATAGCATTGGCAGCAGCCAGGTTGTTACGACCTATAAAAATGGCGTTTTAGTCAGCACCAATAACTTCCCGGGTGTAACCGGAAACTGGTCAGATACCACCCAGCAATGGATCCTGGGTGCCCGTAAAGACGGCGCTGGTCTCGCCGATTATTTTGGAGGCCTGATTGATGAAGTTGCGGTGTATGATACCACTTTAAGTGCTGCCGCCATCCTGGATCATTTTCAAAATCCGCGGGATATGCAGGCAAAAGGGCTGCGGGTGTATTATCCCCTGGATGAAGGCAATGGGAATCGCTTGAACAACAGTGGTTCCGTACTCTTAAATTTTGGGACCAACTTCGGGGCAGACTGGTTCACCTTTGCCGCCAGACAACGCGTTGATCCTCACATTTTTACGCCTAAAACACGCCAGGTAACCCTCAATCCCAGCGTAACTTCGGTCGACCAGGTAGATTTTGTGGACCGTTCTACGGTCGCGGTTTCGGGTTTTGTGCGTTTTAAAAACACCGATTGTTTTGAAAAGGACGTAGAGATATTGGTAAATGGGGAATCATTTAGTCCGCAGATTTTTACGGATTCCACCGGTAAGTTTGTCATAGATTTTGACCCGGGTGCGACCGCAGTGCTTACCCCAAAGTTTAAGGATCATACCTTTGTACCCGCCAGTTGGCAGGTCACCAATGTGGTGACGCCCATTGCCGGTATTTTATTCAATGATATCACAACCCGAAAAATTTCAGGAAAGGTTGCCGGTGGATTGTGCAAAAAGTCAATCATTAAAGCACCGCCCGGCGTAGGCCAAGGCACCTTCTGTGTGGTAAAAGTGCGTTCTGCAGACGGTTGTTTGGAACGTGTTCAAATCATTAATAATCAGGAAGGTAATTACGAATTTACCAATTTGCCCCCGAAGGATAATATGATTGTTACGGTGGTCGAACATTCCGATCCGTTCATCAAAACTGCCTTTCAGGTGTTGGGGGGGAAAACCGTCGATTTGACAGAAAGGGACACCGTAGTGGATTTTATCTATTTCGCGCCACCGCAAATGGAAATCACGAGTGGTTTGGATCCGGTATCTCCTACTTGTGACCGCATCGTGTTGGATCAATTTGAGCCAAAAGAACTGGTAATTAAAGTAAAAGAAGTATATGTGGCTACCCCTACCGATGATGGTGTTTGTTACCTGGATACCGCCGATGTGCGCATTATCAATGGCTTCTCCGAAACTTTACTGGATACTACCCTCAGTAAAGGGCAATTGAAATACAAGTTCGTAACGGGTCCACCCAATCCTTCTCCACCGTATTTGAAAACGTTTCAACTGATTGGCAAAACCTTGCAAGGTCAAGTGGCGAATCTGGTGGTGCAAGGAGTTGTTACGGGCCTTCGCAACAAGGAAAACACATTTACCACGCTGTTACCTGAAATTCCAAGTTTGATCTTGCGTGATCCTCCCGGAGATGGAAGTTACTCTTATGTTGAAAAAGGTGAAAAAATATGTCAAACAACCGTTGTAAAAAGCGATGTTGAAACGGGCGGTGGTTTTAGTCTTGATGCGAACCTTGGTTTTGATCAAACTATCATTACGGCACCTTTGGGACTTGGCGCTTCGGTGAATCAGGATGGGACGATTTATGCGGGTTTCGAAACACAAGTAACCTTTAAAAAAGTAACGAGTAATTCCTTTGAAACCTGCTCTACTTTTAACTCCAGGTTATCTACCAGTCAAGAAGAACTGGTCGTAGGGGGGTATCAGGGCGGTGATGTGTATATGGGGCAAGCGATCAATATCATCTTTGGTTTTGCGGACTTGATTTCCTTTAACGACACTACCTGTGAGCCTAAATTGAAGGTTGTTTTAAATGTACAACCCGGCGATTTCGCCACCACTTTTATGTATTCAGAATGGAATATTAAAAATAATGTTATTCGATATCTGGATTCGTTGGCAGGTGATGCGAACGCCACTCCGTTGGATATAGCTCAATACATTGAATCCAAAAATAAGTGGTTAAATATCCTGAAATACAACCAAACCCTGAAAGATTCTGCAACGTTTATCCGAAACTTGAGTTTTGATGCGGGCGTGGAATATGAATATTTTGAAACCAGTGATACGACCACTGCCGCCGAAATAGAGCAACTTGGTAATTCCGAAACCACGACATCGGCCGGACTGGGATTAAACCTTGCGGGCATCGGCACGACGGGATTGCTTAAATTTATTACCACTACCAGCAACGGCGGCAAAAACGGAAACGGAACCGCAAAAGGCATCAAAACAGGGTATGTCTTAAAGGATAACGACCCTGCAGACGCATTTACCTTCGATGTTGCAATGGATTCCGTCTATAAAACACCCGTTTTCCGTTTGAAGGCTGGGCAATCCTCTTGTCCCTGGGAATTTGGCACCGCACACCGCGAAGGTACATCCCTGCAACTTCGAGACGGGAGCAGCGCGGTTGCCGTCAACGTGCCCGCCAACGAGCCCGCTGTTTATAAATTGACTTTTGGAAACACGAGCGCGACCAATGAAACCTTTACCTATGCCTTTACTGCAGGCCCGGAGAGTAATGCACATGGCGCAAAAATCTTCCTGAATGGCGCTCCTTTGGACCATCCGGTGTTTTATGCTATTCCTTATGGCACCTCCATTCCTGTGACAGTCACGCTGGAGCGCGGACCAGAAGAATACGATTATGACAGCCTGGAGATCGTACTGTACTCTTTGTGCCAAGATTTACGTGCCAATACACTAGGTATATTACCAGATGATGATACCATTTTGTATTCTGCCATTTACATCAGTGCGCATTTTATCCGCCCTTGCAGTGAGGTTGCCATCAATGTGCCCGAGCAGAATTGGGTGGTGTTTCCAGATCCAATCACACCGGGTCCCGATGATGTACGCCGCGTTACGATTTCCGGTTATGACCTTACCCAACCTGATTTCCAGCTGGTTCGCCTGCAATATCGACGAACTGATGGGGATGGGGCCTGGATCAATGTGACCCCTGTTTCCGATTTATACAACCCCAACTGGTCGGGATTCAATAATTTGCCCAATCCCAAACCGCCGATATTACAACCGGATTTTTCCCAGTATTTCTGGGAAACCACGGGCTTGTCAGATGGGCCTTACGAATTGCGTGCCGTTGCCCTTTGCTCCGGTCCGGCGACAGACAGGCCAGGTTATTCTGATATTATAAAAGGCCGTATTGATCGCGAACCACCGAGCCTGGTGGGTACCCCGCAGCCTTCCGATGGGGTGTTCAATGTAGGGGATGAAATTTCCTTTACATTCAATAAACCGATCAATTGTGATAAATTGATTCCGGCTGACTTGACACAACCGAACAATGTGGCCTTGTACGATGCAACGACTGATCAATTGATCGACATCGACGTAACTTGTTATGAAAACAAGATCACCATTGTGCCGAATTTCCAGAATGAATTTTTTGAAAATCGGATTCTTCGTGCAGAGTTACGCAATATTGAAGACTTGACGGGCAATAAATCAACCTTCCTGAAATGGGAGTTTTATGTGGACCGCAACGAACTGGCCTGGTTGACAGATAGTGTGGGTGTCACTAAATATATTGAGCAAACCAAAACTGTAACGGCGAATATCCAGAACCGGGGTGGTGCACCGGTACCATTTAAAATACTCGACGTGCCAGCATGGGTACATGTAGTGCCTAACCAAGGCACGCTGGCGCCCAATGAAATCCGGCCAATTTCATTTACCGCAGATTCATCCCTGGCTTTTGGCCTGTGGAAAGACTCTATTACGTTGCGCACGGTAACAGGTCAGAACCCATTCTTTATGGGTGGTGATGAGCGTTTGCCCATCGGGGTACGCGTGGTTTGTCGTCCGCCCAACTGGAAATTGGACGCCGGCGCTTATGAAAACACTTTAAATATGGTGTTGCGCCTGAACATTCAAGGACAGGTTTCGAATGACGTAGAAGACATGGTGGGGGCCTTTATTGATGGAGAACTGCGTGGACGTGCCAACGTACAATATGTACCTGAACTGAATACCTACCTGGCTTATTTAACTGTTTATGGTGGGCTCACTGACAACTTAAAACCTGTAAAACTTCAGGTTTGGGATGCCTCGGCCTGTTTGTTGTATGGTACCATTGTTGAATCTTTTGCGTTCCAAGGCGACAATGTAATTGGTATTACAAACAACCCACAAGTAATCCATACCAACAGTTTGGTATTGCGGGAGGTGCCTTTGGGCAATGGCTGGAACTGGTTGTCTTTCAATTTGGCATTTCCAAACCCTGCCTTGAATAGCGCACTGGCTTCATTGGAACATCCTGAAAATGACTTGATTAAGAGTCAAACGCAGTTTGCAACCTACAGCAATGGCTGGTTTGGTTCCTTGAACACCCTGGGCAATACCAGCATGTATATTTATCGGGCAGATATTCCCGATACCTTGCAAATGCTGGGCAATCTGATTGATCCTGCCACCACCAATATCCCGCTGGTAACAGGCTGGAACTGGATTGGTTATGTACCCAACTATGCCTTGCCGATTAATACAGCGCTCTCTTCGGTTGCAGCCCAAACGGGTGACATCATTAAGAGCCAGGTGGCTTTTGCCCAATACATCAACAGCACTTTTGGATGGCTTGGCAATTTGAAATATCTCGCAGCACCGAATGGCTATCAACTGAAAGTGAGCAGCCCAAGTACCTTAACCTACCCGCCTGCGCCATTTGTGGGCGACCCGGTTGAGGCCCGTGGGGTACCTGTAACGGCATATTGGAACATAAACCCGGCGCAGTTTGAGAGCAACTCCACCCTGATCGGAATGTTGCAAGCCAATCAAGTCAATGCGACCAGCCCCACCATGGAATTGGGTGTATTTGTAGGAAATGAAGTACGTGGCGTTGCGCAAGCCGTTTATATCGAACCCTTGAATGCATACATGTTCTTCCTTACCTCCTATGCAAACATCAATGGGGAAGTGATGCACTTCAAATTATACGACAGTGCTACAGGAACAGTTCAGAATTTGAATGAAACCATGTATTTCACCGCCGATATTCACCAGGGTAGCATTGAAAGTCCGGTGCCATTTACCCTGCCGCTGAGTGGAACGGTAGAAGAAAAAACGATACAATCATTTGACATACAACCGAATCCATTTAACAGTGAAACCAGCTTCCGTTTTGTGTTACCAGTATCTGAAGAGATCCTGCTGAACATCACCGATATGAACGGAAGGGAAGTGGCACGCCTGCAAACCCAAGCAAATGGTGGATTGAATGTTGTCAACTGGAGTGGTATTTCTGATGATGGCGTACGCCTCACGGCGGGTGTTTATTTTGTTCGACTGAAATCCAGCGCGGGCATCATAACACGCAAAGTGGTATTGCAACGATGATTTTTCACGTAATCCCCATCATTTATTCAAATACCAAGCATACCATGAAAAGGAAACTTGAATTTATATCAACGTGTTGGCTACGGCTAAACACGATTTTACAAAACACCATGCGGCCTGTTGCAGGCTGCATGGTGGCTTTGTGCCTGCTTTTTTGCCATTCGGAAATATGGGCGCATACCAGAAAAGCAGATGAATCTGTTTATGCGACAAAAGATGCTGCCCTGGCTCCGCCCAACTGGACCATAAATCCCGCTAATTTTCAGTTCAACATGAACCTGATTGCGCGGGTGAATTACAATAACGTACCTTCCAACAATGCCAGCAATATCGTGGGCGTATTTGTTGGTTCCGAGTTGAGGGGCGTAGGAACAACATCCAATGTCAATGGCCAGATTTATTTTTTCATTACGGCCTATTCCAACAGTTTCACGGGAGAACAATTAAATTTTAAGGTTTATTACGCCCCGAATGATCAGGTTTATCCGGTCACGGAAACCGCTACTTTTTTACATAATAGTACCGTTGGTTCTTTGGCACAACCTTTTTTGCTCAATATTGACCCGAATGCGGATTTTCCACCTGCATTAAGCCAGATTCCACCGGATACGACCTTACAAACCATTCCATTTAATACCGTGAACCTGGCCAATTATTTGATTAGCCAGGACAATGATCCGGTAACCTGGAGCGCACAGGCAGGTGCCAACCTGACGGCAACGATTGTTAACGGGGTACTCACAGTGAATCCGGTTTCAGGTGCCTGGACGGGTACCGATACGGTGCGGATAACGGCAACGGAAGTAACCGCCAATCAATTTTCGGCAAATGTGACGGCCTATTTTACGGTTCTGCCTTTTTATGCGGCCCCCAAATTTTCGGCCATTCCACAACAAACCATTAGTCCGGGCGGTTCATTTACGCCTTTTGACCTGGATTCTTATTTGACCTATACGGGCCCATGCAGGGCTTTTGATCAAAAAACAAGTCCATTTACCAGCAATGTGGCCAATCCCAACTGGGCGGTGGTTCCTCCGGGAAACCAGAGTATGACCATCATCGCGCGCCCTTTGTTTGCCGATGTGCAATTGGCGGGCCCTGGCGCTGAATTGGCTGCTTTTGTCAATAATGTGTTGGTGGGGAAAGCCAGTCCGGTCGGTGTAGCGCCCAATATTTCCTACACCCTCAATTTGGCCAACCTGGCTACCGGGCCCATTACGTTTAAATTTTACCACGCCCCCAACCAATACCTGTATGAAAAAAGTACGACCCTCAATTTTGCAGCGGGAACAACGGTAGGTACCATTGCTTCGCCTTATTTAATTCAGTTGTCGCCTATTGTGCCGCAATTGGCGTCGAATGGAGGCGTGACGCTCACAGTAGCCGACCCCGCCTGGCTGGGTACTTTTCCTGTGAGGTTTTTGGTATGGGATTGCGATTTTCCCAATCGCCGCGATTCAGTAACAGCCTTGTTTTCTGTTTCGATCAATACCACCCCTGTCATCATTTCGCCGGTAACAGTCAATTTTCAGGAAAATACCTGCTTCGAATTGTATGATACCCAAACCAGCGATCCGACCTATTCGGAAGGCAATGGGCTTACCTACACGCTCATCGGCGGGGCAGATGTTTCAAAGTTTACGGTAAATGCCGTGAATGGCAAATTGAGCTGGCTCAATTTTACCCCCAATTTTGAAGCGCCTGCCGATGTCAATGGCGATAATAAATACGAGGTAAAAATAAAGGTAAACAATACCTTAAATCTATCGGACACCCTGGCGCTCGTCGTGACGGTTACCGATAATACTTACGAAGTATTTGCACCACAAATAAACGGCGGTTCGCCCATTTGTTTAGCAGGCACTGCGCTTTTACAAGCCAGCGGCGGTGGAACCTATGTGTGGAGCACCACTGCGACTACCCCTGCAATAACCGTCACAAATACAGGCACTTACACGGTTACCGTTACCAATATTTACGCTTGTACTGCCAGTGCAGTGGCCGTGGTTACTGCGCGTCCGAACATAACGGCTGCGGGTAGCGCTACGCCTGTATGTGCAGGTGCGCAAATCAACCTGAGTTCCACGCCCAGCGGTGGTTCGGGGGTATATACGGCATTTTCATGGACCGGCCCAAATGGTTATGTGGCAACCGTGGAAGATCCGCCAGGATTCCCGGCGACGCCATTGGCGGCAGGAACCTACATGGTTACCGTGACAGACGATAAAGGTTGCACGGCTACGGCAAGCACCACCATTACGGTTTCAGGCAGCAGCGCTCCTTCCGTTTTGGCCGGTGGTAATACGCCCGTGTGTGTAGGCGCTTCGATCAATCTGACCGCTGCTCCAACGGGTGGTTCTACACCTTATACCATGTTTAAATGGGCAGGACCGAATGGTTTTGCAGCCTCGGTACAAAATCCGCCTGCATTTACAGCGGCGCAGGCTTCGGCGGGCTCCTACATTGTTACCGTTACCGACAATGCAGGGTGTACGGCCACAGGTACCAAAGTAATTCAGGTAAATGCAAAACCAGCCCTCACGGCGGGTAGCAATACACCCATTTGCATTGGTTCGAATGTAAATTTAAATTCAACGCCCACTGGGGGAAGTTTGCCGTATACCAATTTCTCCTGGACCGGTCCCAATAATTTCGCTTCTACCATGGAGGATCCGGCAGGTTTTGTATCTACAAATCTTGCAACGGGGGTTTACCAGGTAACCGTTACAGACAACAATGGCTGTACCGGTACCGCTTCAACCAGTGTTAGTGTAAATCCTCCGCCTACGATTACGGCCCAGGCAGGTCCGAGTTGCGCGGGCGGAACCGTAAGTCTTTCTTCAACCCCTGCGGGTGGTTCAGGTGTTTATACAACCTATGCATGGGCAGGTCCGAATAATTATACCGCTTCTGTAAAGGATCCGGCTAGTTTTCCACTTACTGCGGCCAATGTTGGGGTTTATACGGTTACCGTTACCGATAATAGTGGTTGTTCGGGTACTGGCACGGTAACGGTCAGCATCAATCCGTTGCCATCGATTACGGCAGCAAATACAGGTCCAGTGTGCTTGGGCGCATCCATTTCTGTAAATTCAACCCCATCTGGGGGCACTACACCGTATGCCGGATATGCCTGGACAGGCCCTGGTGGATATGTAGCTTCCGTAGAAGATCCTGCGGCCTTCGCTAGTTCCATGAATTCAAATGGAATTTATACAGTTACGGTAACCGATGCTAAGGGGTGTACTGCTGCTGGATCAACGAATGTAGTAGTTAATGCCAAACCCACCATTGTTGCTGCCAATAACGGTCCATTTTGTATAGGAGCCACCATTACCATTAGCTCAACACCAACGGGTGGTTCAGGCAATTATACCAGCTTCAGTTGGACAGGTCCGAACAATTATACAGCCATCGTGGAAGACCCGGCCAGTTTCACGGCAAGTTTGGCTGTAAGTGGTATTTACCGGGTAACCGTGACTGATAATGTTGGTTGTACGGGTACCTCCTCTACCAGTGTGGCCGTTTCGACCAATAGCCTTCCTTCTATAACGGCTGCCAATAATGGCCCAGTTTGTACATCCTCCAATCTTTCGTTGACTTCAACGCCAAGTGGCGGTTCGGGTACTTACACGTTCTTTTCCTGGGTTGGCCCCAATAGTTATACGGCAAGTATTGAAGATCCTGCGCCTTTTGTAGTTTCTACCGCATCGGCGGGTGTGTACAGTGTGACCGTTACGGATAACAAAGGTTGTACGGCCTCTGCAACGACCACCGTTTCCATTGCCGGGCCTACGGTGAATGTTACAAAAACGGATGTGACTTGTTTTGGATTAAACAATGGTACTGCTACGGTTTCCACGGTAGGAGGAACACCGCCCTATTCGTTTAATTGGAGCAATGGCGGAACAACAGCAACCATAACAGGCTTATCGCCAGCTACTTACACTGTTACACTTACTTCTGGTGTTGGTGGGAATTGCACTGCTACAGGTGTTGTTCAAATTACCCAGCCCGTGGTTTTAACAGGTACCATCACCAATGTTTCCGCTGCTTGTGGTGGTCTTCCCAGTGGCACTGCAACTGCATCGGGTGTAGGCGGTACGACTCCTTATACCTACAAATGGCCAGCCTCCGCAGGGAATCAAACCACAGCAACAGCAACCAACTTATCGGCAGGATCTTACACGGTTACGATTACCGATGCAAACTTGTGTACAGCAACGGCCACTGCAACGATTGTGTTGGGTACCGGGGTCAATGTTAATCCCGTGCCCAATGTTGGCCCGATTTGTCCGGGCGCTGCAGTCCCGCTCACTCCCTTGTCTTCCAACCCCACCAATCCATCTACCAGTTTTAGCTGGACGGGTGGGAACCTGGCAGGTTTAAATAACGGTGTTAGTGTAGGCGCCAACCCTTCTATTCCAGGATTCACAGCATCCTTGATTGAAGGCACCTATACGGTAACCATTTCAGCTACCATTGGAGCTTGTGTCTCTTCTGTTACTTATACAATTCAAATTGAAGATACTGCACTGCCCGTTTTAAGTAATTGTCCGGCCAATATTGTGGTAAACAACACGGCCAATTTATGCAGCGCCACACCAAGCTGGCAAGCGCCCACCGCTACCGACAATTGCGGAAGTGTGAATGTAACACAAACCAGCGGCCCGGCTTCAGGCAGTGTAATTGCGGTAGGTGCCATACAAACCATTGTTTATACCGCCGATGATAGCAGAGGCAATACCGCCACTTGTTCCTTTACCGTTTCGGTGGTAGATGCGCAAGTACCCACTTTGAGCTGTCCGGTTGGCCAACAATTAAACGGTACCAACAACAATCTTTGTAGTTTTACCAATAGCGGAACTGCTTTGAACGCCAGCGCAACCGACAACTGTTCCCTGAAAGCAGGAACCGCCGGTTTGTCCTACAGTGCGCCGGGCGCTTCTGTTACCAATGGGGCCTCGCTCAATGGGGTTGTTTTCCCCTTGGGCAATACGACCGTTACTTGGACGGCTGTTGATTTGTATAACAATTCGGCAACCTGCGCTTATGTCGTTTCCGTAGCAGATGATGATCCGCCGCAAATCAGTACTTGCCCGGCCAATGCAACGGTTTCAACAGCCAGCAACGGAACGGGTGATTGTACTGGAGCGGTTCCTAATTTGATCCCTGGTTTGGTAGCCGTGGATAATTGTACTGCTGCAAATGTATTGGTCGTGACGCAGACCCCCGCTGCCAATACTGCTTTTGGAGGCTTTAGTGGCGCACAACAATTGGTGACCTTTACGGTAAAAGATGCGAACAATAACAGCAATTTCTGCACCACCATCCTGACCCTGGCGGATACGGAAAAGCCTGTTTTTGTCAATTGCCCAAGCACGATTTCCTTAAACAATGATGTCGATAAATGTGGAGCCAATATTTTCTTCACTGCTCCAGGCGCTACCGACAATTGCAGTGGTGCTGTAACGATTAGCCAAATAAACGGGCCTGTTCCGGGTGTGTTTTTGCCAGTTGGCCAAATCCAGACCATTACGTTTCAGGCATCAGATGGGGCTGGTAATACTGCTACCTGCGTGAGCTCTATTCAGGTGTTGGATAGTCAAAAACCAACCCTGTTTTGTGCAAGCGGCATTCAGTCTTTCGGAACCAACAACAACAATTGTAACTACCAGGCAACTGCTGCCCTGAATGCAAATGCCTCGGACAATTGTAGTGTGGCCACTTTGACCAATACCTTCAACAATTCAAATTCATTAACAGGCGCTTTGTTCCCGGTTGGTACAACGGTGGTTACTTGGACGGCAACAGACCCTTCGAGCAATACGCAGACCTGTTCTTACACGGTAGTTGTAGCCGACGACGACGCTCCAACTATCACCAATTGCCCGCCTTCGCGCAACATCAACAGCAGCAGCAACGGTGCAGGTGATTGCACAGGTGCGGTGCCTAATATGGTATCGGAATTGTTTGTAAATGATAACTGTACGGCTTTTGCGAACCTGACAATTACCCAAAATCAAGTGCCCGGATCAACTTTTGGTGCGCAACACAATGATACACGGGTCGTTACATTTACCGTTACAGATGCAGCGGGCAACAATAGCACTTGTCAGGCGGTATTGACCTTAAAAGACAACGAGGCACCTGCATTTCAAAATTGCCCTACTGCAAACCTCGTGTTCGAAACCGATCCCGATCAATGTTCGGCAAAAGTAAACTGGCCTATTCCAACAGCCCAAGACAACTGTGGAACCGTGACGGTAACGCAAATTGCGGGTCCTGTACAAGGCGCTTCTCTGGCGGTCGGAATTGTGCATGCCATCAATTACCAGGCAACAGATGCAACAGGCAATAGCACCACTTGCCAAGTAACCATCCAAATCCTGGATAAGCAAAAACCAACCTTGTTTTGCCCAGGTGGTGTGCAAACATTTGGCACCAACAATGGCAATTGTAGTTATACGGCCAGTGCAACGCTGAATATTGCGGCTACGGATAATTGCAGTGTAACGACTTTGGTAAATAACTTCAACAATGCCAATACTTTATCTGGAGCGATTTTCCCATTGGGCAATACAACCGTCACCTGGACTGCAACGGATCCATCTGCGAACACACAAAGTTGTTCGTACACCGTCGTAGTGGCCGACGATGATGCGCCTACGATCACCACTTGTCCGCCCGCGCGGAATATTCAAACCAATGGTAATGGAACAGGGGATTGCACAGGTGCAGTGCCGAATTTGGTACCCGAACTAGTGGCAACAGACAATTGTACGGCTTTTGCCAACTTGACGGTTACCCAGAGCCCGGTCGCATCCACCACTTTTGGCGCACAGCACAATGATACCCGTATTGTTACGCTGACGGTAAATGATGTGGCAGGAAACATTACGACTTGTCAAACCGTTTTGACCTTAAAGGACAACGAAGCGCCTACGTTCCAAACCTGTCCGACCACCATGCTGATGTTTGGAACAGATCCGGATCAATGCTCGGCGAAAGTAAATTGGGCCATTCCTGCCGCACAAGATAACTGCGGCACGGTTTCCGTTACCCAAACAGCTGGTCCAGCGCCCGGATCCATTGTGCAGGCCACTTGCCCAGATGCACCCACCACCGTTACCTATGTGGCTGCGGATAACAATGGAAACGGCGGTACCATTTGTACGTTCCAGATTTTGGTGCGTGATACGCAAAAACCGACTTTTAAGGCAAATATTTTGATGCCGGGTAATATTACCGTGGAATGCGATGCGGTGCCTGCGCCTAATGTTTACCACAACAATGTATTGAGCCCATTGGTGAATAACGATGTGCAAGACAATTGTACCGCTTCGGAAAATCTGGTGCTCAATTACGTTCAAGTGAGTACGCAAGGCTCGGATCCCAACCTGTGCAGTTATTACAATTATACCCTTACGCGTACCTGGACGGCTACCGATTGTTCGGCGAACACCTTAGTGCATACCCAAGTAATTGTGGTACAGGATACCCAAAAACCAACAGCAGTGTGCAAAAACATTACCATCACACTGGATGATTTTGGTAAAAAAGGTATTTCACCAAAAGATTTGGACGGGGGCTCTACGGATAATTGTGCTGCAAATGCCAACCTTACTTTCACGGCGTCCAAGACTTCTTTCGATTGTACCAACTTAGGTCCAAACAATATTACGCTCACGGTAACCGATCCATGCGGCAACTTTAGCACCTGTATCGCGATTGTAACCGTGGTGGAAGGCAATGGTAAATGTGTGCCGGAATACGATATTCAGGGTTCGGATCCTTGTGTTTGTCTAAACAATGCCACTACCCTTGATAATGGCCAATTCTCGGAATTGATCCAAATTCATGCGCTGGCAGGCCAAACCTGGGTACTGACCGCCAACAACGGACTATACAGCGTGAACAGCCCTAATCCTCCCACAGCACCTACCGTAATTCCAGTTGGTACGCTGATGGTAAATGGCCAGGTGGATGGTATCGACAACAATGGCAACGGTCAAATTGACGAACTTGTGGAGCGGGTATACTACACGTTGCGCGCACGTCATGTAGAAGGCGTTGGCTATACTGCTACGGTAAGCAATGGTAGTCAACCAGTTACATTAAGCAATAAATGTTATTATCCGACGCCCATCTTTACCAATTTGGATGACCCATATTGCCTGAATACACCGCCGTTCCAAATTAAAGTTGGGGAAAATTACGGTGGTTTGGGTACTGTTGTTTCCATTACAGTAAATGGCGTTTTGACCAATATTTTTGATGCGGGTGTTTTGGGAATTGGTTCTTATGAAATCATTGCCATTTTTGATGCTGGCACGGCGCAGCCATTTATTGTGGTAAACGGCGTCGTAGTGGAAGGCAGTGATGCTGCCGCGCTGTCCGACCCTGGTTGCCAACAAGCCATTTCACAATTTGTACAAGTGGTAGGTACCCCCACCACCGTAGTTTGTAATGACTTGGTTTTTGTGGCTTTAAATCCTGATTGCATCGCGAATTTAACACCCGATGATGTATTAGAGGGTACCTATTATTGCTTCGATGATTATGTGCTTGAATTGGACAAAACGCCGCCGAATGGCAATGGGCCATGGACAGCACCAACACTCAATGCAACTGATATTGGCAAAACATACGCCTTTCGGATTACACACAGCAATGGCGGTAATATTTGCAACGGCTTATTGACGGTAGAAGATAATTTGGCACCTGCTCTGCAATGCCCTGATAACGTGACGATTGCATGTAGTGAAAGCACCGAACCAATTCATACTGGTAATGTGCAAATTCAGGATTGTAGCACCACCACCACGGTGATTGACAATGTCTTTACTGATTTTGGCGTATGCAGTGCACCGCGGGCGCAAATTGTTCGCACCTGGATTGTGACGGATGCTGCAGCAAATCAAGCGAGCTGCGCTCAAACCATCACCATTACGCCCTTCGATTTTGCGGATTTGGTTTTCCCGGCTAATATAACGGTTGACTGTGAAAGTGCCTATAATAATGCAGGTGCCTTGTTGCCGGATCAAACAGGCCATCCAAGCATCAACGGATTCCCAATTGGGGAGGGCGGATTGTGCACAGCCTCTATTGGTTATAACGACCAACGTTTGGAAATTTGTCCGGGTAGTTACGAACTCTTGCGTACCTGGGTGGTCCGCAACACTTGTTTGCCTTTGGGCCTAAATAACCCGGTTGAAAGGACCCAAATTATTCAGGTAAAAGATTTCGGCGGACCTGTTTTCGCTTGCCCTGCAGCAGTGACGGTTTCAACCGATCCTTTAACTTGTTGTGCAACGGCAGCACTACCGGATATGATTGTAGCAGAAGGTTGCTCCTATATTATTGATTTAGAAGCAAAAGTAACAGGTTTAAACCCCGTTAACGGCAATATCATCACATTTACGGTACCTGGTACCCTGGGTGATTTTTCGGGAAATAACTACTGGACGCCCGATACCCTGGCAATATTCCCATACACACAATGTTTACCACAAGGCGTTTATGCGGTGGTATATTCAGCGTCCGATCAATGTGGCAATATTACAAGTTGCAGTTTTGAACTGACGGTCAAGGACTTAATCCCACCCGTTGCCACCTGCGACCAATTTACCCAGGTAGCACTCGGCGGCGATGGCGTTAGTTTGATTGACGCAAGCACCTTCGATGATGGCAGCAAAGACAATTGTGCGCCAGTTGAATTCAAAGCCCGGCGTATGTTGGCCAATACCTGCCAATCAGACACCGTATTTTATGATCAGGTAAAATTCTGTTGCAGCGACATCAATGATACGTTGCAGGTCGTTTTCCGGGTGTATGATGTGGATGTTCCTACGGGTGAAGTCTCCATTGATGCCTTCGAAGGCCATTACAACGATTGTATGGTGCAGGTTTTGGTGGAAGATAAAATCCACCCGGTTTGTACCACGCCGGCCAATGTGACGGTTTCTTGTGAAAATTTTGACCCAAGTTTGTGGTCATATGGCATGCCGGAAGTAAGCGACAACTGTTGCCTGGATACCTCTAAAGTATATCAAGGACAAATTGGTTTGATCCATACCATCAATTACAGCCTGTTTGATACGCTTTGCAACAAAGGCACGATCACCCGCAATTTCCGGGCAGTCGATTGCGCAGGCCTCACGGGTGCGTGTACGCAACGCGTGGTGGTCAATTACGAGCAGGATTACTATGTACGCTTCCCGAACGATGTGATTATTACCAGTTGCGATGGAACAGGTAGTTACGGGGTGCCAACATTCTTTGGTAAGGATTGCGAACAATTGGCGGTAACCTTTGAAGATCAAGTGTTTACGGTGGTACCCGATGCTTGTTTTGAAATACAACGCACCTGGAAAATCATCAACTGGTGTACGTTCAATCCGAACCAGCCTTTGGTGGCCGTGCCGAATCCGACTCCCAAT
>JAIYAP010000001.1 GCA_027488935.1 Saprospiraceae bacterium | reverse complement strand
GCGTTTCGACGTTCATGGGCAAGAGTTGGTTTATGTTTCGCACCACAAACCTAAACTTTTGCCCTTTTTTATTAATATGTTTTCAAATCGGCTACGCCGATTTCTTTACGAACCATTGAAAGTATAAACATTATAAATAAACCAAAATCCGCAAACCAAAATCAAAAACAACCCAAAAAAATCTGTATCGAATTCAGGGTGAAATATCGTATTGTAAAGCCATATTGCAATGATTAAATTGATGCAAATTATTACGTACTTCCTGTAGTTCATTTTATTTTTTTAAGTTGTGACGCATTAACAGGTATCGTAAATTGGTCTAACTGGCTGATATTAAAATATTTAACAGTACTGAGCATCTAATCATGCCAAGTGCAATTCCTGCAAAATAAACTATCATTATGAAGATACATTTTGGCATTTCACGGTTAATAGATTAGGTTATTTCGGATCAAACAAACCCCATTAGTCTTTCTATATTTTGCAGAATTATTAATTGTTTTTTGACTTTAATGAGTTATTCTTCTAGCAAAGAGCGCAACTTATATATTTCATCGGTTGTAGTAAAATTGGTGTAACCTTTTTGGGCCAAACCTTTCATCAGTTTTTTATCACCCGTCCATAATTTTACGCCTAAGAATTCAGTAAGGGTTACAAAGGCAATATCATTCATATCAATATCTCGAACGAGATTGGCTGCTTTTACCCAAAAATCGAATGGAATAAGTGCTTCATTGGTGAATGAAAGGCAGTTGGTAATTTGATATTCAGCTTGGTCTAACTTTTCTTCACTTAGTTTTGAGAGTTCGAGCAGTTTGGGCCGATGCTTTTTTAATTCAGCACGTAGTGTATCACAAGCATAGAATTCGAGTATCCCATGCGAGTTCATAATCAAGTCGCCAATCCTACTCTCGGTATTAAGGACAGCGCTGAACGCAATATTGGTATCAACAACGAATTTCATTCTGGTAGAAAGCGCTGTTTATTCTCTTCCCACCACAGTTTGTTAGCCTCACGGGCCAAATTGTCAACGTCTTCCTGTTTGGCTTGACTGTCTTTAGTGGCTTCCTTATACAGTAAATAATTGATCAAGCGTTGAACCCCCTCCAGGTCAGTCGACCCTGGTAGCGTAATAATTATTTGATTATCAATTCGTTGGATTGTCATGCCGAACAAGTTTTAATACAAATATACGTTTTTTATTTTGCCAAACGTGTGCGAACCCTTAATTTATCATGAAACTTTTTACCGCATATGGCCTTTGGTTCAGCTACTTTTTATGCTTTGATGCGCTCGATTTTCGTATTTAAACATGCCAAAAGAACACTATAAAAGCATTTATGGAAACAGTTCTATATTTTTCAAATCCTCTGTCAACTCTTCTACACCATAATGTGGTAAAACGCCCCTTTCCGAAAGGATGATTCTAAATCTATACCAGTCTATACCCGCTAACTGCCGTGCTTTGCCAAAAGATATTTTTTGGGTGGCATATAAATTTATAGCAAGTTCTAGTAACAGATCCTGCTCACTGATGGAAACGGAGGTAAACCAATCGTCTGGAATGGTTAAGGTCATATAAATCACGTTTAGTACAAAAATACAGGAATTGTGTGAAAAGTTCAAATAAACTTCGCCTATTTCTTCATTAACATCCCCAATTTTCCTATCAACCACACGACCTCCCTCATCTAAAAACCACAACCTTTTTTTGAACCTTCCTCCCTTCAAAATCAGCACTTACAACGTACATGCCAGCGGCCCAATCATGCACATTAATTACGGTTTCAGCACCCATCGTGCCTTCCACTTGCGCCATCAATTGTCCCGCCATATTAAACACCTGAACCGAACGAGGCGCTGAATCAGCATCCCAGGACATTCGAATTTGATCGTTTATCACATTGGGCATTACCCAATAAACCGGCGCATCCAAGGCATCCCGCACGCGCGAAAGACATTGCATCGTAAATGTGAGTGATTGATGATCATCCAACGTAAATTCTTGTTCCTGAATGGAATTAGCACAGGCAACCCGCACCACATATTTCCCTTTAAAACCTCTAATGGCAACAACCCCTTGTGCATCCGTTTTGGCCGATTCATTGGTCCACCATTGGTGAAAAACCTGATCGATGAAGGCTTCACCGCTTGGTTTCAGTGACCAATTTTCATTAAAAATGGGGGAACTTCCCAGCCAATGCGCGCCATCCCAAAAGCCCCACATCAGGAAACCTTTCATGCTGGGGTGCGCAAACGAAATCGTCAGGATATCCCGCATATAGGCTGCTTGCGTTTGCGTTGGGACTAGTTTGTCGATGTCGTATTCCGTTATTTTGGCCTCTAATCCGTACGTATTCCAAAAGTCATCCAGGATACTTTTTACCCGTGGAATTCCGGTCGGGAACGTGCCGAAATGCCCTTGAAACCCAATGCCTTCCAGCGGTGCGCCAGCAGCCAACAATTCATCAATGCGCGTTTTCCAAACACCCGTTACGCCATCATCATATTGCCCGCGTTCGATCGCCACGTAATCGTTCAGATACAGATTGGAATTCGGCGCAAGGCTATCTGCCTGTTTAAATATCTCCGGGTATAATTCACGGCCGGTGATATACCCTGGTTTACCGGCCAGCGCATCCGCATAATCGGTGTTTTGTGTAATTTCATTCAATACGTCCCAATCCGCACAAGCGGTGCCAATGCCCGGATAGCCTAATATACTTTTCAGGTGGTTCCGGATTCTATTTTTCAAGTAGGCGGGATTATTCTTATTCGGCTCCAGATCGGAAGGCGAATAGCCCCAAGCGGGCCAAACCAAATTATGCCCCCGAATTTTGATGTTTCGATCCTGCAACCAGGCAACTGCATCGGCAATTTCGGGTTGAGAACTAAACCAATATTGTTCCCAGGTAGGCCATTTCAGGTCGTTCTCAAACACTACTTCGTTAAAGCCATGACCATTCCCGTCCAAATTGAGCATTTTTTGTTCATACGTATCATCCTGTGCGTTTCCACCCCCAAATCGATTGCTAATGATCGCAGTACCAAAGCCAAATGCATGTTGTTTCATTTCAATATAAACATTCGCATTCGGAATCGGATTGCCTTGTGGGTCCTTCACCGTGATTTGCAAATTTGCTTTTCGAAGTTGATCAATGCTCGCCGCTGCTTCTGCCCGCCAAGGCGCATTGGGCTCAATGCCAGCATAATAGTCGTTGTGTAAATTCAGCGGCAACTGACTCAGGTTATAATTGTTTTTATAATTGATCACCGCGGAGCCTGCTACTTCGATCACTTGATTGGTCCAGCCAAGATGCAAGCCCACATTTAAGGTATTGGATGCGTATGCCGCAGTCGATTGAAACGGAATTAAATATTGCTGCCATTGACTTTGTACCAACACCGTGGCATAACATTCCTTATCATAAGTGGTACTGTTTTCAGCCAAAATATTCACCTGCGCATTCGGGGTGGAAGAACGCAACCAAATGACAAACAAGCATTTATCATTGGTGGAAATAGGCGTTGTATTCCTGCAAAAATGCCCGGAATTCCAGGGCTGCCCATTGGCGGTAACATCAAAACTGCGCGCCTGCGTGAAAGACTGACCGCTGGGCGTGATGGTCGAAGCCGTTGTGCCATACGTAAATGCGTTTGCAAACGTAGCCGTTTCCGTACTTGGTAATACCCAAAGGCCTCCGCTCAGTCCGGAATTAATTTGGAGTTGCGTCTGTAAATTACTATGATAAGCATCTTGCGCAACGGAAAAAGTAAGGCGGGAAAATATAAGGGCGACTAAAAGGAACTTATTCATGCGGATTTTTTTATAGTCAACACAAAATGGTTATGAAAACAGTCGGCTTTTAATCCATTGAAAAATCAATTTTTTATCCATCCATCCTTCAAATCCATTTAAATCTTGGTGTACGTATGGACAAATATAGAAAAGTTTTGCAACGCGCCTGAATTTTGTCAGAAAATTACCATACACGCTTGCATAATATTACCTAATTAGGTACCTTTGTGGGAAAGAAAGCCCATGCCGGAAATCGATAGAATTTCAGGGATTCGTATTTGCGTCTTTAGTCGCGATCACTTACCGCCTCATTTTCATGCCTTCTACGGTGAATATGAAGCCCTTGTTACAATCCGGGACGGGTCTGTAATTGCAGGGGAGTTGCCGCGTAAAAAAATGCGTGAAACCTTGGCGTATCTTGCTGAAAATCAAAGTGATTTATTAGAAATTTTTTATCAATTGAACCCTACTCTAAGGAAATAGGCCATGACAACACTTCCAAAAATTGTCCGAATTATAAAAATCCAATCCTTCAAAGTAACCTTGCTTTGGAGCAACTTTGAGATACGCCTTTTGGATTTTGGTCCCTTACTCGATCAATGGGAAACGGAAGGGGATACCATTTTTGCGGCGCTTCGTGACAAGAAGACCTTTAAATCCGTTGTGCTTTCAGAAAATCATACACTTTGCTGGCCAGGAATATTTAAATCATTTACTTACAAGGGCAAAACCCGTACGGAGCCGCTGGAACTAGATGCCCAGGAAATATACAGGCTCAGTCAATTGATCAGAAAAGTAGCGCCCTTACAGTTGGGTGCCATGCTTCGGCAGGCAAGGAAAAAAGCCGGGCTTACCCAGGCGGACGTCGCCCTGAACAGCGGCACCACCTCCAAGTATATTTCCAGAATAGAACACGATAAATCGGATATTCAACTGGGAACCTTGCAAAAAATTATTGAATTGGGTATCGGGAAGAAGATGTATATCTCAATTGAAGATGAAGTAAAGGCGGTTATGGCGCAGGAGGAATCGCCTGAAATAAAGCGGGTGAAAAAGTAAAAGTGGGGTAGTGCCCATATTTGCCGCCGCAAGAAAGCATTGCAAAGTACAAAAAACAACCTCAACATGGATTTGTGGATCATCCTCTTTTTTACCCTAGGCTATATAGCAATCACCCTCGAAGATGTCCTCCAAACAAATAAGGCCGCAGTAGCCCTGATTACCGGCGTGTTGTGCTGGACGCTCTACATCCTGGGTGCCACTGAAAGAGATTCGGTGGTGCAGGCCCTGGCAGCACACATGGGCGAAATCGCGCAAATCCTGTTTTTCCTGCTGGGCGCGATGGTGACCGTGGAATTAATCGATGCCCACGAGGGGTTTGAAATCATCACCGACCGTTTGCGTACCACCCACAAACGGCGCTTGCTTTGGATGGTGTGTGGCATCACTTTTTTCCTTTCGGCCATGCTGGATAACCTGACGACCACCATCGTAATCATCACGCTTTTACGCAAACTAATGGAGGATCGCAACGACCGGATTTTATTCACGGGCTTGACGGTGCTGGCTGCCAATGCGGGTGGTGCCTGGTCGCCCATGGGGGATGTAACCACCACGATGTTATGGACCGGCGGCCAAATATCGGCACTGAATATTGTAAAAATGCTGTTTTTACCCAGTTTGGTGAGCATTTTGGTGCCAATTTTGTTGGTATTGCCCGGATTGAAAGGCGCTGTTGCGGTACCGGTACCAATGGCAGATCCAACCAAGACAATCTCCCGCCGTGATCAAAAAATGGTGTTGGGAGCGGGTTTGTTGATATTATTGGGGGTGCCCATTTTTAAAACGTTTACCCATTTGCCCCCGTTTATGGGCATGTTGCTCGGATTGGGCCTCATTTGGGTGCTGACGGAATACATGCATACCGGAAAATCGGAGGAAGACAAAGCGGTTCATACGGTGGTGTATGCCTTGCGCAAGGTGGATTCTCCCAGTATTTTGTTTTTTCTGGGTATATTAATCGCGGTGGCTTCCCTTCAAAGTTCGGGTGTTTTGATACAGGTTGCTACCTGGCTAAACGAAACGATCCATAATCCCAGTTTGATCGTTTTGCTTATTGGTTTGTTGTCGGCAATTGTAGACAATGTGCCTTTAGTCGCCGCAGCGCAAGGTATGTACAGCCTGGAGCAGTTTCCGATGGATCATTATTTTTGGGAGTTTTTGGCCTATTGCGCGGGCACGGGTGGCAGCATCCTCATCATCGGCTCGGCCGCAGGGGTAGCAGCGATGGGTATGGAACGCATCGAGTTTTTCTGGTATTTACGGCGTATTTCGTGGGTAGCCTTGTTGGGGTATTTGGCTGGGGCACTGATTTACATGGCCCAATTTGCTTTTTAGACGTCCTTAATGGACACCCATCAATTCCACCACAAACGTAGCGCCTGAGGCATGATTCGTTTGCAGGAATAAGTTTCCACCCATCAATTCCACATATTGTTTGGTGAGTTTGAGGCCAATGCCCCAGCCAGATTCGGAGGCTTGCTGGCTGAGTGTCAGGTCATCGCCCGTAATTTCCATGGGTAAAATCAAACCGGGACCTTCATCCTCAATAAAAATATGCACTTTATCCTGCAATTTTTTTATTTTAATGCTGATTTTACCCCCTGCTGGTGAGTATTTGATGGCATTGGAAACCAAATTGCCCAGGATATTATCCAGCAATGCAGGTTCGGCAATGGCCAAGGCCGGTTGTTCGTTTGGCTCAATTTGGATGCTTACTTTTTTAGATACAGCCAACAATTCAAATTGCTCGGCAACTTGCGCAATGGCTGTTTGCACCGGCACATTCGTAAGGCGTTTTTCAATATCAATTTGCTCCTCATTTTGTACTTCCACAATACGCAGCGCCATTTGATGGATGCGTTGTGCCGCCAATTCAATATAGCTGGCTTCAGCGTTATCGGGCTGCCGAATTTTGAGCATGGAGGCATTGATTTGAATGGCGTGGAGTGGCGCACGTAAATCATGGGCCATCAGGTTCGTCATGAGGCGTTTGGAAGCGACGACCTGTGCGGTTTTGTTTGCAGCCGCTTTGATTTGTCGGTTGGCCTTGCGTAGGCGGTTCCAAAAATAGGTGTTCAATAAAAAAATGATGAATAAGAATCCTAGGCCGATGTATAATATAATGTTTTGCAGTTCTGATTTGGCCAGATTTTGTTCAAGTTGGCGGTTTTCTGCTTCTTTTTCCTTGGTTCGAAAGCGGATTTCCTGTTCTTCCAGGGCATTTTTTCGATCTTTTTCATAGGCCTTGAGCTCCAATTGGCTTAATCTTTTTAAATAAACTAAGGCACTATCGGGTTGATGGATACGTTCGAACCAGTCTACGTAAAACTGTGCATAATTCATTTCTTCATCTGGAAATGCTACCCGAATGGTTTTTGTTTTTTCGATGGTCGATTTTGCAGCTTGTAATTTCCCAATTTTGAGGTAGGCTTTAGCCAAACTGAAAAGACTGCTTTTTAGCTCAACTAATTTATTTGACTGTTCAAATGCAGCCGAAGCGGCCTCTAATTTTGGGACTGACTGGGTAACTTCATTTATATCAACGAGGAAACGACCATAAGCCATTTCCATTAGAGGCAAATTGGATTGATCCCTTTCTTGCCTTACACACCGAATGGCTTCTTCAAAATAATAAGTAGCAGAATCCGACTGATGTAATTCGGCATAAAGGGAAGCCATATTAGAAAGTTTATCGCAAATTGCCACGTTATTGTTCTGTAAGCGCAATGTTGCGATGCTTTCCCGGAGGTATTTAAATGCGAGCGGTGGGTTACTTTGGGAAAAAACACCCGCCAACAGATTTTGAATCACTTGTCGCCGGTGTAACCAGGGCTTTTCAGAATATCGGAAGGTAATTTGAAGGGCTTTTTGCAAATATTCATATGCTTTTTGGTTTTCTGACTGCATAAAATACAAATCGCCTAAATTATACAATGCAGTGGTCCTTAATGCATCCAGATTTAATTGGTCTGCCAGCGCATAGGCTTGCTCAATATAGCGCATGGATACGTTCATATCAACCGTTCGCATCAAGTAGGAGTATTCGGCCAGCCTGGCAAAACGGTTGGTGTCTTCGGCAGGATGGGCATCGAGTTCCCTTTTCAAACTATCTATTACCGATTGCTGTGCCTGAACCAACTGTGTACAAAAAATAAACAGAATTAAAAGTCGATGCATCGCAGTATTTCTCCAACAAAGGTTTGTGTAAGTTGTATGCTCAAAAACAGGGCAAAACTATTCCTGAATAACCTGAAGTAGATCTTCCCGTTTGCGAATACCTGTTTTCTGATATAAAGATACGACATAATGTCTTACTGTATTGATGCTCACGTGCATGTCGTCTGCAATTTCTTTGTAACGTTTTGCCGCAAGCAAGCCATTAAGCACCTCAATTTCGCGCTTTTTCAGACCAAAACGAATGGCTACCCGCGAATGCATATCCAAGGCACCAATAGGTGTATTTTCAATGTGTCTAAAACGCGTAATTAATTGATTCGCAGATTGTGGGCTCAGGTAAGCATGGCCAGACAAACTTTGTTGGATCGCTTCCAGCAACCGATGAATTGCCTCCCCCTTAATGTAAAAACTATCGGCACCCGCCTTCAAAGCCTGAAATAAAAAGGCTTCTTCGGTATACCCAGTCACCACAATAATTTTTGCTTCTGGGAGCAATAACCTGATTTTGGGCAACTGCACCAAGGCATTTTGTGCCCCCAGCATGATGTCAAGTAAAATAAGATCTGGCGGTTTCCCTAAATCAAGGGCTTCTAAAAAACTGGAAACGGACTCAAATTGTTCGATTTCGGAAAAGCCATTTTCGCGCAACAACTGTGTGAACAATATTTGCGTTAGCGCTTCATCTTCAATCAATACAATCCGGTTGTGAATCATGTGGGAACGCAATAAAGTTTTAGTTTAAAAGATGTATATTTATGAAATGTAAAACTATGAATACGCATGATTAGTTTGCAAATAAACAACAAATAGACCATTTATTCAAACAAAACTGATAGGATTACATCAAAATTAAATCAATCGACCATTTTTATTGACTGTTTTTGAAATGCTATTAAGTTTAATTTGTGATACGAGCAGGGCCATCTTTGCAGCATCGCAATAGCGCGGTCACCAACCTTGGGAGAACTAAAGCTACTATATTTCTTGAGTACGGCGGGTAGGAAAAGTCTTACCCGCTTTTTTTATGCCTATATCTCAACGCTTTACCGATTCCTGGGTATGATAGTAGGTAGTTAAGGTTGCTTTTTCCGGGATCTGATCCATTGCCCGCTCGCTGATCGCGGTAATGGACAAAGCCGGATTTACCCCCGGATTGGCTGAAATCATGGAGCCATCGCATACCAACATGTTTTTATATCCAAATACATGATTATGTTGGTCGATCACGCCTGATTCAGTCGTTTTTCCCATCACTGCGCCGCCTAAAATGTGCGCCGTTCCAGGTATACCCGCCAAGGGGGTTAGCCCAAACGCAACCGCTTTTCCCTTCATGATGACTTCAAATTTGCGGGCCAACTCTATTGCCCTCGGAATAAATGCAGTCGGTTTTTCATCGCCCACAATCGCGGTACGCATGCCGCCCCACCAACTGCGGGTAAACGTGACGGTACTATTGAGCGTTTGCATAAATAACATCACCGACGAACTTTTTGCCCAGTCTTTTACGCGTATGTACTTCCAATATTGCACCGGATGAGAAATCACCTCCCAGATCATTTTCAAAAATCTAATCGGAAAATTCGGACCATCCACAAAAGGCAAAAACGCCATGCGCCAGGCCCCCGAACCTGCGCCATAACGGCATAATTCCAAATGACTGTGTTCGTCGGTATGCAAAATGGCGCCAATAGCAATGCCTTGCGATTGGTCGGTGGATCCATCCAGTTGGGTAACGGCAATCAAACTTTCATTGTTGGTACGCACCGATTTACCCACCATATCAGACAAACGCGGCAAGGAACCTTTTTTTAGTTTTAACAACAGGCTAACGGTGCCCAGCACGCCACCCGCGAAAATAACGCCTTTGGTTTGTATGGTTGTTTTAGATTTTACAAAACGGGTGGCCATTTGATAAGTTACGCTATATCCACCCGAACCATCGGCTGCACCAATCGGGCGCACATCCACGACCTCGTGTTCGGCCAAAATTTCGGCCCCATGTTGTTGCGCAAGGTAGAGGTAGTTTTTATCCAGGGTGTTTTTGGCATTATGTCGACAGCCCGTCATACAGCCTCCACAGAACGTACAACCAGCACGCTCGGGTCCTTTGCCCTCAAAATAAGGATCGGGCTGCACCTTTCCGGGTTCGCCAAAATAAACGGCCACGTTGGTCGCATCCAGGTGTTCTTTTTGCCCAATATCTTCTGCCAAACGTGTTAAGGCATGCTCTCCATCAAAAAAACGCGGGTTTTTCGCAGCACCCAGCATGTGCAAGGCACGTGGATAATACGCTTTCAGTTCCTGCTGCCAATCGGCCAAACCAGCCCAACTCCCCGAATTGAAAAAGGCTGGTTTCGGTACAGGTAACGTGTTGGCATACACCAGCGAGCCACCGCCCACACCCGTACCTGATACGATACCGACATGTCGGAAAATGGTGATTTTCATAATGCCATACCACCGGAAAGTGGGCAACCACAACCACTTGGAGAGCGTCCAATTGGTTTTCGGAAAATCGGTAGCCTGGTACCACTTGCCTTTTTCGATGACCAGCACTTTGTAGCCTTTCTCCGAAAGCCGCAGGGCGCTGACCGAGCCGCCGAAGCCGCTGCCTATGATGATGTAGTCGTATTGCACGTTTTTAAATTTTATTAAAAATTGGCGATAAAGTTATACAATAATTGGTATTATAACGAAGAATGCTTGTTTTGTTGGGTTAAAAAGCATAATACTCAATTTTTTTATTTACAGCAATCAGTGTTCGGATGTAGCGCACCGGAATGCTCTTGAAAAACCAGCGATTGGGTACTTTAATGCGATCTTTGAAAACCAGTGCCACCTCTTTTGAAAACGTAACACAATCGTGCCACAACAGGAAAAAACGCGGGTTTTCCGACCATTTTTCCTTGATTTGAAGCACGCTTTGATATTCCTCAGGGGTAATTTCCAGGGTAAAACTATATTCATACCGGGCGGTGCTTTCTGTCCGCATACTTCCACGCACCGGTACGATTACGCTCAAATAACCGGCATTCAATTTTTTAGGGAAAAAGCCATAAGCGTTTTTTTCTTCTTTTTCTACTTCGGCACTTTCATGCTGTAGGAAAATAAAAGCATGGCCAGGGAAGCCTTTCCTGCCACAAAAACGGATCAAATACCGCTCAAAATCCTGTGGGTTCGGGTTCGTTCCTTGGGTACACACCCGAATATCGGCCTTCCAACCTTGCACCGAATTCCGTTGCGCTTTTAGAACGATCCCTTGTTCATTCAACCAGTATATTTTCTCATCATCCAGCAGGCGCACTTTATAGGCACGGGTGGGTGTTTCTCCACGTGTTTCCAGCACCTTTCCGAGGTGCGCCACCTTGTCTTGCTCAAAAGTGAGTTTTACAAACTGATTTAATTTAACCGGACAATCCGCACAGAGACGATAGATAGAAAAATAAACAGAAGACCTTGTTGCTGAACCAATTGGCGTGGCAATCGCTGGAATGGTTATGGCTTGCTGTCCGACAAGTTGCTGTTGATCCAGGCGTTTAAGTATATAAAAAGTGTCGGTATGAGAAAAGCGAACCTTAAAAATGCCCTGGTCGGTGGCGCTGCTGTCCTGATTTTCAGCGGTTAAAACTTCTCCCCAATACCCTTGTGCGCGCTGGTTGTTTTGAAACTGGCAAACGAGCATATCACCGGGTTGTTGGGCCGATAATGAACTTGAAATAAACAAAAGCAAGCAGGGAAGTAGTGCTAATTTGGACATTAGAGCCAATGTTTTGTTATTTTAGAATTACGCCACAAGTTAGACTAATTAGAGGATCTGTTTTTTTTGCAAATTAGCGAAAGTTTAAATTTTTACAGGCTCTTAAATAGGTTTTTGGACCGAATATCGTTTTGAATCTAAACATCGCCACCTCGGCCTTACTTCTTCGGTGATATCGGCTTTGCTTTTTCCATTCTTTTGATCCGACTTTTTCTATTTTCAATATCGCCCCCCAACAAAAAAGCAGCCCAGGCATTTCAAATGCCCGGGCTGCTTACTTATTTTTAGTCAACGGTTTTTACGCCAACAACGCGTCAATTTTATCTTTCAACGCCTGTTTCGTTGCGGTGCCAACCACTTTATCAACCAATTCGCCCCCTTTGAAAATCAAAAAGGTAGGAATGCCGCGTACATTATAGTTGGTTGGCGTTTCTGGATTGTCGTCTACGTTTAGTTTACCAATCACTGCCTTGCCATCAAAATCTTTTGCCAAGTCGTCAACAATCGGGCCCATTGCTTTGCAAGGTCCACACCATTCTGCCCAAAGGTCGACCATGATCACCTTTTGGCTGTCCAGCACTTCTGATTTGAAGTTGCCATCATTAAATTCGTAAGCCATTTTATTTAAATTAAGTGAAATGAGAGTTTTTTTCAGAGTGCAAGAATAACAATCCTCCGAAAGATTTAGTTGCAAAGATAAGGGAAAATGCTTGTCCAATTTTTCAGCTGCTTGTGCAAATTGTCCGGTGCCGAACATTTTGATGTATTGGGCCGCTCAACCGAAGATTTCATTAAAGTAGGTCACCGCCAAGCTCGGATCGATCGCCAGCAAAAAAAGCAGCCCAAATACAGCCCCGTAAAAATGGGCCGTATGATCAATGTTGTCACCCCCTTTTTTGGCAGCGTAAGAACTGTACCACAAATACAGCACCCCAAATAAATAGCCCGGAATTGGTATTGGGAGAAATATAAACCGAATGCTGCTGTGCGGATTGATTAAAATGGAGGCAAATAATACCGCTGCAACGGCCCCGGAGGCTCCAATGCTCGCAAATCCAGGCGAATTGCGGTATTTATAAAACGTAGCCGACGAAGCGGCCACAATAGATAAAAGGTAAAACACCAAAAACAAGGTGGTGCCAAATTCGGGATAACGGTCGGCAAACCAACTTTCCAGTCCTAAGTTTCCTCCTTGGTCGGCCGCAAAAAAATACAGCGTCAACATATTGAAAATCAGGTGCATCGGGTCAGCATGCAAAAAACCGCTGGTTAACCATCGATAATATTCTTTGTCGCGCATTTCCGCATAGGGCCAATGCTTCATTTTGATAAACAAATCGGCATTGTTGAAGGCCATGAAGGAAATCAATACCGTAAATGCAATGATCAGGAGGGTAACGGACATACAGGAATGAATTATGGATTGTGATATGGTTCGTTGCGTAAAATTGTCATGGCGCGGTACAATTGTTCTATAAAAAACAAACGCACCATCTGATGGGAAAAGGTCATTTTGGACAGCGACAATTGCTCCTGCGCACGGGCATACACCTCAGGCGCAAACCCAAAAGCGCCCCCGACCAGGAATACCAGCCGCCGCCCACTGGAGGCTAGTCGTCGTTCGGTCCATTGGGCTAACTCCATGGAGGTCAACTGTTTGCCGTTTTCATCCAGGAGTACCAGGTAATCATCTGCCTGCAATTTTGACAATATTAATTTGCCTTCCTCCTTTTTGAGCAGGTTGCCATCAGTGGTTTTTAATTTGACATCCGGCAAAATAATCCACGCAAAAGGCAAGTAGTTTTTAAGGCGCTTATCAAAAATTGCGATTCCTTCTTCCAGGTATTTTTCGGAGGTTTTGCCAATTGCCCAAAGTTCTATTTTCACAGTATTGCAGGTTTAGAAGCCCAAAGATGGTACATCCTTGCGTTTTGAGGTTGGAAATAATTCCATCAGTTCTTCCGACAGGGTAGTGCGTTCTTCAAATTGCACACAAAGCGCGGCAATAATTTCCTTGACCAGCGTCCGTTGTCCTTTTGCTGCCAACGGGCCAAGGCGTTCCCGCACAAATCCTGCTGCCTGCCTGCCAAAGTGTTCGTGCAGGTAAGCGCTCAGCAGACGGATGTAAAGCGCCGCTAAAAAAGCATTATCCTCCGGAATAAATAGATCCTCATAGCGCTGTAAAATGGTCCAATCGTGGTGCATTTCCAAATGGGCAGCCAGGGCGGTTTGGTTGCCCTCTGCGGCCAGCACAGCGGCAATTGTTCTATGGTCGTTTTTGAGATATAATTCGTTTAAAAGTAGTTCCAATGCATCCGGCCAATTGTCTAAAGTGTTGTTTTTTAATTTATTATAAAATTCAAATTGGCCGCTTGCCACAAATCGTTCACGCAAAATGTTGTTTTGTCGTTCCCAATCGCCCGTTTTTTCAGCAATGAAATAAAGGATGTCTTCCAGTTCACGCCGCTGCCCGGTTGAAAAAATGCGCAAGGGTATAAAATGTTCGATCAGGGCGGTCACGGCATCCCAGTGTTGCAAATAGTACAATTGTAAAGTGGCTTCGCGGATTACTTTTGGGTGTTCCGTATAGTCATCCAGCACCCGAACAACTGCGGTGGGCATATCCTTGCGGGCCAGGGCAACCAAAAAAAGTTGCAAGGGAAAGGCTTCGGAGGGAAAGGGTGTTGTATCAAATAGTTGTTGCATTTGCTCGAACCGGTGGGCATTGTCTGCCTGCGCACTCAAAAATCGAATACTTTCGCGCAACAACGTGGGCGGATACAGGCCTTTTGCACCAAAATCAAACAGGGTATCCCAAAGTAGGTTGCGTAATTCGGGAGAAACGGGTGCTTCATCGATGGCAAGCAGTTGTATCAGGCTGGTTTGAGCAAACGGCAACAAGCGTTCAAACCGGTTTTCATCCACTTTGGCGAGCAAGGGCAATAAATATTCAAGGATCGTGGACGCCAACTGGAAACTGGTCCGGTGATTTTGCTGGGTTACTGCTGCTATTAGTTGGATTTCCAGGTCTCCCAGTGTTTTATGGATGCGGCGGAAATCGGGTTCTCGCAGCGTTTTTACTAAGTTGTTTTTAGGGAAAACGGCGGCTAAGACAAGTGCATAGGGGTTTTCTGTAGCCGTAATTGAACTTGCAAACCAGGTTTTGAGGGCTAAGGCAAAATCGCGGTCGCGTTTGGCATAATTGCGTACAAAACTTTCCAGCGCCTCCGGCGTTGCATTTTCCAGGGCGGTTTGTACCGTAAGACGGTTTTGTTCGGTATGCTCGGAATGTACCTGTTTTAGTTTTTTCTCTTCAGCGCGCTGTGCTAAAAACTGACGGACCTTCACCAATGCTGCCGTAATATGTGCGCATATCAGCTGCCGTCCTTCTGTAAAACATTCGCAAGAAAAGGCCTTGATTTTTTGTGGAGTAATAATCATTTCGGTTTCAAAATGCCCTTCTGCTGTTTCTACCAGGGCTACCCAAAAATGGCGCTCTATTTCCCGCAAATTTTTAACCTGCCCGGCCTGCAACAAGTCTTGTGCGGTGCTCCAGGTGCCCGAATTGATGTGGAACTCAAAGTCCTTCAGCCATTTTTTTTGCATAATCCGATTTAAGAGGGCAGGGAAACATCAAAAGTAAGGGTTTTTACGTCGTTTTCAACTTCCACCGCAACAAGTCTATATTTTGAATTTCTCAGAGTCGTAAACATTGCGCATTATCCCATTACCTTTGTCGCGATACGATACATTATGAAGAGTCTTTTATTAATTCGTCACGCAAAATCCAGTTGGGATAATCCAGGCATCCGCGATTTCGACCGCGGCCTGAACGAACGTGGTTTGCGGGAAGCGCCCATGATGGCCAATTTATTGTTGCAGCGCGGTATGTTGCCCGATCTGATCGTGAGCAGCCCGGCCAAACGCGCCATCACCACCGCACGTTTTTTTGCGGAAGCAGCCGGACAATTGGAGTCGGCCATCGAACGCAATCAGGATATTTACGAAGCCTCTGTGCGGGATATCCTTCAAATCATTAGCCAATTGCCTGATCATGCGCATGTTGTGTATCTTTTTGGGCACAATCCGACCTTTACGGATGTGGCCAATCGGTTTGCCGACGATTTTATAGACAACGTTCCAACCTGCGGAATCGTTCATTTGGAAACCAGTGCCGAACGCTGGTCTGAAATGTACGAGGTAAATACCCGCCTGCGGGCTTGCCTGTTTCCTAAAGAAGTACTGTAAACCTGTTTGAAATGTTGAAAAATCCTGCTTTGTTGGTACGCGCACCACAAGTGCGTATGCGCGTGCTCGTCCTGTATGGACTAAATATCCTGTTCGTTTTTTCGGCCTGTTGGGGCAACAAAGCAGTCGCTCCAACCATCCCGGAAGATAAAATGGTGCGTATTATGGCCGATTTAAGCATTGCCGAAGCCGCAACTGCGCAGATGAATGGTTATGCAAAAGACAGCCTTACCAAAGTATTTTATAACCAGGTATTTGAAATGCACCAGGTGCAGGCAGATCAGTATGAACAGAATTTGCGCTTGTACGCCAATGATTTACCAACCATGGAAAGAATCGTTCAACGTGTAGAAGCAACGTTCGAAACCGAGAAAAAAGCCGATCAATAAAGCAAAATGTTGCGTTTAGCCTTGGTATTTACAATTTAAGATAAGTTTATGTTTGTTAAAATACAAAATACGCTACTTTTGGCGTTCGCATACACAAAACAGAAAACAATTGGTTTCACCAACTAACAGCATTTTATCATTATGACCATGAACGCCTTCCTGACTTCCTTCTTCTTCCTGCAATTGGCAGCGACTCCGACCCCTGGGGAACCGGAATCAAAAAGCCTGATCGACATTATCCTTGGAAGTAGCACGTCAGGTTTGATTGTGATGACCGTGCTGCTGCTACTTTCTATCGTGGCAGTGTACATCATCATCGAACGTTACCTTACGCTCACCCGTGCCGCTCAAGTAGACCATAACTTTATGAATAGCATTCGCGCCAGTGTGGAAAGCGGAAATTTGCAGGCAGCAAAAGCACTTTGCCAAAGTGTAGACGCTCCGATGGCCCGTATGGTCGAAAAAGGCCTCGACCGGATTGGCAAACCCCTGGATGACATCAATAAAGCCATCGAAAACGTGGGCAACCTCGAATTGTTGAAACTGGAAAAAAATCTGTCTACCCTCGCATCTATTTCCGGTATTGCGCCGATGATTGGTTTGTTGGGTACCGTAATTGGTTTGATTATTTCCTTCCAGGACATGGCTTCCGCAACCACCATCACGCCACAGGTTTTGTCGAACGGTATTTACCATGCCTTGACTGCAACGGCGGCGGGTTTGTTTGTATCTATCATTGCCATGGCTGGATTTAACTTGTTGGTTACCAACCTCGATAAGGTTATTTTTAAAATGGAAAATACAGCGGTGCAATTCATGGATCTGCTGCAAGAGCCTTCCCGTTAAACAACGGATTGGGCAGCACATCCGAATCTAACCCTTATTCTTCACGCATTTAATACATATGCAATCTTATGGGACTTAAGCGTCGTATTCGCGTAGAACCCGAGTTCAGTTTGGCAGCCATGATCGATGTGATCTTCCTGCTCCTGATGTTTTTTATGTTAACCTCTAAATTTGTTACGCCCAACGCCCTCAACCTGCAATTGCCATCAAGCAGCGCCACCACCATGGCCTCGCCCAGTTTGGCAGTTTCCATCAAGGCTACCGGCGAATTTTATATTGATACCAAGCGCACGCCTGAAGGCAGTCTTTTGCAAGCCTTAGAAGCCAAAATGAAATCGCTCGGCAAACCGCCTAAGGAAACCACCATTACCGTGGTGGCCGAACGCGGTACCTCGATCGAAAATGTAGTGACGGTGCTGGATATTGCCAACAAATTGCAGGTAAAAACCATCCTTGCAACCGATCCAAAACCAAATTAATTTAGTTGTTAGTTGTTAGTTATTAGTTGTTAGTTCGCGTAATGCCCTGACAACCAGCAACTAACAACTAACAACTGACAACTAACAACTACAAATATGAATGCTGTCGTTCAACAAGAGCAAGATCGTGGAAAAGCATTGTTAAGCACCCTGCTTTTTCATGCCGGATTAATCGCTATTTTGTTTTTTTATCGCTTTTCTGCGGCGCCCCCCATTACGGAAGCGCCTGCCATTCTATTGGAATGGGGCGGCGGCGGTGACAACGCAGCAGCGGGTTTGCCCGATGAAGGCCAAGGCAATGACCCTGCGCCGCAAGGACAACAAATGGACGACCCCAGCAGCACCCAACCGGTGGAGGATCCTGCGCCTTCTACCCCGGCTGCATCCAAGCCTACGCCCAGCCAACCGTCGGCCTCAACGCCCAGCAACACGCCCACCAGCAATGACCCGGATGTGGCGGCGCTGAAAAAACAAAAAGAAGACGCAAAACGTCAAAAAGACGAGCAGGATCGTGTAAAACGTCAGCAACAAGACGAACAACAACGGGTTGTTGATGCACAACGCAAGGCTCAGAAGGAAGCTTCCGATCGTGCCCGCGCAGAACAAGACGCCCGTGATAAGAAAAAAGGCCAGTTTGGGAGCACTTTTGGCAAACCCGGATCTACAGGCACCGGACAAGGCAATACCGGCAAACCGGGCAACCAGGGCATTCCGGGCGGTACCGGCGATAATCCATTTGGTAAAAGCAATGGCACGGGCGGTGGCACCGGCGGAGGCGATGGTACCGGAACCGGCGCATCCGTAGGCGGCGGACTGGGCGGTAGAAAGGTGGTACGCCGCGGCCGTGTGAATGACAATTCGCAGAAAAAAGGAACGGTGGTGGTAGAGGTATGTGTCGATAACAGCGGCAATGTGATTAGCGCCGATTATACACAACGCGGATCAACTACGAGCGACAGTGAATTGCGCTCAAAAGCGATCGCAGCCGCCAAACAATTTGAATTTGCACCTTCCGCCAGCGGTAAAGAATGTGGAACGATTACGTTTAACTTCCGATTGAAGTAGTTTTGGTTTTTTTATAGTAAAATATGCATTGTCCCGAATTTTGGATTTTACCAAAATTCGGGATGGCTTTTCTTTTTTGAGATCTTTAGTTTGCGTTTCTTCCGGCATTATTCAAATCCTGATTTTGCGACTTATTAACCTACAAATGCTTGACCTACAAATGCACGACTTCTCCGAAGTCGTGAGCGGGGTTCGGTCTTTGTATGTTTTCTACAAATGCACGACTTCTCCGAAGTCGTGAGCGGGTTCGGACATTGTATCTTTTCTACAAATGCACGACTTCTCCGAAGTCATGAGCGGGTTCGGTCTTTGTATATTTTCTACAAATGCACGACTTCTCCGAAGTCGTGAGCGGGTTCGGTCTTTGTATGTTTTCTACAAATGCACGACTTCTCCGAAGTCGTGAGCGGGTTCGGACATTGTATCTTTTCTACAAATGTTCGACCGCTCGCGAGGTCGTCGCGTTGCCCAATAATTCATTGATTTAAAACCATTTCCTTAAAAGATACCCGGCATCTCAAAGACAAGGCACTGACCTCCCTGGAGGTCAAATATCTGTAGCAACGCCCAATGATATTTTTTCCGCACGACCTCGCTAGAGGTCGAATATCTTACCCAAATGTTTCTGCTTTGCCGGGTGTTCGATATAGTGGATAAAAAATCCCGAATTTTGGGTTCCACCAAAATTCGGGATTTTTATTTATTATTAAGAGTATCCAGCATGAAGACAAAAAAAAACGAACTTAAGTTACCAAGGCTACCTATATCAAGCATAACCTCTAAAGCCTCCTTTAGTCCCACATAAAAGCGTAAATTTTATTGACGGGGCGACTTTTTCAGTCACCCCGCCAATAAAATTTACACGCTACCACAAATTCTTGATAAAATCTTAAGCATCAAAAAATCGCGCGTAGATGCATCCATCATTATGCCTTGTAATGCGAAAGATGAATCATCCTACTACTGGCCGTTCAGCATTTCAATGTCCTTGGAGGTCAACGAAACCCCCAATTGTTTGGCTTGCATATAGTCGCTTTGCGCTGAGGCTTTATCGCCACCCTGGGCCTTGGAACGTCCGCGCTCCAGATAGGCCAGGCCAAATTTAGGGTTCAGTTCAATGGCTTTATTCAAACTGGTGAGCGACTCCGGAAGGCGATTCAAGGCACGGTACAACATGCCGCATTCATACCAAACATTGGCATTATAAGCATCAAATTTCAAGTAAGACTGATAATCTTTTAACGCATTTTCAAGTTGACCTGAATTATAATAAGCAATGGAACGGTTAAAATAGCCGTTTTTATTGTCAGGATTCAATTGAATCCCCTCCGATAGATCGGTAATGGCTGCTTGCAGGTTTTCTAAGGCGCCAAATGCAGCCCCCCGGTTGATCAGCAATTCAGCGTGCGAGGCCGGCTTTTTATTGGGCTGGCGGATACCATTCGAGTAATCGGCAATCGCCTTTTGTATGGTTTCTTTAAATTGCGGATCGTTCGGGTTTTTGGCCATTGCCAGGTCAAAATAGGTTTTACCCCGGCTATTATACAATTCCGGATTGGTCGGATTAATGGTGATCGCCTGGGTGTAGTCGCGCAAGGAAAGGTCAATTTTTTTCTGTGCCCGGTAAAATTGCGCGCGGTTCCAATAAGGTAGGGAATTGGTTTTGCCTTCAAACTTGATCACGTGACTCCAAAGGGTTTCGCCATTTTTCCAAACCTTAATTTGCTGTACGGTCCAGATGGCGTAAATAACGGTTAATGCACCAAGCGCAATCTGCAGGGAACTTTTCCATTTTTCTTCTTTGGCATATTGGTCAAAATACCAGGCCGCAATGGCGAAAAGGCCAAAATATGGCACATAGGTAAAGCGATCGGCCAAATAACCCTGACCAGCACCCAATACCTGCAACAAAAACATGACATTAAAAAAGAAGAACAAGGCACCAAATACCCAAATGCGGCGGTCTGTTTTCCACATGCGCCAAACACCAAACCAGATGGCTGCAAATAATATTGGTGCCAGGTACACCCAAATCGGCAAAGGCTTCGGATAAGGGTACAAGGGCGACATGGGATATGGCAAAAGCAGTTTGTACAAATACACACAAAACGAATATGCACCGATACACAAACGATCCAGGATATTAAAATTGGTTTGGTCGTCCACTGTTGATCCCTGGGCTTTCAAGGTGATCAAGTTGATGATACCAAAGGCCAAGGAAAGCAGCCAAAAGGGCGTTTTTTCCCAAATTAGTTTAAAATTAAGGGGCCGGCGGTAAAAATAATCGAGTGCCAGCATGGAAAGCGGCAAGGTTACGGCCTGTACTTTTGAAAACAAGGACAACAAAGCCAATACCAACATGAAAACATAATATCGGGTGCGTTTTCCTTGGTCTTCCGATTTGATCCAACGGACATAATACAACAGCGCCGCAAAGAAAAATACCGCGAATAAAACGTCTTTGCGTTCGGTTGCCCAGGCCACCGATTCTACCCGCATGGGATGGATGCCAAACAACAAACCGCCTGCCGTAGCGCCCCACACCCCTAATCCCATGCGAAACAACAACCGCATGGCCAACAATACCGTGAGCAAATGCAACACCAGGTTGGTAAAGTGTATCAGGGTCGTGTTAAAATCGCCCGCAATGGCCTTCTCGATCCCAAAGGTCAAAATGGGCAACGGGTTGTAGTTACCGATTACCGCGCCTTTTTTCAGGTCAAAAATATTGGCAACCGTTTCGCCCCAGCTTGCGCCTTTTCCGATGCGTTCCAGATTGGGGTTTTCCGTAATGTTCGGATCGTCATCCCAGTTTACCAATCCGTTTTGCAGGGTGGGCAAATAACATAAGGCCGTGATAATCAATACGGCAATGGCATAACTTCGCCAACCGTTGGGTTCCAAAGAAGGCGTTGACGCCGTATTTGAAACCGCCTTGGGGGCAGGTTTACGTACAGGGGTGTTTTTTGCTTTGGTCGGGACCGATTTCTTTGCCATGCCGAATCAGGTATTTTCGTTTTGGATGATTTTTTCAGTAAAAGCTGCTTAAAGCGGCGCAAAAATAAGGTTTAAACGCCACAGCAATGGGTTTTGTGCTATTGGATTTGAACGACCCAAATATTTTGCCCAAAACCGATTACAGCAGGGTATGTTGATTACTTTTCGCTCACTACACGCAACACACCACGCATGATTTGTGCATGTCCGGGCACGGTGCATAAATAGGTGTAATCACCTGCTTTGGCCGGGGCTACGAAATAAATACTTTCAGAAGCGGCTGGTGGTACTAAGCGGGTGTGAAACAACACTTTCGGGGTTTTGGGTACATAGTTCAACTCTGGTCCTTTTATTCCAAGCTTGATGGCGAGGTCGCCCACCGCATTGGCTTCTCCTGGCTGTACCAACACAAAGTTATGGGGCATATCATCCTTGTTGCTGAAACTCAATTTCACTTTACTGCCAGCTTTTACGGTCAGCAATATTTTATCGTATTTTAAACCAGGCTGTGTTCCGAGCGCGAGGTTTTGATCGACCTTGCCATTCCAATCAGCGGGCATTTTTGTCTGTCGCTTTTGGGCAACGAGCGGCCGATTGTTCACCGTTGGTGTCCCACTTGGGTGCATTTTAGCGTGATCACTGTGCTCGGCCTTTTCTGTTTCTTTAGACGGTTTTGTAACAGTATTTTCGGTGCGTTTGCGGGTAGGAACGGTTAGTTTTGTGCCTTCCGGTATTTTATTGAGGGTATAATAGGCGGTACCGTGCAATAAAGCGCTGTTATTGGCATAAGAGCGCACGCCTTCCGGTTTGATTTCGTGGATGTAATGTTCCCGCAAACTATCTACGACCAGGCGCACTTTCAGCCCGTCCTCGGATACAACAACGCCTTTTACGAAATGTGTTTGCTGGTTTACGATCGGGCTACCATATACAGGATGGTATTTGTAAATAAATCCGGTTACTGTATAATGGTCTGGATCGGCCGCACTTGCTTTTTCAACAGGTTGGGTAAATTCAATTTCAAAGCCATCGGGCATCGCGCGCACGGCCTTCATTTCAAAAGGTACTTTCCCGGTCCACACAACCCGTTGCAGTCCAAACCCATCTGGTCCGGTAGAGCCCCAGCCGCGGTTGGTTTGTCCGACGAACAAAGAGCCATCCTTGCCCCAGCACATACGCAATACCCCCGATTGAAATCCTTCGCGAAAACCAAAGGCTGCGCCTTGGTACACGCTGTCTACTTTTTCCAGGAAAACCCGCGTAATTTTACTTTGTCCCTGATCGCCAATGAAAATTTGGCCTGTAAATGGCCCGAAACCGCCTTTGCTATCGTCGGTAATTACTTCTGAAGTGGAAATGCCCAAGATGCCGTGTGGCAACCAAACGGCGGGTGTTTTGATATCGGGATACTGCTTGGCTACCTCAAACAAGGGCTTGGGCACCTCGGTTTCAAGGTTTTCCGGTTTGGTGGGTGCATCAGACCAGCTTGGACTCAGCCGCGGATCCACAGCGCGGTAAATGTCGGTTTGACTCAGTTTAAGCGGCGATTCGGGCCGATTGGTCCACATCAACCCGGCAGGATGCCCGGTGAAATCGCCTTTTTCAACCTGTACAAGTCCGCCCGAACCCATCCAGTCGCCCTGATTGTCGGCGTAAAAAAAGTCATTGCCGATAAAGCCGATGCCACAAGGGGAGCGCATGCCGGTTGCCCAAGGCTCCATTTTACCGTCGGGCGTAATGTGCAGGGTCCAGCCGCGCCAGGGCACCCGACTTTGTCCGCGCCACCATTCCGGATCAAAAAAGCCGACGTTAGTGGTGACAAACATGCTGCCATCAGGTGCTATTTTGGGGCCGTAAGAATATTCGTGGTAATTGCCCGAAAGTGGCCAATTGTACACGGTTTCGTATTTGTCGGCCCGGCCATCGCCGTTGGTATCGGTCAATTTGGTTAACTCGCTGCGCTGGGCGGTATAAAACGCACCGTCGCGCCAAGCCAAACCTAATGCTTCGTGCAAGCCGCTTGCAAATTTTCGAAAAAAGGGCTGCACGGGTTCAGTGGCATACGGATTTTCCACCACCCATACCTCACCGTGGCGGGTAGCCGCAGCGATTGAGCCATTGGGCAGGGCCGCCAAACCGCCTACTTCCAACTCAATGTGCTCGGGAATAGGCAGGGTGATAATTTTATAATATTCATCCTCTTGTGGCGGCAAATCGGAAGCTGCTTGTTGCGCCAAAAGGGTATTTTGAAATAAAAATGGAGCCGCTAAAAGGCATATAATTGCGAAAAAGTGTTGCATGAAACCGAAATTTAATGTTTGAGCAGGCTTTTACCAAAGAATGGTGTAACGCAGGGTTTGTGCAGTTTGGAGCGGTACGATGAGGAATTGTTGTCCACCGCGCACCAAAATTTGGGCGTTTTCGGCTGTTTGAACATAATATTGACCATTAATACGGTACCATTGCTTTGAAATCGTTTCAATGAGCGTGCCGCGTGCCAAACAAAATGCTAGGTCGCTGGTTCCGGGTGTGCCAATTTCAATGGTACGGGTAATGCTTTTGCCCGCTTCGGCGCTCAAAATTCGATCATTGACCGCTGTATTCCAGATACGGTATTCAAAGCCTGGATTTTGTCCGGCATCCAAGGTATAACCCAATGAACGGAAATCGGCATCTGTATCCAAGGTGTCAGAGATGGCCATTTCGGCTTTTCCCATGCGCAGGAGGGTAGGGGCATCTTCCAATCGCAATATGGCACCATCAGGACGGGAATTGCCGTCGCCGCGCGAATCCCACATAGGGGTAGCGTTCAGGAAGCCGCCTTTCCATACCTGAAACAAGGCGCCGTTGTCCAAATTATAGCCATAACTGGTTTTGTCCGGGAAGCCAACCGATATCGCACGGGTTATGCGGTGTGTCTTTTGGGTATCGTTGGTTGCAAAATCAACAAAACTGCGCAACATATTGGTTTCTGGTAGTACACCAACGATGATGGGTTTCTGCGGATTTGCCGGTGCCAGGGAACTCAGCGTATTCAGGGCAAGCCTGCGGAAACCGGGGCCTTCCACTTCCAGCGCAAGGCCATTCGGGAACCAATTGTCGCGTTTGTTGTAAATAATTTCGATCGGAAAGGTGCCTGCGGGCAAATCTACACTTGCATCACGGTTCCAAGAACCAAAAGGCAACACCGTTTTTCCCTGCAGATATAATTGGCCATTGCCAAAAGTATTCAGCCAAAAATGGTACGTACCTGCTTTTGGGGCCACAAACAACCCTGTATAGCGCAACAATAAGTCTTCGGTCATGTGGGCTACCTCATGGGTCAGCACCTTACTTTCACCGCTTGCTTTGGGGGTGAGCGTTTTAAAATCGGGCAGGGTAACATAATCTCCCTGATATACCGTGTATTGGAGTTGTTCGAGTTGCGCCGCCTTCCCGGAATATGTTTTATAGCGGATGTTGCGAAAGGCTACCGGACCATGATCGCCCTGGAAAAAGAGTGGCCCCAGGGCGGCTTCCCCTGGTACGGCCTGTCCGCGTGTAGGGCCCGTCAATTCCAGGTTTTCGTGCAGGGTGGCACCATTCAGTTCAATTTTTAAAATGCGCGCGTTCGCTATTTTAACCCCAGCCTCGTTAAAGCGCGGCGCCATGAATGAAATATGTAATTTTTGCCATAAGCCGGGTGCATGTGCCGCATTTACGCGGGGGGCATAACCCTCATAACCTTGTTGACCATTGGGACGGGCATCATCCCAGCGCTCATAAATGCCGCCTACATCGCTAAAACCAGGGGATGAAACACCCCAACTATCAAATAATTGCACTTCATACCTTCCTTGCAGGTAAATGCCTGAATTGGAGTGGCGTGCCATCATAAACTCCAGTTCCAGGTCTATATCGCCGTGTTCAAGTTGAAGAAACAGGTTGCCCCGGACTTTGCCATCTGGCAAATTGGCCAAAATACCGGTACCAGCCAGGGTGTGAAGCACCTCCGATTTTTCCAGATCCGCATGTGCGTTGCCACAGATTTTCCAGTTCGCCTCCGGATTGCGGAGCGCGCTTCGGTCTTGTAGAGGAATGGTCAACCAGGGATTGCTTTGAGCTGGGAGCAGGTGCCCAAAGCAGGTTATCAGCAGGAAGGTGCCTAAAATAATGCAGGTGTTGCGCATAACAAGGTGCTGTTAAATAGAATAGGGAAAATAAGGTTCCTTGGCGCTAAAGGTATTGCAAAAATTGAAATTGAGCCGCTTGATTAGGCAGGCCCATATTTCTGCAAAAGTAATTGAGCAAGCGCTGTTTCACTTGGGTTTTCAGGTATCCCTATTTGCGTAAATCCAAATTCCTGCAAGCACTGGGCAGTACTTTTTCCAATCGCTATTAGTTGTTGATGTGCTTGCAATGGATTTTTCCCAAAATAACTGCTGGCATTCATCGGACTTGTAAATATCAGTACCTCGGCATCACTCGCTGCGGGTTCCGGTATGGGCCGGTTGTCGTAAACAGGCAGCAAGGTTGTTTGGGCAAATTGCTGTACGGCCAGGTGCAGGGTCGCCCGCGCATGCGAGGCACCTGCAAACAAGATTTTTTGTCCCTGCGCCACGGGCTTGAACAACACAGCAGTTGTATCCGGGTCGCCGGTACCAACAAAATTGGGTGTGATGCCCTGTTGTTTCAGTGCCTCGGCCGTCGCGCTGCCGATGCAGGCCCAGCGCACAGTCGGAACAGGCCATTGCTGTTTGCGCAGCGCCTGAAAAAAAAACGCAACACCATTTTTGCTGCTAAAAAAAATCCAGTCTTGTGCGGACGGCAATGCAAACGGAATACCCTGCAATTGCAACAGCGTACGTGCTTCAATGGCCCAATTGTAGGGGACCAAGAGGTGCAGTAATGCTGAATCAGGTTGCAATTCCCTTGAAATAAAAATTTTCATATACGGACAGGATGGCAGGAATCACCCTTTTTTATAGGGAAAACCAGTGGGTTGGGTGATACAATTGGGTAAAAAAAAGCCAATTAGCGTTTAATGTTTGGGGGAATCGTGAAAAACTGTAATGATTTTTTGAAATGAAAATTGAAAGTGCAAAATCCGTTCTATCTTTCCCGCTCGAAATATCCGACGAAAACAACTCTTTTTACAACGTTAAACTAAACTATGGCAAATCTTTGGGTAAAAAAACCGATCGAGCAACTAATGATGATGGCTGCTGATTCGGATAAGGGGCTTAAGCGGACGCTGGGCGCCTGGAACCTCATCGCACTCGGCATTGGTGCAATCATTGGCGCGGGCCTGTTTGTGCGTACTGCTGCAGCGGCGGGTGCGCATGCCGGACCGGCAGTGACCATTTCATTTATTGTTGCGGCCTTGGGCTGTGCTTTTGCAGGCCTTTGTTATGCCGAATTTGCATCCATGATTCCCATTGCGGGCAGCGCGTACACGTATGCCTATGCAACCATGGGTGAAATCGTGGCCTGGATCATTGGTTGGGCCTTGGTGCTGGAATATGCCTTGGGCGCCGCAACCGTATCCATTGCCTGGAGCGAATACCTAAACCTGTTGCTGGGGGGGGCAATACCCTATGAATGGTGCCACTCGCCGATGGAATCAGCATTGATTGAAGGCGTAATGCATTCAGGTATTATGAATGCACCGGCCTTGGTTATCCTGCTTGCACTCACTTTGTTGCTTATCCGTGGCACCCAGCAATCGGCAATCGTAAACGCGGTGATCGTGTTTGTAAAAGTAGCGATCGTTTTGGCGTTTATCGCTTTGGGATGGCAATTTATCAATCCGGCCAACCACATGCCGTACCTGATTCCTGCCAATGCACCAGATGCAATTTTGGCCGATGGATCAACGTATAGCTACAGCGGCTTTTTCCGGCATGGCTGGGGCGGCGTTTTAACCGGCGCTGGTATTGTGTTTTTTGCATTTATCGGTTTTGATGCCGTTTCAACCGCCGCACAGGAAGCAAAAAATCCGAGCCGCGACATGCCGATTGGTATTTTAGGCTCTTTGGTGGTTTGTACCATTTTGTATATCCTGTTTTCACATGTTTTGACCGGATTGGCGCCTTACAGCGACTTTATGCATGAAGGGAAAGAGGCTTCAGTGGCTTATGCGATCCGGGCATACATGCCAGGATACGATTGGCTGGCTACTTTGATTACCGTAGCCATTCTGGCAGGTTTCTCCTCGGTTATTTTGGTAATGTTGATGGGCCAAAGCCGGGTGTTTTACTCGATGTCGAACGATGGTTTGTTGCCTAAAGCATTTTCTGAAATTCACCCTAAGTTTCGCACGCCTTACAAATCCAACTGGATTTTGTTTGTGTTTGTGGGTGCATTTGCGGCCTTCATTCCAGGCAGTGTTGCGGGTGATTTAACTAGTATCGGCACGTTATTTGCTTTTGTATTGGTTAGTTTGGGGGTTTGGGTCATGCGCCGCACCAATCCGGAATTAAAACGGCCATTTAAAACGCCGCTGGTTCCGTTGGTGCCAATTTTGGGCATGGTGGTTTGTACTGCAATGATTGTTGGTTTGCCTGGTCCTACCTTGTTGAGTGCTTTAGGCTGGATGGTATTTGGCTTACTGATTTACTTTGGGTATAGCAAACGCCATAGTTTGTTGCAGAAATAGGAAGAAGTAATACGTGTGTAGCGGCCCTTTCAGGAATTTACCCGAAAGGGCCGCTGTTTTTTTAGTTCAAACCAGTATCTTCGTGGTGTAATCCTTCTAGATAATCTTGCTTGCTGACTTCTGTTCATTGCTCATAAAATCGATTTTCCCATGTGTCGGCTTTTACCCCTCTTGTTTTTGCTGCTTTGCTGCGGCCTTTCTGCCCAAAGTATTGTTTGGATCAGCGATTGCTCGGATAAAACCTTTTGCCTCAACCAGAATTCCTGCGCCCAAGGCAATGTGTTTATGACCCAGCAGGCCGTCACCAACTGTAGTTTTAGCAGTACGGTGAATTATTCTTATCGAATTGACCTAAATAACAATGGAAGTACCGATATTAATTCTTCGGATGATACCATAAGTACAAGTTTTGCCGCAGGCATCCATAAAATCAGTTGGAGGGCAACCGATGCTTGTGGCAACGTGAACAGTTGTACCTATTTGTTTACCGTAAAAGACTGTCAGCCTCCCAATTTATTGTGCATCAATGGCTTGACACAAGGGCTGGATGCGCCATTGTGCGAAGAAACCTTTATTGCTTCTACATTTATTTTGAGCACTACGGATAATTGTACCCCGACCAACCAGATTCAAGTAGGGATTCGAAAATTTGGTACGGGCACGGGTTTTCCATCCGAAACAACGGTCACATATGGCAAATGCGATGTCGGAACCAATTTCGTAGAGGTTTGGGTACGCGATGCAAACGGCCTCACCAATTCGTGCCAAAATTACGTGCTCGTGCAGCCCAACAGCGGCGGGTGCAACTGCGATCCGGATGGTGATGTGAAACTCCATGCTTGTGTCAAAACCGTCGCCGATAAAAAACTGCCCGGTTATACCCTTCAGAGTAGCCTGGTTTCGACAGGCGGTGTACCCAATACCATCACGAAAAACAGAAGTAAGGTGGTGGTCGATTCCTGTTCCAATGTTGCTTATGATAAATTGCCCTTTGGCGGATCATACCGTATGGACATCCGCGCCAGTCAAAGTGCACTCAGCAACAGTCATTTAAATGGGGTTTCTACCTTTGATTTATTGCAAATTAGTCGGCACATTTTGGCGATTCAGTCTTTTCAAACTTTTTACCAGGTATTGGCCGCGGATGTCAACCGAAGCAATTCGGTCACCTCATTCGATATTGTCGAAATTCGAAAACTGCTGCTTGGGATTTATGATTCATTGCCGGGGATTCCGGCCTGGCGCCTGATCCGACCGGTGCCTGATCCCTCCAATTTAATCGCCTTCAACGCCGTGCGGGATACCTACCAAATCAATTTGAACGGTTTACTACAAGATACTTCCCTGTACAACTTCAATTTTCTTGCGGTCAAATATGGGGATGTCAACCAGAGCGCAGCGTTTGGAGCCGATCCGGAAGACCGTGGCGCGGGTTTACCCGTGACAATCATGCTGGATGCGACAAATTGGGCAGCCATTGGAACCCAGCAACGGGCAGTGTTTCATTGTGCATCCGATGTACAATTGGATGGGTGGCAAATGGCCTTACAACTTGATCTGGCCGCTGTCGAGTTAGAAGGTATTGAAGGTATTTCAGCAGAAAACTATCAGCTTAGCCCGGATGGTGTGTTACGCATTTTAAATTGGGATGAAGGGGGCAATCCTTTCCAAACGGGCGATGTACTGTTTGTCTTAAAATTAAAAATGCGGCAAGGGGCTGATCTCACAAAGTGTATTGCGCTGGATGCTCGGACCTTAACACCGGAGGCTTATACATTGCAATCGGCTGATTATCAGCGTCATCCGATTGAATTGCGCACTTCCATGAAGCAAGATTTCGCATCAGGCGTACAGTGCTATTTGCCCAGTCCGAATCCCTTTACAGGTGCTACGCAGTTTTCGGTGCAACTGGACAAACCTCAAACGACGGTGCTTGCCGTTTTTGATATGCAGGGGAAGTTGGTGTATCAGGCAGTGCAGGAATTGGCAGAGGGCCCCCAATCGCTGGTGTTGCCAGCGTATGCCTTTACACAGGCAGGTGCTTATGTGTATCGCTTGAACATCGGGGAGGCATTGTTTACAGGAAAGATCATACGTCAATAGGTATAGTCAACGCAAAGTGGTTAAGAAAACAGCTGTCTTCTAATCCTTTGAAAATCAATTTTATCCATCCATCCTTCAAATCCATTTAAATCTGGGTAAAATAGCCAAAAGGCTGCACCTTAAGCGAACTTAAGATGCAGCCTTTTTTTATAACCATATTACCTGATAAAAACCAGGTGATATGTTACTTCACGTCAGCGAAGAAATCTTTCACTTTGTCTTTGTGAACGATCATTGCTTTGTAAGTGTAACGACCAGTAACCGGATCTTTAACAGATTTAACCACTTTCACGTGGTCTTTACCGGAACCTGCGTTTGCAGCACGTTGTGCTACACGGGCGTTTTTAGAAACTTTCTTTGCCATGTTCCTTTATCGTTTACGAGGTGTAGGAATGTTATTTAATCTCACGGTGAACGGTGTACTTACGCATGATCGGGTTGTACTTTTTCAGTTCCATCCGATCCGGTGTGTTCTTCCGGTTCTTTTGTGTGATGTGACGTGAAGTGCCGGGCAAACCACTTGTTTTGTGTTCCGTGCATTCCAGAATGATCTGGATACGATTGCCTCTGCTTTTCTTTGCCATTGTTCAAAAACTTTTAAAAATAATAAATGAAAAGGCTTACATGCCTGCTTCGTCGCCGTTGTAAATGATTTCACCTTTTTTCTCCAACTTTTTAATGTAGGAGTAAAGGCCTAATTTACTGATCGTGCGAATCGCAGAGGCGCTCACCTTCAGCGTAATCCACTCACCTGTTTCCGGCATAAAGAATTTCTTCGTTTGCAGGTTAGGAAGGAACCGACGCTTGGTTTTTCGGTTGGAGTGCGATACATGGTTTCCCGTGATCGGCTTTTTGCCCGTCAAATCACAAACTTTTGGCATGACTCTTTTATTCTTGAGTGTTTAAGTGTAAAAGTGCCCGTGTGTTTAGTATGTTTGTTAAATAAGGTTTTAAAATCTTATTCAACATCTACACACACAGGCACTTAAATCTGGTGACCTCGAGTGGACTCGAACCACTAACCTTCTGATCCGTAGTCAGATGCTCTATCCATTAAGCTACGAAGCCGAATCCTTGTACTTTCGGGCTGCAAAGATAATACAAGGACAATCTAAAAACCAAGAAATGTTTTAAAATTTTGGAAATTTTCTTGCGACCATGTTTTTACCCTTGTTTATATTCAACACATACATGCCCGCAGGAAGTTCCTTTAAGTTGATTTCAACAAAATTTGCCTGAAATTGCTGCGGATATAAGGTTTGTTCGTGCAATTGTTGCCCCAGCATGTTGAACACGCGCAAGGTGTAGGTGTCAAAAGTGGGCGTCTGATAAAACACCGTGATCTTTTGGCCATCGGGTTGTGTATTTACTTTCAGGATTTGGAGCGTTCCAACCACGCCCTCGCAGAGTTTGATGACCGAATCCAGTGCCCTGCTCAAATTGAGGTAGCCGCCGGTTGTGGTGATATTTGCAAGTGTTGGTTCTGGTTCTGTATTAAGCAGAATGGCATCGCGCACCCGGCGTGCGCAAGCGGCAGGATCGGTGCGGGCATCGCTGGTGAAGGTCGGGCAATCAAAACTATACAGCAACCCCACGGCGCCGGTTACATGGGGAGTTGCAGCAGAAGTACCGCCTAATTTGCCATAACTTGGAATGGGGGTAGGCGAACCGAGGTTGGCTGTCGTATATGTATCGGTACCCGGTGCACCCAGGTCGATGGAGGTTTTACCATACCCGGTAGCGGGTGCTTTTACGCCCAATTTGGTGATGTTGTTCACCGCGATGAGGTATTCACTGGTACAACGGGTAGGCATATCGCCGCTCACTTCTACATTTACATTGGCGTTGGAAGTAGCACCTATATTTAACACACCGTTTTTACCCAGCGAGTCATATACGGCGCACCATAGTGGGTGGGATTCGGGTTGCGCATTGTCAATGCCAAAAGAAGCATTGGTGACTACCACAAAAGCGCCTTTTTTCCCTTGGCTGCTGTTATACAATTTGCGCATTTTATTCACATAATTGTAGCCCGCAATGATTTCGTCTTCATATTCTACATTGGCGATCGACATCATTTTAACCTTCCAGTTGACGCCGGTCACACCGATGCCATTGTTGCCCGTTGCGCCAATGATCCCGGTAACGCCGGTGCCGTGTGTGCCATTTGTGCCCGTGTCATCTTTGTTGGTCCGAGGATTCCAGCCTGCAAAATCGTCGATGTAGCCGTTGTTGTCATCATCCACGCCATTTGACGGAATTTCCTGGTAGTTATACCACCGATTGCCCACCAAGTCTGGATGCGAAAACAAAATACCTTTTTCGAGCACTGCAACAACAATGGTATCACCTGCCGGGGTAAGTCCGCCGGTCGATGCGGTCCAGGCTTTCGGAGCTTCAATGAGGGTCATATCATCTTGGGAGAGCCACGAAGGGTCGTTGGGTTCAATATCCCGGTCGATGGCGCGGTGATTGAATTGCACGGTCACAATACCCCGAATTTGACGTATTTGTTCCAGGGCTAAGTCGGCGCTTATTTGATTATTATCATAACCAATTAAATACATATTCCAATCAAATGCGATTGGCTTGATCCACAGCACCATGCTTCCGGTGCGGTTGAGCGCTTCGATGTTCGTTGGATTGGTGCCATCGGTTTGAATAATCAATTCACCCGCTTTGATGCTGCCTGGGGTATTGCCGTCAGGAATGGCGGCATTATTGGCCGAATAAATTTGTGCGAACAAAGGCAGGCTGATGCCCCAAAGCAATACAAGTACAAAATTTCTCATGGGTTAAAAATCAAAAAAGCAAAAAACGTGGTTTAGAAGCTACAATAGGACAATGACTCAATTAAAATTCAAAGAAAAAGGAAATAATCCTGATCCCCAAAAAGGTGAAGCTAGAATTTGCGCTATTTTGCGCTAATGTGTAAACTTTGTTGCAATTGGGCAAAATAGGCCGGTGCTGCGCGGAGTCTGCTTCCGTACCAAGAGAAGTAGGTGCCATCTACCAGTAAAATGGTTGCCTTGGGACAAAGTTCCTGAAAATCGGCCAGGTGTTTTGAGGCAAAAGGATAGGGTTCGGAAGAGAGCAATAATATTTCTGGTTGCAAGGCCTTCAAGATTTCGAGGCTGATTTCAGGATAACGGGTCTGATTGCCAAAGACATTCTCAAAGCCTGCTTTTTCCATCATTGCATCAATAAAAGTGCCTGCACCTGCTACCATAAATGGTTTGCGCCATATAAAATACGCCGTACGCTTCCGTTGGGTTGGGTTGGGAACCGAAAGTGTTGCAAATGCATGTTGAATTTCAGTCACCAAGTTTTCAGCCTGCTTGAGGCGATCAGTTATTGCACCAATGCCGAGTATCATTGCGCAGGCATCTTCTAGAGTCATAATATCGCTCATCCACACGGGATAACGCTCCATTAAAGCCAATACTTGCGTTTGCTCGTTTTCTTCTTTGTTTCCCAGGATTAAATCAGGTTGAAGGGCTTCAATCGTTCCAATATTCAATGTTTTTGTACCGCCTACTGTTTTTTTTGTCTGTAACCATTCTTTTGGATCGGTGCAAAATTTGGTAATACCAAGTATCTGTTCGGATAAACCAAGGGCATGCAGCAGTTCGGTTTGAGACGGCACCAGGGAAATAATCCGTTGCGGTGGAAAATGCGGGAGTTCCACTTTACGGTGCATTTGATCCAAAAACATCATAACAGGGCGCGTTGTCGGATAGATTCATACAAGAGAATACCTGCCGCAACGCTCACATTGAGGGAATCAAAATCGGTTGCTTGCGGAATCTTCACCACCTGGTCCGACATTTTGATGAGTTTGGGATGTACGCCAACCCCTTCCGAGCCCATCAAAATGGCAGTGGGCAGGGTAAAATCTACCTCATAGGTTGGGTATGCCTGGGCGGTTAATGCAGTTGCAACAATTTGAATACCAGCCTGTTGTAGCCATTCCAAGGTAGAAAAGAGGCTGCGCACACGACAAATGCGTACACGTGCGAGGGCGCCTGCCGAGGATTTCATGGCATCTTCGTTGGCCGGAGCCGATCCTGCCTGCGGCACAATAATGGCATGCACGCCCATACATTCGGCTGAGCGGCAAATGGCCCCAAAATTGCGCACATCGCTCACACTGTCCAGCATCAACAGCAATGGAATCTGGCCTTGTTCAAAAACCAGGGGCAAAATATCTTCAATCGACTGAAAATCAACGAGTGCCAGATACGCTGCCACGCCTTGGTGGTTACCTCCAGCCAGCTTGTTGAGTTTTTCTTTGGGCACCACTTGCAATGGAATGCCGTATTCTTTGGCAAGGTGCCGAATTTCCTTTTCCAATTCGCCACGTACGCCTTGCTGAAAAAACAATTTTTCTACTGCTTTGCCGGCGCGAATTGCTTCGACTACCGGATGGTGGCCATATATTAAATTAGACATATTTGAGTGGTTTAGCGTTTCTGAACACCTTCAAGAAACGGAACAAAACGGCAAGCTTCCAACACTTCAGTCTGATAAGACCCGGCTGCCAACCTTTTAATATGGTGCATATATTGTACCGATTCGCCAACTGGAATAACCAAACTTCCTCCAATCATTAACTGGGCTTTTAGGGCATCCGGGATGACAGGTGCGCCGGCCGTAACAATAATTTTATCGTAGGGGGCAAAATCGGGTAAACCCTTGGTGCCGTCGCCAAAAAAACATTGAATCGTTTTAAAACCCATTTTTTGGAGCAGGTCTTTGGATGCCAGGTGTAAATCCTCCTGTCGTTCGATGGTATACACCCGTGCGCCGAGGGCGGCCAAAATAGCAGCCTGGTAGCCCGAACCTGTGCCAATTTCAAGGATGCGGTCGTTTGCATGCACATCCAGCAGCATGGTTTGATAGGCCACCGTGAAAGGCTGGGAAATGGTTTGTTCGTTACCAATTGGGAAGGCTTTATCCTCATAAGCATGCTCGGCAAAGGCATTATCGAGGAAAAAATGCCGCGGCACGGCCAGCAAAGCCGCCAAAACAGCTTCATCAGTAATGCCTCGTTTACGCAGCGTATCGACCAATCGTTTGCGCAAGCCTTTATGTCGGTAAGAATCTGTCAACTTTTATGTGTTTTTTTTAATATCCGCACAAAACTACGCTTATGAACCAATACATTTGCCCAAAATGTTGTGCAAATCACAAGTGATTTTTAAAGGAACAATATTTGCAGCATGTCCAAATCTCATCTTCAAATCATAACGCATATTTAAAACATGGCTATTCCTATCAAATTCGGTACCGATGGTTGGCGCGCAATCATTGCCGACGACTACACGGTTGAAAACGTGATGCGGGTCGCAGAAGCGACTGCGCTCTTTATGAAAAAGCATAAAATGAAAAAAGCGGTGATCGGCTACGATTGCCGGTTTGGCGGTTTGCTGTTCACGGAAGTCACCGCACGGGTGCTTGGCGCACATGGTATCAAAAGCCACATTGGGGTCGGATTTGTAAGTACACCGATGGTTTCCTTGGGTGTAGTTAAACTGAAAGCCGATTTGGGTATTGTCATCACCGCCAGCCATAACCCGCCTTCTTACAATGGTTACAAACTGAAAGCGGCTTACGGTGGCCCGATGATTCCGTCCGATATTGCGGAGGTTGAAACCTTTATTCCGGAAGTTTGCTCGGTTACCAATTTGCCATCTATCTACGATTTGGTGCAAAAGAAATTGGTTGTAGATGCAGATTTGGAGAAATTGTATTTGCAACATGCGCGTAAAAGTTTTGATTTAAAACTGATGAAAGGCGCAGGTATTAAATTAGCTTACGATGCGATGTATGGCGCGGGACAGCGCGCTGTGAAGGCATTATTGCCTCGTTCTATCTTTTTGCATTGCGATTGGAACCCGGGTATGCACGGACAGGCGCCAGAGCCCATCCACCGCAACTTGCTGGAATTGAGCAATTTGATCAAAAAGAACCCGAAAATTGATGCAGGTTTGGCCACCGATGGCGATGCCGACCGGATTGGTATGTACGATGAGGATGGAAACTTCATCGATAGCCATCACCTCCTACTGATTTTGTTGTTGTACCTCTACAAGTACAAAAACATGCGCGGAAAAGTAGTATTTACGTTCTCCGTGACCGATAAATTGAAAAAAATGGCCGAGAAATTTGGTCTGCCTTACGAAATCACAAAAGTAGGCTTCAAGTACATCGCCGAAATCATGACCAAAGAAGATGTGTTGGTAGGCGGTGAGGAATCGGGTGGTTTGGCCGTAAAAGGCCATATCCCGGAGCGCGATGGTATCTGGATGGGCTTGCTGGTGATGGAGTTTATGGCTGCCACCGGCAAAACGGTGAAAGGTTTGGTGCAGGAAGTGTATGACGAAGTAGGCGCATTTGCCTTTGACCGCGACGATTTACACATCACCGAGGAGCAAAAACAAGCGGTAATTGCTGCTTGTAAGGCTAAACATTATACGGCATTTGGCGACTATAAAATTCTGGGAATGGAAGACTTGGATGGCTGGAAATTCCTCCTTGGCAATGATACCTGGGTGATGATTCGGGCATCTGGTACCGAGCCGGTGCTTCGGGTGTACGCGCAGGCAGCAACGTTGGCGGATACACGGAAAATGTTGGACGCTGCAAAGGCTACTATTTTGTAGCCAAAAGTGCACTGGTCGAAAGGCAGAGCGAAGGCTTATAAGCATCCGGATGGTCTCGCATTCATCCGTTGTTTAGCAGGTCTTCGCTCCACCAAGCGCTCAGTTTCCAATCAAAATTTGTATAAACAACACTTTTTTCCAAAATTAAGCAAAAACAAAGCCTCCTTTGAGCCCTTGCCTTGCAAAAGTAGGGGATTTAGAGGGTAAAAGTTTTGCTTTTAAAAATTCTAAGGAATTTCTAACTTGCTTTTAAGGTGTTGTGGGATTCGAAGGAAAAGTTATGGTTTTATTTTATATTTTCTTCCAGCCGTGATGCCAGGCCAGTTGTCTGTTCTGAAAGGTGGTGCTGGAAATCCTTCCTGATTGTATAGATTGTTATCGCCAGCATCATCGGCCCAGCCATACCGTACCGCCACAGGAGCAGGTACATTTTCCTGAAATACAACTACATGGTTGTTTTCAATCCATGCTTTGGCATAGTAAAATTTCTGATCTGCTCCTGCTATTTCAAAGCCTCTCAGGTATCCGTATTTGTCTTTTGTCATCAAACCCGTTCCCAGGTTGCCAAAGGATAAAATGGCTCGATTTCCTTCCACCGTCATTGCATTTAAGGTAGGGCCTTGACAAATGGTTGCTTGTCCATAGTCGTTGTTTAGGGCGAGCGCGGCCAATCGTTTCCCAACATCTTGTTTGTTGCGGGGGTGAATATCCTCGGGGTTCCCGATGTCGGTCGTAATTGCCATGCCGGTATGGGGTAATTGCAAGGTTTTGGTTTGGGCTTCGCGCAATTCGGCCCAGGTACTGCCTTGTTTGCTATTGCCATTTTGGGCTTTAAAACTGGCCAATTGCACAAAATAGAACGGAAAATCGCCCTGATTCCAACGTTTGCGCCAGTCATTGATGAGCAGCGGAAAACTTTTTTGGTATTCCTCCGCACGATTGGCATTCGATTCGCCCTGGTACCAAATTGCGCCTTTGATGCCTGCCGGAATAAGCGGTGCGATCATGGCGTTGTACAGGAGGGTAGGGTAGTCGTTGGGGCCAATGCCATGGCTAATGATGGAAATCTTTGCAACCTGAAATTTCCAGGCGCCTGCCAAGGAAAGTTGTATTTGATCCATTGTCAAAAATAAATCGCTGGCGTCACCCCAAATACCGCCACCGCCGCCCGTATCGGTTACTTTTACCGCGATGACATTTTTGCCTTTTTGCAATAAACCGGCTGGGATTGCATATTTACGCAAGAAAGTATAGCGATCCATACCGCCGATGCGGACGCCGTTGAGGTAGGTTTCGTCCCAATCATCAATCTTGGCGAGCCGAAGCAGGGCATCTTTAATATGATCTGCTGAATCCAGTTCAAACGTTTTGCGCAGCCATACTTCCCCGTCAAATTCGCCGAGTGATTGAGTTTCCCAATTGCCGGGTGCAATCAACGATGGCCAGTTCGAGTCGTTATAGTTCAGATTTTTCCATTGGCTAATCATGCTGCTGTCAGAAAATGGGCCTTGTAGCCTTAGCACATGCTTGTTTAGCGTTGCCTTTTTCACTTTCGACAAAGAATCGAGGTCAATCACCGGCAAATCGGCGATCATGTCTTTAAAATCGGGATTTTGGGCAAAGGCTTCTTTGCTAATCCAGGTTTCGACCATTGTGCCGCCCCAGCTGGTATTAATCAGGCCGATGGGTATATGGAGTTGCTGGTTCAATTCCCGGGCAAAAAAGTAACCTATTGCCGTAAATTTTGCCACTGTTTCGGGGCTGCAAATATTCCAGCCGCCGGAAGGTACATCTGATTGCGGGATGATCGCCAGCGTTTTATTTATTTTAAAATGCCTGATTTGGGGGAATTGAGCATTGGCTATTTCCTGAGGGGCGTTTTCTGAATCTTCCACTTCCCATTCCATATTTGATTGACCGGAGCAAATCCATACGTCCCCCAGCAGAATATCTTGTAGGACGATTTGATTTTTCCCCTTAAAACTCAAATCGAACGGTCCGCCTGTGGGTTCTGGTTTTAAGGTGATGCGCCAGGTACCATCTTTGCCGGCAACAACCGTTTGGGTTTGTCCTTTAAACGTAACTGTGATGGTTTCTTTCGGATTGGCCCAACCCCAGATTGGAATCGGACGGTCGCGCTGAAGCACCATATGGCTGGCAAAAAGTTGGGGCAGGCGAATGTTGGCTTGGAGGGGGGAATACCAACTACTGCACAGCGACAATAGAAGTAAAAGGCTATAACTTTTAGTGAAAATCCGATGCATGAACCAAGAGGATAAAAGATTTTAAAATTAAGGGAGTAGATTGATAATCAAGGAATTGTGAGGTTGCTGGTTTTTACAGGTTTATCTTGGCAATAATACGGCGTTACCGCTTCATTTAATAAAAAGAGTAACCAATTTTCAGCGATGCATCCAAAAAGTAATTTTCCTTGAATGCGGTGCCGAAAGCAGTGAAAATACCCAGTTTGCCTTGTCTTCCTATATTATAATAATAACCAAGTGGTACACTCAAACTAAGGGGTTTGGTGGCTTTCCCTTTTATCGCAAAACGGTAATCTGGTCGCAACCCGAAGCAAAACTTGTTAAAAGCACCACTTGGATAATACATCAAGGGCATTAAAACCGAAAAGGTAGTTTTGGCTGCGGGTAAATAAAGTGTGCCCTCTGTCTGAATGCCAGTGTGTACGCCGCCTTCTATCCCGATTGATATTTTGTCATACATGCCGCTTCGTTCGTACGAAAATTGAATACCGCTGTAAACGAGTGGGCGTTGGTTGGAGATCATGGCGTGGTACCCAGGACGAAGGGATAACAACACTTTGGAGGGTGGTTCCGACGGGAGGGGTCTTTTGGATTGTGTTGTATTTTGCGCGAAAATAGGAAGGGATGCTACGAGTAAGAAGCACAGCATCCCTGATTGGAGGTATCGTTTTTTTTGCATGGCATTTTGATTTTTATGCCAGCAAATTAGGTGTTTTTATTAAATTAAAGCACTAGGATTGAGGCACCGTAGCCATAGCCCGCTCCCGAATACTTTCAAAAGTCCAATCTTCCAACAACCGCCCATTTTCAAAAACAGGTACTAAAAGATCCTCGCTCCAGGCTGGACCGACAATATCCAGGGCATTAAACGTTTTGATCTCGTGGGTGCTTTGGTGCTGTAATAAAACCAATTGGCCGCTTTTTGATTTTTTAAACGAACGCTGCAAATTTCCCTCAGCATCCATTTCCACAGGCGTTTTGATCACGCTGCGTCCCATGCCATCATATTCTGTATAAGAACATTTGATCGCAAAGTTCATCGTATCGCGGTTGACGCCTTGGAGCAACTTCCCTCCCATGCCAAACGCCAGGTTTTCGGCTGCAATGCCTTCATTTTTAAGTGTTTCTAGTATTTCCTGAATACTGTCAATATTGACCCCATCGCCTTGTATCACCCGTATCTGAGGTGGTAAAACGCGGTATCCTTTGGAATTGAGTGTGCTACCAAACTGTTCAAACAAAATTTTAAATACTTCCAACAAGGTTCGCGTTGGATCACCAGAATCTGGACGAATCACTAAAGCGCCGTTGCGTTTTAAAATATCTTCTTTTAAAGTGCCGCCCCAGTATTCGCGACAGGCACGGAAAATATCAAAACTATCCGACACGCAAGCCACCATGCCATCCGGGTAAGTGGCCAAAATGCGGCGGTACACTTCGAGTTCGCCTGCTTCGCCTTCCTGGGTACAAATGCTGTGTTCGGTGGCCGGGATAGACAATCCGTATACTGTTTGGGTATTGTAAAACTGATGAATCAACATCGAACCTACCACATTATCAGAGCCTCGAAAATTAACCAAGTGTGCCGCGCCACCAATTCCGGCCGATTCTACGCTGGAAACCCCGCGAAAACCGAAGTCATTGAGCATAAAATCGGTATTGGTTTGCTCGCTGGTTTCTTGCAAGTATTTTGTTAATATCAGCCGAATTTTGCGGGAAAGGGTAGCAACGGTGGTGGGGTACCAAAGTTGGAGCAGGAGACTTTCCAAGAAATTGGTTACCCAGGAACAATTTGGGTCGGTGTTTTCGATGGTCATCAGCACATTGCGAAAAGGAATGACACTGCCTTCGGGCACTGCTTTGATGCGGACCGGGAAAAATCCGCCGTGTTTTTCCAAAATGTACTCAAAGCGGGCGCGTTCAAATACGTCCGGGCGACCAAACACCCCATTCATGATCCATTCCGCTTCATCGATATCGGCTTTGGTGAAGGGTTTACTGAGGTAAGTTTTTAGGATATACTGCAGGCCGAAGAACACCGTTTCGTCGAAAGCACCTCCGCGCGATTCGAGGTAGGAATAGATTTTTTCCGTGTTGGGGTGGTAAAAACGGTGGTGGCTGTATTTATAGGCGTCAGAAAGCAAAATGGCATTCATAATAGGGTGTTTTTTTATTTAAATTTGGTTTAAAAGCATTTGAAACAAGGTCCAGTGACCAGGAATAAGGTCATTTTGGGTGATTTCTGCGATTGAAAACCAGCGTAATTCGGCCAGATCATCGCTTGCCACAGGCATCCCATTTTGCAAAGTACAGGCAAAGAGGGTCGTGCAGATGCGGTCTTCGGTGCGTTGGTAACGCCAATCATCTACTTGCCGCGAACCAATGTATTGCATAGCCGAAAGTTCGATGGGGCCGCATTCTTCGGCTGCTTCCCGGCGCGCTGCTGCTTCAAAATCGGGATCAGTGGGGTCTACAAATCCACCAGGAAAACGGTAGCGGGTCTCATTGGGCTTTTTACCCAACAGCAATTGCGTTTTTTCTGGGTTGAAAATTGCTATATCCACCGTTGGGTACACCGCTGGATGGCGCTGGCTCACAGCATAAATCATGCCTGCGCGAAAATCGGGTGTATCCATGGGTTCTTCCAAGATGGAAGCACGAAATTCAGTTGCATTATAGCCAGGAAGGGGCGTTTCAATGTATTGGGTAGGAAATTGGCCTTTATAGCCCAATACAAACGAGTCACGAGAACCATAAAGCACCACTTTTCCGTGTGGCGCATGTTCAAGAATTTGCTGATCGAGCAACGCATCCCATACATGGTCTTCGGCATGATCCAGCAGCGGAACTACTTGAACGCGATCGCCATAAGTAGCCAAGAGCATTTTTTTGCGCGCTTCAAAGTTGAGTGGATTGCGTCGGGTTGGGTTACCGGGGCGCACGCCTAACAATACGATTGCGGTTGCGTGGTATTGGAGCACCGTATCCAACAAATGCAGGTGCCCTGGGTGTAATGCATGAATTTGAAAACGGCCTACAACGATACCAATGGCATCTAAATCGGGGTTTTGAGGTAGGTTTGATGTCTCAATAGGGTCGGACATGACGTTGGTGTTTTTCTTATTTGGTTTGTATGGGGCAAAGATATGAGGTGTAAATGGGCTTGTCAAGTTTTTTGTGTAAAAAATACGCAAAAAATTTTTTTGGGGTGATTTGAAGGTGTCACCTCGGAAGGTGTCACCTCCAATACCTATTTCACCGCCGGGGTAGACAAATCCAATGCAAAACCGCTGTTTTTTAACTCAAAATACCTTGCGCGATTGAAACGAAACAAAGCGGCCGGGCGGCCGCTGCCAGAAGGAGCAGATTTTTCATTAAGTGATTCAAGGATACCAAATTGCATGATCTTTTTGCGAAAGTTGCGACGATCAATGCTATGGCGCAATAGGGTGGTGTATAAGTGCTCCAAGTGGGAAAAGGGGAATTTTTCATCCAGTAATTCAAAGCCGATCGGTTCGTAGGTCACTTTTGCGCTTAAGCGGTTGAAGGCTACCTTCAATATTTCGGCGTGGTCAAAAGCAAGCGGGGGGAGGTCGGCGATGGGCCACCACTGGGCGTCGGTGGCATCGGTGCCAGCCGTTAAGGTAAATTTGGAAGGTTTCACCAACACATAATATGCCACGGATACGACTTGGCCGCGCGGATCGCGGTTGGGGTTACCAAAGGTGTAAAGTTGTTCGAGATAATCGGGTTCGATGCCCGCTTCTTCTTTGAGTTCGCGGCGTACGGCGTGTTCAATGTGCTCATTGGGCAATACAAACCCACCTGGTAATGCCCAATGCCCCGCAAATGGATCATGTCCACGCTGAATAAGCAGTACATGTAAATCACGTTGTGGGGTATACCCAAAAACAACAGCATCAACCGTAAGCAGGATTGGAATGGGCATGGATAACCGATGGTTTAAAAATTCAGGCAAAAATGGTTTTTTCGGTAATTTGACACAAGATATGTCCAATTAAAATATGCGCCTCCTGGATACGCGGGGTGTTGGAAGAGGGTACTTTGAATATATGATCGCAAAGATCTGCCATTTTTCCGCCGGTAGCTCCGGTAAAGCCTACTACCTGCATCCCGATCTGGCGTGCAACTTCAATCGCTTTCAAAATGTTGGGCGAATTGCCGGAAGTACTAAATGCAACCAAAATATCCCCGGTTCGACCAGCAGCCTGCACCATACGGGCATAAACTGCTTCATAGCCATAATCATTGGCCACAGCGGTCATATATGAACTGTTTACATGCAATGCTTCTGCGAATAAAGGCGCCCGATCGAGGTAAAAACGGCCCGAGAGCTCTGCCGCTATATGTTGCGCATCGGCCGCACTGCCGCCATTGCCACAAAACAGGATTTTCCCCTTTGCCTCAAAACACCGCACCCAGGCGGCCGCAGTAGCCTCAATTTCGGCCACAAATGCCGGATCATTCAAAATTGCTTGTTTGGTGGCGATACTTTCTCCAATAAGCGCGGAAATCAAAGTGTTCATATACGTTTCTGATAAAACAAACGATCAAGTTTTGGCAATCAAATAAAACACGCTTTTGAAACGATTGTCCCAACGCTCCATGTCTACCACGATTTGATGTCGATCGGTGAGGGGCAAAGTTCCATGCTTTTTTTGCAATTTTTGATAATGCTGCAAACAAACTCTGGTCACCGTCACTAAATAATGCACCACCGCCCAGGAAGTACGCGCATGGCGCAGCCCTAAATACCGCCAGCGTGAAATTTTTTCAGGACGTACCTGCATAAAGGCCCGATATGTTTCGGCAACTAACTGTTCGAACCGCAATTTCAAATCTGCAATATTGCCAGCTTCCAGCAGGGCTAAAGGCAGGGTCTTGATTCCATCCTTTTGATCAAACCAAACATCAAAAATATCATCACAGGTTTGAATCAAATGGCCTAATTTATACAAGGCATGCTTTTCTGCTTCGGACAATGTATTTGCTAAAATGCGGCGAAACATTAAAACAGAATACCCTCCTTTATCGGCAGCAATTTGATCTAATTCCTTTGTATTAAACACGTTAGCACTAATTTGCCTGCCTTCGGTCTCCACATTAAATACCCGATGCATGTATTTTTTAAATTCACTTTGGTCCTGATCGGGCAATGCGGCATTTATATTTTGCAAAAAATGCAGGGCCAACCCGCGCGGATCGATTGCTTGCCCATACATTTCTGGATTGTCTTGCCATTGCTGTCCTGATTGATCCTGGTTATGGTACACATCGGCTAAATCATCAAAGAAATAAGCCAGGGCGGCCAAATTGCTAAAGAGGTTCTTTTCGTCCGGGCTACGCGTACGACCACGCAAGCTGCAAAATACAATGCTTAAATAGGTCGTTCCGTAAAAGTAATGTTGAAGCCGGCGTTTTTCTTTAGATGTAATTAATTCAGGGTGGGGAAGTTGTAAATCGTATACGGCCCGGGTTTTAAAGTACCAGGCAGCACGAATAAAGGCGCCACTTAGCCAAAGTGTTGCGTGAAATAAAAAATACCAATGCCGAAGTAGGGCATAGCCCCGCCCGTTTTGCCGGTTTTTGGGGGGCGCTGCAGCGGATTGGGTGTTCATAAAAATTCGATCAGGTTATTTTTTTACCTCCCGGAAGGGTACGAATGAGCACGACAAAAAGAAAGGAGGTCAAACAAACCAATGCCAAAATAATGGGAATACACTTGGCGGGATGAAATTTATACACCCAATATCCCGACCGACTCCACCAGTCCAGCATGAGCACATGCACGAAATAAATTCCGAAACTGGCAGCCGCGAATTCTTTCTCAAAATCCAACAACGCCTTGCCCTGGAACGCCAATTGGGCAAAGATAAACCATCCTGCTGCGGCAATACCTACATTCGGGGTTAAGTAGTCGTAAAAATAGGGGTGAAATTTGCCCCCGAACGTGCTGCTTGCCCACCAGGTTCCGCCCGCTGTGGCTAAAGATCCTAGTAAAATCATGGCAATTGAAAGTAGCCATAACTGTTTCCGACTGAAGCGCCAGGGTTTAATATGGCCCATTTCATCAGTGGCAATAAACTTTGTCCCCAAATAATATCCCAACACAAAGGTGCCAACCTGGTTGGAACACAATTCAAAATAAAACCCTAAATGAATGTTGAAAAACTGATCTAAAATTTTGTACCCCCATGCGCCAATCATGCATAGAGCAAAAAAATACCAAAAATCCTGTTCGCGCGCATTGCGTACCCAAGGCCGTAAGATGGGATATACCAGGTATAATCCCAGAATCAGGTATAAAAACCACAGGTGGTAATGAACATTGTTCTCTGCCAAATTTTGAAAGGCTTCCGCAAATGTTGCTGGCTGGTTTTTTGAAATATGATTATAAATGCTAAATACAATCGACCAAAATATCCAGGGCAACACAATGCGCGAAAAACGCCGTTTTAGGAAATCACCCAGCGGATAATCTTTACTTAACAACAAAAAACCACTCAACATGATAAACAAAGGCACCGAAGGCCTTGAAAATGAATCCCACAGGTTGGCCGACCACCAATACCAGGTATTATATTCGGTGTTTTGGTGGGCAATTGGTCCGGCAACATGAATGGCCACCACCAAAACGGTAGCCAGGTTGCGGAGCCGGTCGGCCCAAATAAGATTGTTTGGTGGGGGAGGGGCTGCAGTAACTAAGTTGGGTGTAGGCACAGAGTCGGAAACAGTCAGATCAAAAGGTCAGGTGGATATCGTCAATCCATCGTATGCAAATGCTACGTGGTCGGGCAAAAGTGTGGCAATATCGGTCATTAATCCCATTTGATGGCTAAGATGTGTAAGCCAGGCTTGTTCCGGTTGCACAGCCTCCACAAAGGCAAGCGCCTCTTCAAGGTTCAGGTGGGTAGGATGTTGCGCATGGTGCAAGGCATTTACAATCAAATATTTGACTCCTTTTATTTGTTCTAAATCTTCTGGAAGTAAGGTTTTTACATCCGTAAGATAGCACAAATCACCTATTTTATACCCTAAAATTGGCAGTTTACCGTGCATAACCCCAATCGTCTGAATTTCAAGGTCTTCAAAATATAAATGCTGGTTCTTTTCAATTAAATGCAATTCAATACGTGGAAGACCGGGTATATGCTCGGTAAATACATATTCGAAGCGTTTTTGTACCTCCGCGGCTACGCGCGGGAGGGCGTACACGGCCATCGCACGGTCCGAATTGAAATTGAAGGGACGTATATCATCCATCCCAATTACATGGTCGTTGTGTTCGTGGGTAAGCAGAATGGCTTCCAGGTGTTGCACGTTTGCCCGCAACATTTGTTGCCGAAAATCGGGCCCGGCATCAATCAAAATATTCAAATCGCCATATTCTATCAGTGCGGACGAACGCAATCGGTTGTCGCGCGGGTTGGTAGAACTGCATACCGCACATCCACAACCAATAACCGGCACACCTTGGGAGGTGCCTGTTCCGAGCAAGGTTAATTTTAATCTGCTTGCGCCTTTTTCCATTTTTCTATAAGTTCCCGGGATTTCTCGCTAAGGTTTGCCGGGTCGTAATCGAGGCCGGAAAGGATATCAAGCAAGCAATTAACGCGTGCTTCAATGTCAAAAAACTTGTTGATAACAGCAATGCGTTTACTTTCCACAATACAATAGCCGCTTTGGAAATTGCCTTTTTCATAGCGAATGGAATAGTCCAGTTCTGTAAACAACTCCTCCAATTTTTTTAAATTTCCCTGAGTATAGCGCATCAAAGTGAAGATTGACTTATATTAGTGCCTTTGTTGACAATGATCTAGCCCATAAAAGCAGTACGCAAAAGTATCCAAATTTTACCAGTATTCGAATTTGAACCATGATGAAGCATAAAACACTTTTTTTTGCCATTGGAATTGCGCTTTTACCCTTTATTTTGAACGCCCAACAACGGTTTCGTGCAGGCATCATCGCAGGAGTAACGGCTTCCCAAATAAATGGCGATAATTCCGCTGGGTACAACAAACCCGGACTAGTGGCCGGTTTCAGGGTCGTAAGCCGTATTGGCGAACGCACCGATGGCAGTATTGAACTCCTGTTTGCACAGCGCGGCGCTCAAAGTGAATTGGTACGCGATAATTTTAACCCAAATAACTTTGCCCTCACGCTCAACTATATCGAAGTACCCGTTCAATGGCATTATAAAGACTGGTTGATCGAAGGGGATAATGAAAGCGAAGATTATTACCGCGTTGCATTTGACCTGGGTTTATCTTATGCCCGGTTTTTTAGCAGTAGGTTTCGGGGCGAACCCAATGGCATTGAGGTGGTTTCCAAGGATTATTTGAAAAAAAATGACATTAGCCTGGTCCTTGGGGCGAATGTGTTTTTTACCCAACACCTGGGTATTACCTTGCGCTATGTGCGATCGCTCGGAGCCATGTACAACCCGAAAGACTGGAACCCGGCCCCGATTGCGAATAGTTGGATCGGGCACTGCCTGTATTTGCAAGGGGTATATCTTTTTTAAAGTAAATGCTTGATTTTCAATTTTTTATATTTTTACAGAAAACAACCTAACACCCATGGCTGCGACCAATGAAACGCCTGGCTCTGACCTGAGCCGTACCCGAACCCTTTACCTTGTTGCCTACAACATCGGTATTACCCTTTTATTTTCTGCATTGCTGTATCAAACCATTTTCAAAGCCGCGATGGCAGAGGCTGCCCTGACAAATTCGGAGCAGGCACTGCAGATTAAAGTGGAAAAAAAAGTAAGTGTAAAACAAGTGCCAGGGAGCAATGGCAAAGACAGTTCAATTACCACCATTGATTCTGTGGTAACACGCTCCGATTCTGCAACAGGTAAATCAACCATCGTAGAAGCGAAAACAGAAAAAACACCTGCGATGCCCCAAATGATTGCTTATGTGTTGTGGGCTATTTTCCTGGCAGGCGGCTTGGGTGGTGCCTTGTCTAATTTGCGGGGTATCTTTGAATTTGCGCGCGATAAAACCTATTTCCCTGCTTATCTGGAAATTCCATTCTATGTACGCCCGGTGTCTGGCGTGATTTGCGGCCTGTTTACTTTTTTCGTGAGCAGTTTCTTCGCAGGCGCACTCACCCAAAGCGATGTAGCGGGTTGGCAAACGCTCAATGGCATGTTTCCTTATATCGGCATCGCCTTTATTGCCGGTTTTGCTTCGCAGGAATTTATGGAAAGATTGAAAGAAACTGCTAAAACCTTGTTTGGTGTACCTACCCAAGCCGACGTTGTTGACCCGATCGTGCCACCAACGCCACCGACCAATAACCAGGGTGGTGGAGAAGAATCATTTAACCCAAATGAGCCTGAAATAACGGGCAATCGTGGTATACAGCCGCCCGTTATTTCAGATTCAGGGAAGGCTGGTGCAGGAACACCAATACCTAAAATACGCAGGGCTGATTAAGCGTATATTTAAGAAATACGCAGGGCTGATTAAGCGTCTATTTAAGTTGAAATAAGCGCTTAATCAACCCGCGTTGGTCCTATGCAATATCAGAAGTAAGTACGGCCGACAAGTATTCACGGTTCATGCGGGCGATGTTTTCTACCGAAATTTCTTTTGGACATTCGGCTTCACACGCTTTTACATTGGAGCATTGGCCGAAACCTTCTGCATCCATCCGTGCGATCATGGAAATTACCCGGCGCTGACGTTCCACCTGGCCCTGTGGCAATAAAGCAAGGTGTGAAATTTTTGCAGAAGTAAACAACATCGCGGAAGCATTTGGGCAAGCCGCAACACAAGCACCGCAGCCAATACATGCTGCTGCATCAAAGGCGTGGGATGCCTGCTCCTTTTCTATGGGAATAGAGTTGGCATCTTGCGCCTGGCCAGTGTTTACGCTCACGTACCCACCCGACTGAATGATGCGGTCGAACGCAGAACGGTCTACCACCAAGTCTTTGATCACCGGAAATGCTTTTGCGCGAAATGGCTCAATCACAATGGTTTCGCCATCTTTGTAGTGGCGCATATGTACTTGGCAGGTAGTGGTACCCTGCATTGGGCCGTGTGCGCGGCCATCAATTACGAGCGAACAAGTACCGCAGATACCTTCGCGGCAATCGTGTTCAAAAGCAACTGGCTCTTCTTTTTTTCCAATCAAACTTTCGTTCAACACATCGAGCATTTCCAGGAAGGACATATGCTCATTGACATTGTCGAGGGTATAGGTGACAAATTCACCTTTATAACGGCCGCCTTGGCGCCATATTTTGAGATTCAGTTTCATCTTTTGGTAGATGCGAAATGATGAATGATAATACGTTGATGATTACTTGTAACTCCTTTGCGTTACTTTCACTACTTCATATTCCAGTGCTTCTTTGTGCAGTTCAGGTTCGGCACCCTCTCCTTTAAATTCCCAAGCTGCTACATACATGTAGTTTTGGTCATCGCGCAATGCCTCTCCTTCTTCCGTTTGGTATTCTTCACGGAAGTGGCCGCCACAAGACTCGTTGCGGTTTAAGGCATCAATGCACATTAATTCGCCCAGTTCGATAAAATCAGCCACACGCCAAGCCTTTTCTAACTCGGGATTGAATTCATCCGAACCACCTGGCACGTAAGCATCTTTCCAAAATTCTTCCCGCAATGCACGAACCATTTCGATGGCTTTTTTCAAACCGGCTTCATTGCGTGCCATACCGCAGTAATCCCAAATGATTTTGCCCAAACGACGGTGGAAACTTTCCACACTTTGATTGCCTTTGAGGGATTTGAATTTTTCAATCCGGCTGCGAACATCGTTCTCGGCGGCTTCAAACTCCGGCAAATCGGTGCTCAATTTTCCTGTCCGGATTTCGCCGCTCAGGTAAGAACCAATGGTGTAAGGTAAAACGAAATAGCCATCCGCCAGGCCCTGCATCAGGGCAGAAGCACCTAAGCGATTGGCGCCGTGATCACTAAAATTGGCTTCTCCACAAGCATACAAGCCCGGGATGGTGGTCATCAAATTATAATCTACCCACAAACCGCCCATGGTATAGTGTACCGCTGGGTAAATACGCATCGGTACTTCATAAGGGTTATCGCCGGTAATTTTTTGGTACATTTCAAACAGGTTGCCATAACGGGCGGCTACAGTTTCTTTTCCAAGACGCTTGATGGAATCTGCGAAATCGAGGTACACGGCCAAACCAGTAGAACCTACACCTTTTCCATTGTCGCACTCAATTTTTGCGGCGCGGCTGGCGATGTCACGCGGAACCAAGTTGCCAAATGCTGGATAACGGCGCTCGAGGTAATAATCGCGTGCTTCTTCCGGAATCTGTGTCGGGTGCTTGAGGCGGTCGGCCGGATCTTTCGGTACCCAGCAACGGCCATCATTGCGCAAGGACTCCGACATCAGCGTCAGTTTTGACTGGTAATCGCCCGAAACCGGAATACAGGTCGGGTGAATTTGAGTATAGCAAGGATTGCCGAAGAAAGCGCCACGTCGGTGCGCGCGCCAGGTGGCTGTTGTGTTACACATCATGGCATTAGTACTCAAATAGAATACGTTGCCATAACCACCCGTTGCCAATACAACTGCATGGCCAGCGTGGCGTTCCAATTCGCCCGTAAGCAAGTTGCGCACAATGACACCGCGGCATTTACCATCCACCACCACTACATCCAACATTTCGTGGCGGTTGTAGAGTTTCACATTGCCTATAGCTACCTGACGGCTCAAAGATTGGTATGCGCCGATCAGCAATTGCTGTCCGGTTTGGCCCCGTGCGTAAAAAGTACGTGATACCTGGGTGCCGCCAAAAGAGCGGTTATCAAGCAAGCCACCGTAATCACGTGCAAAAGGTACACCTTGCGCAACACACTGGTCGATGATCGAACCAGAAACTTCCGCCAGGCGGTGTACATTGCCTTCCCGGGCGCGGTAATCGCCCCCTTTGATGGTATCATAAAACAGGCGGTACACAGAGTCACCGTCGTTTTGATAGTTTTTTGCTGCATTAATACCACCTTGTGCTGCAATTGAGTGCGCACGCCGTGGACTGTCGTGAAACGTAAAACATTTCACGTTATAACCTAACTCACCCAGGGAAGCGGCCGCAGACGCGCCAGCCAAACCGGTACCAATGATGATTACATCGATGCGGCGTTTGTTGTTGGGCGCTACCAGCGGAACGGAACCTTTATAGTGGGTCCATTTTTCCGCCATGTCACCGACAGGTACTTTAGAATCGAGTTTCGGATCCATTGCTATATTGTTGTATTGGTTGTATATACGATGGTTGAAAACGAGCAAATAAATGCCCAAAAATGTGTGTATTGATTATTTGATGTACATCCAAACCGGAATTACAGCAAACAAAACAGGTACACCAACGGAATAGGCAATGCCCACACCTTTGATGAGGGGCGTGTATTTCCGGTGGTTAAGACCCAAAGACTGGAAAGAAGACCAGAAGCCATGCCACAAATGGTAGGAGACAACACCCATGCAAATTACATAAAACAGCACATAACCCAGGTTCTGATAGGAAGCACCAACTAGCGCATACAAATCTTTTACCGGATGATCTAGGCTGTTGTATTCGATGAATGGAACATTACCCCAGTGCATTTGAAACCAGTATTGGTACATATGCAAGATCAAAAACACTAAAATGACAATACCCAACCAAGCCATGTTGCGCGAAGAAACTTCGCTGCTCCGCACATGATTTACTGCATACCTTACTGTCCCGCGGGAAGCCTTATTGTGCTGCCACAACAACAACCCTTGGATCGCATGCAACAAAATAGAAGCATACAACAGATAAGATACAATTTTGATCAATGGGTTATGGGTCATGAAATGCGCATACGCATTGAAAGATTCTCCACCGTCATCGTTCAAAAGTTGTAAATTTCCAATTAGGTGAACGATCAAAAACAGCATCAGAAAGATACCGCTCAAGGCCATGACAAATTTCTGGCCGATGGAAGATGTTAAGAATTTAGTTAACCAACTCATTGATTGTGATGAGTGACGAGTGATAAGTGATATTTTCGCTGTAAAACTACTTGGCAGAACGCATCCACCAAATATTCTGTTGGAAAGGAATTGATATTTGACCTTATTTAGACATAATCAAAACTTGATCGCCCAAAAAACCTTATTTCTTTCGTGCTGCACGTACTAAAAATACCGCAAGGATGGTAAAGAACGCCAAGCCTAAGCCATCGTATCCGCCCACGCCCAGACTGCCGGTCAGCCCATGTTCCAAACTTAAGGTTTCTAATGGTTTGGCCGTGGCATCGGCTGCTTGTAACATCGCAACAACCACGCCAGCCAGCGCGCCGCCTGCCACCAATCCGGTTGCAAACAAACTGCCCTTGCCCAAATCGGCGTCCTCCAATTCTTCCCCTTTGCGTTTGGCCATCCAATCGGTTAAACCGCGCAATGCACCACCCGCATAAATCGGAAGGGTAGTTGAAAGGGGCAAATACAGGCCTACCGCAAAAGACAAGGATTTGACCGCACAAAGTTCCATTGTGATGGAAATAAACAGCCCCACCAAAACAAACTGCCAATCGAGGTTAAACGAAAGCAAACCCTTGATCAACGTAGCCATTAAGGTCGCCTGGGGCGCATTGAATTTTTCACCAATGGCATGTTCGATCCCCGCTGCGCGCATTTCCGCAGTCGGATTATCCAAAAACTGTACCGTAAACCCGATGACTAAAGTAGAAACAATGACACCTATAAATAAGGCCAACTGCTGATAACGCGGTGTTGCACCTACTATATAGCCAGTTTTTAAATCCTGAGAAGTAGCGCCCGCGTTGGCCGCTGCAATACAAATCATACTGCCTACTACCAAAGCCATGGGTTCGTACACTTTCCCGGTCCAGCCTACCCCAATAAATACCAATGCGGTACCCATAATGGTCGCAATGGTCATACCCGAAATCGGGTTGTTGCTGCTTCCGATGATTCCAACAATACGGCTGGATACCGTCACAAAGAAAAATCCAAACACGATCACCAACACGCCAATCAATAATTTACTGAAAAAATTATCACCGGGTACGTTGGGTAAGATCGCCATCAATAAAATTAATGCCAAAATGCCTATTCCGACCACTTTCATCGAAAGATCATCCTCGGTGCGCACCACCGCAGCGTTTTTATCGCGGTTGCGCATGTCGGCCAAGCTCTCCCGAAAAGAGGAAATAATCGTAGGCATGGTTTTAAACAAGGTGATAAAGCCGGCCCCAGCTACGGCACCAGCCCCAATTTGACGCACATAAGCCCGATACACAGCATCCGACAAGTTGGCAAAGGAATGGGCCATCGGGTCCCATCCAAAACGCGCGTTCGCAACAGTTGGATCCATCAACCCTAATTTTGCCAATTGAGCCGCAATCGTATCCGCAGGAACCAAGGTGGCTAACAATGGAATCAGTCCAAGCCAGGCCAACACGCCGCCTGCAACGAGTACGCCCGCGATGCGCGGACCAATAATATAGCCCACGCCGAGGTATTCTGGCGTGATTTCACCACTGACTACCGCCGCTGGCAAATATTTATTGGCTGCTGCGGTGGCAAACTTGGGTACTTCCGCAATCACGTGCAGTACTTTTTGTAAAATGGCAAAAACAAAGGCAAAGCCAAGCCCCTGATAGGCTGTTTTAGCAAAATCGCCTCCCTTCTCGCCCGCAATCAGCACTTGTGCGCAGGCCGTACCTTCCGGGTAAGGCAAATTATCGTGTTCTTTAACAATTAAGGAACGGCGCAACGGAATCATCATCAATACCCCCAGGATGCCCCCAAAAATGGCCAACATTAAAATGGTCCAGTAATTAAAGTACCCTTTTCCGATGCCATCACTTAAAAATAAAAAAGCAGGTAAGGTAAATACCACCCCGGCAGCTACCGATTCGCCCGCAGAGCCGGTGGTTTGAATGATGTTGTTTTCAAGAATGGTGGTGCCTAAAAATCGGCGGCCCAGGGAAATGGCCAAAACGGCAATCGGAATGGACGCGGATACGGTCAAACCCGCCTTCAGGGCGAGGTATACGGTTGCGGCACCAAACAGGATGCCAAATAAGGAGCCGAGTAAAACTGCCCGCAAGGTAAACTCCTTGACGCTTCGATCGTCGGCAGCAATGTATGGTTTGAATTCAGAACGTTGATGTTGAGCCATTTCCAGGTGTTTTACAAATCAATGGGTGACAGGTGTGTTTTCAGGCGAAAGGTAGAATTTAATTGAAAATTGATGATTGAAAATTGACGTGGTTTGGCTGTTTGGTGCATAAAAAATGAATGGTGTAATCGTTAATTCTATCCGACTGCGCCAATTAATTCTCATTTGGTACGTTTGTGGCAGGAAATAAGCGCTTCTTGCTTGTAGATTCCTTCTAGTAAAACGTTTATATGTACCTTTGCCAAAATTTTGCCTGAACGTATGAAGAAAATTATCCTCCTTTTCGTCTTTGTAAGCTGTCTGTTGCACCAAGTTTTTGCGCAAGACAAGCATTTTACGCAGTTTTATGCCGCTCCATTGAGTTTAAATCCAGCTTTGACCGGGGCTATGGAGGGCAAATACCGTGTGGGGCTTATTTACCGTGATCAATGGCGTAATGTGTTGGACAACCCGATAAAAACTTTTGGGGTGGCGGCTGATTTGCGGTTTAATGCACCCGGCAGGCATGTACGGAAAGACGCAATCGGGCTTGGTTTGAATTTTTACAACGATAAAGTACCGGTAATCGATTTTAACACCACACAAATAGGCATTTCGGTTGCTTATCATAAGTCGTTGGATGTCAATGATCGGCAATTTCTTTCCTTGGGCTTACAAGCAGGTTTGACCCAGCGGAGTGTCAATTATGGTTCTTTGCAATTTCACGATCAGTTTGATGGAAGTACGGGTTATACTTTTGGTACGGGGGAAGACCTGCCAGGGAATAACATTTCTTATACCGATTACAACGCAGGTATCAACTATACCGCCAAAATTGGCCGATACGGGGCTGTTTTTGCTGGATTGGCCTTGCACCATTTCCTAGAGCCCAATATTTCATTTGCCGAAAATACGCAAAAAGGAGATAAATTATACCGTAAAATATCCGGACAGTTTTCTTCAAATATTCCGTTGACGCACAATAATCGGGTGTCTTTGTTGCCACGCTTCCTGTTTGCGATTCAGGGTCCACACCTTGAAATGAACGCAGGTACGAATATTCGTTTTGCGATGGGAAAATACGGTTCGACAGCCTTGCACTTTGGAACCTGGTTGCGTCCCGTGCGCAATACCGACGGCATGGGCCTGGATGCGGTTGTTGCCTTGATGGGCCTGGAGTTCGAAAATGTGCTGCTCGGGATGAGTTACGATTTGAATTTGAACGCCTTGCAGGCCAACCAACGCCAGGCATCTTTTGAGATTTCGGTGGTGTATTTGGGCAATTATGAAAACGAGGAGATTTTATGTCCTAAGTTTTAAAACAGATCGAATAGGTTCAAAATCAACCTCCTTCCCCGAGATAAAATACCGAACACCACCTGGACCGCCAACGGTATCCTTGCCCAGGCGCGTCATCAAGTTATTAATGGTGCCGACGTTTCCATCCACAATTTGCACATCAGGTGGCAATACCGCTTCAAATTGTTTTCGGAAGAAAGGGAAATGGGTGCATCCCAATACCACGGCGCCATATTGGGTCAGGTCTATTTCGGCGAGTTGCGCGTGTAAATAAGGTAAAATCAGTTCGTCTGAAAATTCAAAACGTTCGGCAAACTGAACCAATTCTTGCAAAGGCAAATAATCTACCCGGTTGTCGGCATCGACGCGTTCAACGAGGTTTCGAAATTTTTCCAGTTGCAAGGTAAGTTTGGTGGCAAAAACCAGCACCCGTTTGTTGCCCGCAGCAGCAAGTGCTGGTTTTACCGCCGGTTCCATCCCGATGATCGGAATGCTATAGCGCGCTCTTGCGGCCTCAATCCCAACACTTGTTGCTGTGTTACAGGCTACTACAATGGCCGCTACATCATGGTCCACGATAAAATCCATGGCATGTATAAAATGCAAAAGCACCTCCTCTTTCGATTTGGTGCCATATGGAGCATGGTCGCTATCGGCATAGTACAGGTATTGCGCATTGGGAAGTCGTTGTAACGCTTCTTGCAGTACTGTTAAACCGCCAATACCTGAATCAAAAAAACCGATGGCCGCCATAAAGGCTTAGTTGGTGATGCCTAATTTTGCCTTTACTAATTTAGTTACATCCAGGGTTTCGCTGGCATACAGCAAAAAAGAGGTGCTGGAATCGAACACAAACATATAGCCGTTTTCTTTGGCAACATCATTCATGGCAGTGTTCACCTTATCGAGCAGGGGTTTGAACAATTCCTCGCGCTTTTTGCCGAGTTTTTCATATACTTCCTTCTCATAAGCGCCAATCGAAGTTTCTTCCTCCTTCAATTTTGCCGCTTGCGCTTCGTAGTCTTTAGGCGAAATGGTACCCTGTTCCTTTTTGCGTGCCAAATCTGCAGCCGCTTCCTGAAGGGCTTTTACCCGTTCCTGACCGCGTTTGGTCAATTGATTTTGAAATGCTTGCAATTCACTGTCGGCTGCTTTTACTTCCGGAATCTGTGTGAGCAATAATTCGGAGTTGCAGTAGCCAAATTTTTGAGAAAAACCAGCAGTTGAGGCAAAAAGCAGCAGACTGAGGGTTAGGACAATTGTATTTTTCATGTGTGTGCGTAATGTTGTAAAATCAAAAGGCAGTAAGTTGCCTGGTTGCCGCCGCAAAAATAGAACGAGTTCCTGATTTTTGCGCTATCGAAAACGAATGCGATGGAAACAAACAACTTACCGCCTGATTAAGAAGGGATTATTTTGTCAAAAGCGACTTAATATCTTCTGTTTTGTCGTATTTTTTATCAGCAAACAGCATTCCGGAAGCACTGCCTTTGTCAAAAATAAACTCAAAACCCTTGGATTCTGCAAAGGAAGTGATGGTAGCGTACACCTTATCCTGAATTGGTTTTACCAGTTCTTCGCGTTTTTTAAACAAAGCGCCTTCTGGTCCAAATTTCTGACGTTGCATTTCACGCACTTCTTTTTCCTTGGCTAAAATTTCTTCTTCGCGGGTCTTTTTCATTTCTTCGCTGAGCAACACTTGCTCGGCTTGATACTTACTGTACATGCCTTTGATTTTATCCTGTTCGCCAGCAATTTCCTGACGCCATTGGGTGGCAATTTTATCCAATTGTTCTTGTGCTTTCTGGTATTCCGGCAACGCTTCCAAAACAGCGGTAACGTCTACATAAGCAATACGTTGTGCGGTCGCAAATCCACTAAGGGTAACAAGCAGCAGTGCGGTGGAAAAGAATTTTTTTAACATGGCTTTAGTCGATGTTGATGTAAAGAGTAAGGACGAAGCGTGTACTTTTAAAATTGCGCTTTCGGGCCAAAAGTATGGGTTTTCCCTGCTCCGTGTGGTGCTTTGATGCAGAGTACAAGGTTGTAGTTGTCTGAAAGTCTTAAAAATTTTTACTAAATGAATTCTAATGATTTGATTATCAATTGTTTGTTTGTAACTAAAACTCAAATTGTTTTAAAATTTTAACCACGGTTTAACAAGCAATTTGCATGATATGAATAGAAGTCGGTTAAGGAAATACTTCCAAGGCCATCGCCATGCTTTTCCCGAAGGCAGCCCGGTCGATGGGCAGGTTTTCATGGTTTTCATCAAAGAAGAACACCAGGTTTTCGGTCGCCATGTTGCCTGTAAGGTCGTCTTTGGCCATCGGGCAGCCACCATAGCCCCGCATGGCTCCATCGAACCTGCGGCAGCCGTTTTCCCAGGCAGCCTCTATTTTTTCGCGCCAATTGTGGGGTTGTGTGTGCAAGTGGGCACCAAATTCGAGCTTTGGATACTTGGGAATAAGGTTGCTGAATAAATAAGAAATATTTTCCGGGTTGGAGCACCCAATGGTATCCGACAAAGAAAAGATGCGAATGCCGTAAGTTGCCAGCATATCCACCCATTTATGCACAATTTCGCCATTCCAGGGGTCGCCGTACGGATTTCCAAACCCCATGGAAATGTACAAGACCAATTGTTTGTTGTGGGCAACGCACAATTCCTGAATGGCTTTGGTGCGTTCGAGGCTCTCGGCAATGGTCGCGTTGGTATTGCGCAATTGAAATGTTTCGCTGATGCTAAATGGGTACCCCAGAAAATCGATTTCCGGGTATTGACAGGCATCTTCTGCCCCGCGTTGATTGGCAACAATGGCCAATAATTTGGTGTTGGTTTGAGAAAGGTCTAATTTTGCGAGCACTTCGGCGGTATCGCGCATTTGCGGAATGGCTTTAGGACTAACAAACGATCCAAAATCGATGGTATCGAAGCCAACACGCAACAATTGATTGATGTAGGCAACTTTTATGTCGGTTTCGATAAAATCGTGCAAGCCCTGCATCGCATCGCGGGGACATTCAATTAACTGAATTGCGTTTGGCTGACTTTGAACAGTGGTGGGTGTCAAATTCGATTTTATTTTGTTCGGGTGTAAACAAATTTTGTCCGACAAAGTTAGTGGAGTACAAGTTAAATTAATCAACTCAAGGATATGAAAAATAAGGGATACTGGCTTTTACTGGGTTTTTTGCTCGTGGTATTTGGCTTTACCGGATTGGTGCTGCAAATGGTTGGAACCCAGTGGGTGTTTTTGGGCTTTTTGGAGTTGCCTGGCCGACTGTTTGCATTTGTTTTTAAAATTTTAATGGTGCTTGCAGGCGTATTAATTACGGTTTTTGCCAATACAGATTGGGAACGGGAACGTAAGGAAAGCAGCGAGCCTTGAGGCTGTTTCACGGCTTGCTTGATGTAAAAACATAGATTGGACCATATTTCTAATGATTTGGGGCTTGCAGTCAAAGGTAGAATCACCTTATCTTTGTGCTCCAAAAAGATGCTTTGCTATGAAAAAATGGTTTTTTTCCTGCTTTTTCCTTTTGATGTTTGTTTTTTCCGCTGCTGCACAATCTTCAGACCCGTTTGAAGAGATGGAGCGTGCTTTTCAGAAAATGATGGATCAAATGCGCGCTGGTATGGCATTTGGTCCGGGGCAAGACACCACGATTTATTTCAAATGGGACACCTTGCGGCAAGATGGCAACGGTAGTTTCTTTTTTCGGTTGAATCCCCAAACCCTGGGAATGCGCCCTGGCGCTGAATTTGATTTTTATGAAGAAATGGATTCGCTTTCCCGGCAACTAGACCGCGCGATGTTTGGGCAAAGACACCCATTACCTGCGGATGACGGTGCGAATCCGAATACGGAAGATGGATTGTTGCCAGAAGAACGCTTGCGGTTGGAGGACGAAAAGACGCCAAAGGCTACAGTGCCCAAAAAAGGGCCAACCGTGGATCCGAAAATTTCCAAAATCAAGACGACCCGTATATAATGCCCCTGCAGGTATAAGTCATTTATAATCAACACGAAGTGTGCCAATTGTGCATAAGCGTTGCTTTTGTTGGGGTTTCTGGAAGTTTTGTCCGTTCTTTGCAGGCGATTTACACTTCAACAAGTGCCTGAAATGCCAGAACTTTTCTTTCAGTAAGGTGTTGTACGGGGCAATCAGTCTTTGATTAAAGGATTTTATTATGGCAAACGAACAAGTGGATGTGATCATTTACCGAATGCGGGATACGGGTTTGGAGGTTTTTATGGTAAATAAATGCGCAGTAGGTGCAGATGAGGCCCAGTGGGAAGCCACTGAAACTTTGCAGTCGCTACCCGCAAATTTTACCAATTGCATTGAGTTGGAACCTGTTACGTTAGAAAACGGAGAATCTCGTAAAGCCATTGCCATTGAAGCGGATTGGCATGAAATTCCATCGTTGCGTGCTTTAATTTATGAAGATTATCGCGTTGCAAAAGAAAAGGCCAAACAACGCATCAAAAGCCTCGTTCCGTCCATGGAAAATGGTGCTTTTGTTGCAGTAAAAGAAGCGTTTAAACGCAGTTTACCCGCACAATATGCTTATTTGAAGGAGTTAAAAGATGTGTTACAGGACAAAGAGCAGACGAAATATATTTGATTTTATTTTATAATAAATAGCCGCTTTGGCACAATCCGATGTAGTTTTTTAGCGCCGCTTTTGCGGGTGACAGCAGGTTTGTAAATGCTGTTTTTTGCGCTGAATTCAAGCCTTCAGGTGTTTTTTCTAGCGTATTTAGTGCATCAAGTGCCGATTGAGCAGTGGCAATAGCCTTCGGCAAGTCGGCAAGTTGGGGTTTGATCCAGCGGCTTTCCACCAAATCATAATAGACCGGAATTTTTTCGAGCAGGGCCATTAGGAGCGCAGGATTTTGTAGCCCTTTTTCCGGCGACCAAACACGTTGCGTCATAACATGCAGGGCATAATCTTGCGGGTGTATGATTTGTCCATAACTTCGATGCAGGGAGTCGAGTGCAAACAGCAGATAAAACAATTTTTTCTGTGAAGTTACCGGAAGCATTGCTGCGGGAATTGATTGGGCGCGTTGTTTGCAGCGGGCGATAAAAGCCTGTGTTGCTTCGTTGTGTACCTGCGGAATCGGCAATTGAAGGGTATCGGCTGGTGTTTTTATCAGAAATGTTTCCGGTTTTGGATGTTTGTAAATCAAATCATATTGCAGTCGATTCAATTGTTGTTCGGGGCTGCTACAAGAAGTGCCCCAAAAAAGCAGGAAAAGTAAGAAGGTATTGCGCATAAGTTTTTTTTGAAGTCGTAAAGATGGAAGTAGATTTTTAAATTAGAAAGGTATATTTGCCCTGCAATTACAGCACGTTCCTTATCAGGTGCGTTACCCATTATTGAAAATTTACATGGCATCAATCTCCGAAGTATTACAACGGCTGGAAATTATATTGGCGTGGGCCAAAGCGCATCAATCACCTCAAGGGTATTTTGCTGCGTTGTATTATCAAATGACCAAGGCGGTGGAGGCGGGGATCAATGCCAATATGTTTGAAAATGGCACCCGCATGGAGCGTTTGGATGTAATTTTTGCCCAACGTTATTTGGATGCCTGGGATGCCTGGCAACAAGGCAAGCCTGTTACGAAAGCCTGGAAAGTTGCGTTTGAGGCAACAGAAGACCCATCTGTTCCTGTTTTACAACATTTAATATTGGGGGTAAATGCGCACATCAACCTTGATTTGGGCATTGCGGCGGCCCACACCCGATCTAAAGATGCCATTTTTGGCTTAAAACATGATTTTGAGTTGGTCAACTCAACGATTGGTATTCTGGTAGATGATACCCAAAATCGGCTAGCAAAGATATGGTTGCCTTTTCGCTGGATGGATTGGCTGTTGCGGACGGGTGATGAGGGAATGATTAATTTTAGCATCAAAATGGCGCGCGGGGCTGCCTGGCAAACCGCGACTGCAATTGCCTTTGCGCCTAATGTGGAGGCAGAACGGAAATTAATTGAGGAATTGGATGCAGCCGTTGCGGTATTTGGAAATCGATTGTTGCATCCGGGTTATTTCATTGGCTTGGGTTTGTGGTGGATGCGTCGATGGGAAATCGGCACTGTTGCAGAAAAAATAGATTTATTATTGGCATAATCTTGCAACCAAGCCCTGAAAACTTGTGTTTTGTTTCCAATTAAACGATTTATGGAAGAACTTAAACACTTGGGTGCCGACCGCTTATCGCAGGCAAAACGGGTTTTAGAACAAGTTTGTGATCCTGAAATACCGGTATTAACCATTGACGATCTTGGTATTATACGTTCCGTAAATTTATTGGCGGATGAAACTTTGGAAGTGGTGATCACCCCTACTTATAGTGGCTGCCCTGCCATGGGGGTTATTGAGGTAAATATCCGCGCAGCCTTACAATCGGCTGGTATAGAACCGGTTAAAGTAACAACAGTGCTTAGTCCATCCTGGACCACCGATTGGCTGAGTGCTGCAGGTAGGGAAAAGTTAGAAAAATATGGCATTGCGGCTCCTGCATCGGTTTCCATTGACAAAAAGGCCTTATTGGGCGAAAAATCGTCGATTAAATGCCCGCATTGTGGATCGGAGCAAACAGAAATGTTATCGCAGTTTGGATCCACGGCTTGCAAGGCCTTGTTTCGGTGTTTGGAATGTCGGGAGCCTTTTGATTATTTTAAATGCCATTAAATTTTGAGCACCGTTATTTCAACTCCAATACCATCGCTTCATAGGGGCGCAGACTGGTAGCAGGTTTTGCGTCCGGGTAATTGTTGATGACGATTTTTGCGTTTGAAAGGTCTAGATTCAGGTTTGCTGCTGCATTTTGGGCTTTAAAATTGAGCAAAACTAAATATTTCCGGCCTTCCCATTCCCGGGTATACGCGTAAACGGATGGGTTTTCTCGGTCGAGCAACTGATATTTTCCGTAAATTAAGGCAGGGTTCTGTTTGCGCAGTTGAACAATTTTACGGAAATAATTGAGCGTAGAGTTAGGATCTGCTTCTTGCGCTTGCACATTTACCGCAGTATAATTTGGATTGACTTTCAACCAAGGTGTGCCGGTGGTGAACCCTGCATTCGATGTGTTATCCCACTGAAAAGGCGTGCGTCCATTGTCGCGCGCTGAAATTTTCTGAGCATCCAGGAATGCTTGAAGGTCTTCCCCTTTATCTTTGACAATTTTGTAATTATTGATGGATTCAATGTCTTTGTAATCTTCAATACGATCAAATTTGATGTTGTTCATGCCCAATTCATCGCCAAAATAATAATAGGGCGTAGCGCGCATGGTCATCAAAAAGGTCGTCAGCATTTTGGAGGATACCGTACCGAATTCGGGTGTGTCATTGCCCCATCGGGTGAGCATGCGGGGTTGATCGTGGTTGCCGAGGTAAATCGTACCCCAACCTTTTTCGGCAAAAACATCATTCCATTTGGTATAAATATCTTTAAAACCCACCAAATCATACCCTTTTGGGTCGGGTGTTTTGAATTTTCCTTTGAGGTAGCCATAACTCACCCCTTCGAAGTGGTATAACATGTTGAGTTCCTTGCGATTGGCATCCACAAAATCGAGTGCGGTTTTATCCGTTACGCCAGCGCCTTCCGCGACACTCATAACATTGTATTTGCTAAGAGATTGCGCGTACATTTCCTGCAAATAAGTATGGGTGCGATTTCCCTGGCCTTCAGCATAATATTGGAAAACGTCGTTGGCGTATTGCGCGGGGATGGGCGGAAAAGTGGTGTCTTTACCGATGATCGAAATTACATCCATGCGGAAACCGTCGATGCCTTTATCGAACCAGAAATTCATCATGTCGAAGATTTCCTTCCGCACCTTAGGGTTTTCCCAGTTTAAATCGGGCTGTTTTTGGGAAAAATAGTGTAAATAATAGGCATTGGTAATAGAATCGTATTTCCAGGCATCGTTGTTAACATCGAAAAAGCTGATACGCGGATTGGGTTTTCCTTTTTCTGCGGGCCACCAGTGGAAATAATCGCGGTAAGGATTGTCGCGTGATTTGCGTGATTCCTTGAACCAGGCGTGTTCGTCGCTGCAATGGTTGGCCACCAGGTCGAGCACCAGTTTGATGCCGCGCTCGTGCATGCCTTTGAGCAGGGCATCGAAGTCGGCCATCGTGCCAAAATCTTTCATAATATCGCGGTAATCGCTGATATCGTATCCATTATCGTCATTAGGGGAGGCAAAAATGGGATTTAGCCAAACGACATCAATGCCCAGGCTTTTGATGTAATCCAGTTTTTCGAGGACACCTTTTAAATCGCCGATGCCGTCGCCATTTGTGTCTTTAAAAGAGCGTGGGTAAATTTGATATACGACGGCTTCTTTCCACCAATTCTGATCCATGGAAACAGGTTGTTTTTGAGTTGTCGGGCTGGTGCAAGCGCTGAGAGCGAGCAGTACCAATGTCAGGCAGCTGATGGAGATGCGGGAAAGAAGTTGCATGTCTGTATAGAATTTAATTTCGTGTTGAACTAGGCATTTATAATGGTTCATGCACGTTCGGTCACAAATATAAATAAATATTTACGGGTTAATCGTCAACTTGGGAATTTGTTTGAGTCTGTAAAGTTCGCAAGACTTAGTTGCGCGGCATTCCATTCAGGCTTACTTTTGTAGCACTTTTTGAAACCAAAACCATCATTTTAATCTTTTAATCCTTTAATCCGTGAAGAAGCACACTTATCGCATGCGTTGTGGGGTATTTTACCACATTTATAACAGGGGCATTAATGGCGAGGATTTGTTTAAGGATGAGCGCAGTTTTGCCTTGTTTTTAAACAAATTTACCAAGCATATTCATCCGGTAGCGGAAACGTATGCCTATTGTTTGTTAAAAAATCATTTTCATTTGTTGGTGCGCATTCGGTCGGCGTCGGTTGTGAACCATTGGTATGAGCACGAACGCCAGCCCCACGTCGGAAGCGTCCCCCGGAGTCCTGGACACGTCGGAAGCGTTCAAAACGCTTCCGACGTGTCCAGGACTCCGGGGGACGCTTCCGACGTGGCAATCCAACTTGCCGAAAAACGGGTCAGTACGCAGTTTGCCAATTTGTTTAATGCCTATACCCAAACCATTAACAAGAAATATGGGCGAACAGGCGGGTTGTTCGAGGAGTCTTTTCGGCGGATACCCGTTCATGATGAAGCCTATTTCGTGCAATTGGTCTATTATATTCATAGAAACCCTGAAAAACATGGGTTTGTAAGGGATTTTAGAACATATCCCCATTCTTCTTTTCACGCCCTAATATCAAAAAGAAATACCTTGCTGGAGCGAAACCAAGTTTTAAATTGGTTTGGAAATCGGACAGAATTTGAGCGTTACCTCTTTGGAAACCAGATTTTGGCCGATTTGGATCATTTTGAAATTGAATTTGAATAACCTGTAAAAACAGAAGGTCGGAAGGGTGTCCCGCCTATTTCGCCCACGTCGGAAGCGTCCCCGGACGCTTCCGACGTGGGGGGATCCTTCCGACCTGGATTATGATGATGCGTATCATATTACTTTTTTGTTTTCTGAATAATGCACATTTCCTGCATGCCCAACTCTGCACGGGTATTCCAGGCCCCATTGTGTATTCCGAAACGTTCGGTACAGGTGCCGTCGATTTAGGTCCGCAACTGCCGGCCGATGCTACCACGTATAATTTCGGAGCGATTGCACCGGGTAATTATGTGGTCGTAAATAACAGTGCGGTAAATGGCAGTTTTTGGCATAATTCACTCGATCATACGCCCAACGATGTCAATGGTTTTATGCTGGTTTTTGATGCCAGTGTGGAGCCAGGGGTGTTTTTCAGGCGGCGCTTGACAGGACTTTGCAGTGGTTCTAAATATACTTTTTCCTGCTGGGCGATGAATGTTCAAATTCCAGGGGACTGTAACGGGCAGGAAGTGCGGCCAGATATATTATTCGAATTGCGGGATGTAAATACGGGCGCGGTGCTCGGCCAAACCAGTTCCGGGCCGATTCCCTTGCTACCAACGGCTTTGTGGCAACAATATGCGCTTACGTTTTATGTGCCGATGGATCAGACCGAAGCAGAGGTGGTGCTTAGTAACAATGCAAAAGGGGCTTGTGGCAATGACCTGGCGATTGATGATTTTGAATTGTATTTGTGCAGCCCGCTTACTACCCAGGAATTGACCATTTGTGCCGGCGAAAGTTTTCCAGTTGGGACAAAATTGTACACCGAACCGGGTGTTTATACCGACTTGTTTCCGATTGGGCAAGGCTGCAATGACAGTACGGTGGTGACTACTTTGAAATGGTTTAACCAGCCGTTGCAGCAGAATTTTACCCGTTGTCTGGGTGATACAGTGCAGGTTTTAAACAATTTTTATACAAAAACAGGCTTTTACCGCGATACTATTGAGTTGCCGGGCTGTGATAGCATGATTTTTACACAGTTGACCATAAAGGTGCCTGATACCACCCGGCAAACGATCTATTTGTGTGCAGGCGAGGGCGTGCAGGTAGGAGCGAATTTTTATGATCAAAGTGGCAATTATGTGGATCGCCTGGTAGACGAAATTGGCTGTGATAGCACCATTTTTACCACGGTGATTACGGATGTTCCGTTGACCTTGTCCGTAACGCCAGATTTTACAGAATTAGCATTGGGGGATTCGATTCAGTTAAATAGCCTTGTCTCCAGGACCACCCATGTTGCTTTAATCTGGCAGCCAGCCATTGGACTGAGTTGCGCGGATTGCCCTGATCCGGTAGCAAAACCATCTGAAACAACTACTTATATATTGATTGCGGAAGATACTTTGGGTACTTGTACAGCGATGGATACTGTTCGGATAAAGGTGTTGCCCTGTAAAGCCGTATTTATACCGAATGTGTTTTCGCCGGACGATGATGGGTTTAATGATTATTTTACGGTTTTTGGCGGCGCTTGCGTAACCGAAGTACAGGCATTTCATGTCTTTGATCGCTGGGGTTCGCGGGTATTTAGTCGGACCGATTTTTTTCCCAATGTTGAAAATTTGGGTTGGGATGGTCGGGTAGGGGGGCGGATTGCACTGCCGGGGGTATATGTGTATTGGGCTGATTTGGTGTTGTTTGGGGGTAGGGTGGAACGGTTTTCGGGGGCGGTTACGTTGTTGCGTTAAGGTTCGAGGCAAACATAAAAAAGCGGCCTGATGTCCCACACATCAAGGCCGCTAACAATAGCAGAAATACTATGGTATTAACCGAATTAGTATATGTACTGTGAAGAATTAGTCTACATTATCGTGTAAAAACGAATTGCCACCGAGGCGTACTTCCGTTTCTTCTTCCAAGGAAATGGTCCAGCTCGACATATCATGTTGGTCGGCATCGGGCACATTATCCAGGTTCACATTTTTGCGCAGGTAAGCCGGTTGGCTTTCGAGTTCGATGATGGTTTGTGGCGAATTGAGTTTTACCACATTCAAAGGCCGGTTGCGCGCTTCTTCTTTGCGGCGTTGGGCCTCTTCGATGCGTTTACGGCGTTCTTCCGGGGTCAAATCGTCGGCATCGCGGCGTACAAATGGGTCATTTCCACTGCTTTGTGTGCGACGAATTTGATCTACCGTTTCGCGAATATTATCAAATTCGAATTCAATGGCGCTCGCTGCCTTCTCTTCAACCGGGGTGTACTCCTGATCAGCGCTTATTGTAAAAAGAGAAGGCTGAGACTTTTTTACATCATCATCCAGGTGTACAACCTGACGGTCGTTTGCGCCGGTGGCTGGTTTTTTCTGTGAAAAAATGGTCGCCAAGGGTGCGCGTTTCTCTTTTGCCTCAAAGCCGGTGGCAATTACTGTCACGGAGAGTTTTTCGCCCAAGCGTTCGTCGTAGCAGTTACCCCAAATGAGGTTTGCTTCGTCGCCCGCTTCTTTTTGCACGAACTCGGTGATCTGGAAAATTTCATCCATGGTGGCTTCTTTCAAGCCTGAGGTGATATTTACCAGGATGTTTTTGGCGCCGCGGATGTTGTTGTCTTCCAGCAAAGGCGAGTTAAGTGCCTCATCTACAGCACGCAGGGCGCGGTTGTCGCCGTCGGTGGTCGCGGTGCCCATGATGGCCACACCTGAATCACGCATCACAGTGTTCACGTCTTCGAAGTCGACATTCACATAACCGGGCACGGTGATAATCTCTGCGATGCCTTTTGCGGCAGTACACAGAATATTATCGGCCTGGCTAAATGCCTGTGAAATCGACAAATTGCCATGAATATCGCGCAATTTATCGTTGCTGATCACAACGAGGCAGTCTACCGCACGGCGCAGTTCTTCGAGGCCCTCGTATCCGTTGCCCACGCGCACGCGTCCCTCAAAACTGAAGGGAAGCGTCACGATACCAACGGTCAGGATACCTAATTCCTGGGCCGCTTTCGCGATGATTGGTGCAGCACCTGTACCGGTACCACCACCCATTCCGGCGGTGATAAATACCATTTTGGTGTTGTTTTCGAGGTGGCGTTTTACCTCCTCGATGCTTTCCATACAGGCTTGTTTGCCTACGGATGGTTTGCTGCCGGCACCGTGACCTTTTGTAACTTGTTGACCAAGTGATATTTTGGTGGGTACCGGGCTGAGTTGCATGGCTTGCGCATCGGTATTACAAATGGCGTAATCGACACCAACAATGCCTTGCTTATACATATAGGTCACTGCGTTGCTTCCGCCGCCGCCGACACCTATTATTTTGATGATTGAAGGTTCCTCCTTCTCTGGGAAAAGCATAACCTGAATAGTCTAAGAGTGAAAAAAAGAAAAGTGATCCGCAGGTGGTTTACTTCTTGGTGAAGTCGATGTCTGGTTCGGCTTCAAACCACTCCTTGGTCTTTTTGAAAACATTGTCCAACCAGGAAGCCGATTTTTCTTCGGCATTGGAAGGTTCGCTTTCGGAAGCCTCTTTTGGTTTGGTTTCGGTCAAAATCGGATTGGCGCCGTTCAGTTCAGCCATACCGCGGATCATCAGACCGATGGCGGTGCTGAAAATCGGGCTGCTTACATGTTCGTGGTACCCATGTGCCAGGTGTTCAACCGGGATACCAATGCGGCAAGACATGCCGGTGTGGTATTCGGTGAGTTTTTCAATGTGGCCCATGAGTGCGCCGCCGCCTGTGAGTACAATGCCTCCGATCAATTTGCGTTCGTAGCCGCTGCGCCGAACTTCCCACAGCACATAATCGAGGATTTCCTCGGTACGCGCCTGGATGATCCGGGCGAGGTTTTTTTCACTGATTTCTTTGTGATCCCTTCCTTTCAGGCCCGGAATGGTGATGATGCGGTTGTCGAACACCTCATTCGCCATGGCGGAACCAAATTTTACTTTCAATTTTTCTGCCTGTGGTTGCATCACGGTACAGCCTTCTTTAATATCGGCCGTAATCACATTGCCACCAAAAGGAATCACTGCGGTGTGGCGAATAATGCCATCGTGGAAAATCGTGATGTCGGTTGTGCCGCCACCAATATCCACCAGCGCAACGCCTGCCTGCTTTTCTTCCTCAAACAGGACTGCATCGGAACTGGCGATGGGTTCGAGGGTGAGTTCGGCCACTTTCAAGCCAACCTTTTCTACACAGCGGTAAATGTTGTTTACAGCGGTAATTTGGCCGGTAATAATGTGGAAATTTGCCTCCAAACGCACGCCACACATACCGATCGGGTCGGTAATGCCTTGTTCGTTATCGACCGTAAACTCCTGCTCAAAAACATGGATAATTTTGTCGCCCGGAGGCAACACCAATTTATACATGTCGCTTTTAAGGCGATCCACGTCGCGCTTGGCGATTTCGGAATGATCGGTTTCACGCATGATAATACCGCGGTGCTGCAGGCTTTTAATGTGCTGACCTGCAATGCCAACGTGTACCACGCTGAATTTCATTTTTGCTTGACGTTCAGCAATTTCCACTGCTTCACGGATCGCATTTACGGTTTTTTCAATGTTGCTCACCACGCCGCGCAATACACCGATACTCTCTACCTTTCCTATTCCTAGAATTTCGAGTTTTCCATGGGTATTCTTTCTGCCGGCAAGGCAACAGACCTTCGTTGTGCCAATGTCTAAGGCTACAACTACATCCGAGGGTTGTGGGACTAATTCGGTCATAGTAATAGATTAATTTTAGTTAAGTTTCAGTTTTTACATTTTCCCTCTGCCGGCGGGCAGAAACTTTTTCCCGCGACAAAGATAATTTTAAAGCTTTTAGCTTCAAAATTTTAATGCATGATTTTTGTTTAAAACACTTAGCTTAGCTAAAAAGTGCGTGTAAGCACGTGTTTTATTTTATTATTTTCATTCTCACTAGCTTTACAGATCGTTAAATCAGCTTTGTGAAAATGGAATTTTTCGATTATCGCTTGCAAACGACTTGTCCATTGAACTTCAAATTGATGCTGCGGTACTGTTGCCAGCCCACATAAGGCATCGCTTTTTTATAAAATGTTTTAAGTCGGTCAAACTTGTTGTCCAGGCGGCGCGCGTTTCCGAGGATGATTTTCTGGTCGCCCACCAAAGGCACCAGGATAAATTCACCGGCATTGTTAACATGCACTTGCTGGATATTATCGGCCAAAAAATCGTCTTTCAAAATGGCCTTGGTGATCGTTACCAGGTCTTTAAGCGTATTGCGTTTTTTTTGCATAAACTCCGGGGTATAGGGCGCAATATTGCCGGTAGCGACCAATACCCTTGCGGTAAAGTTGGTGGATGGAGGCATTTTGACACCCTTATCATCCAGGTAATAATTGCCGCCATTTTGATCTAAAATCCGCAACATCGGGGCTCTTTGGCGGATCTCAACATGCAAAATATTATTCTGATCAACATAGGTTTCTGCGTCTTCCACGAAAGGATCTTCTTCCATTACGCGTTCCATGCGTTCCACGTCGAGGGTTGCAATTTCTGTATTTTCAAGGTCATTGCCAAAAGCACGCAACAGAGCTTGTCGCACATCGCCTTCCGAGATCAGTTTTTCTCCATTGGCCAGCGCCACCACATTTACTTCGGTGCTGTTTGGGTAACTGTTGCGTTTGCGCGTGATCGCCCCGATGAGGATCACCGTGATGATCACCAGAAACAGCACCCAATAGATGCGGTCGTAACGAAGATTTGGCAAACGCAGGTTTAACATGGTTCAGGTGGTGAACTAATTGTTTTTTGCCTCAAAAAGGCGTTTAATTGGTGCAATATAAGTGTCGATATCGCCAGCCCCCATCGTCAATAAAATGGTAGCCGGGTGGTCGTTCAGGTAGTTCATCAAAGCAGTTTTTGCCAATAATATCTTCTTGGTTTGCTTCATTTTATCAAAAATCAAGGACGATGTGACGCCTGGGATCGGTTGTTCACGTGCGGGGTAAATATCCAGCAGGATTACCTCATCTAAACGGTCGAGCGCTGCTGCAAACCCTTCAGCAAAATCGCGGGTGCGGCTGTACAAATGCGGCTGAAAAATGCCAGTTACTTTTCGATCGGGAAACAGCATTTTAGCCGCGCCGATCACCGCTTCCAATTCGGCCGGGTGGTGGGCGTAATCGTCGATGTACACTTGATCCGGACTTCGGAAAATAAACTCGAAGCGGCGTTTTACCCCCCGGAATCCAGCCAGTGCATCGGGTAAACTGGGTGTAAATCCACCCGCCAACAGGGTCACTGCAATGGCCGCCGTGGCATTTTCCACATTGTGCCTGCCGGGATAATCGAGCCGCAATTCATCCCAATGCATGATGCTGGAGCGCAGCCCAAAGGCCATTTGCCCGTTTTCAACCCGTACGTTGTATGCTTCAAAATCGCCCTGGTCGATGCCGAAAGTGAATACTTTACGCCCGGAAGCACGCAATTCTTCGGCAATGGCATCCAAGGGCAGGCCGTGTTTATACAACAGCGTACCACCTGGTTTAATTTGGCGGATAAACTGTTCGTAAGATGCTACGACGGCTTCTTCGGTGCCATAAATATCCAGATGGTCGGGGTCGATGGAATTGATGACGGCGATTTCAGGATACAATTGCAAAAAACTCCGGTCGTATTCGTCTGCTTCTGCGACCACCCAATCTTCGGTTCCTTCCACGAAATTGGAGCGGAAATTGGCCGAAATGCCGCCCAAAAAGGCCGATGCATCCACGCCACAGGTACGCAACAAGTAAGCCGCCATGGTCGTCGTGGTGGTTTTCCCGTGGGTGCCTGCAATGGCAATGCAGCGTTTGCCTTTGCTGATAATACCCAACACTTCCGCGCGTTTTTTGATCGGATATCCGTGTTCGATGAACCAGTTGAGTTCCTGATGATCTTTTGGCACGGCGGGGGTCCAAACCACCAAATCTACATCGCCTGGAATTAGGCTTGGATCATCTTCATAGTGAATCCACATGCCTTCCATCGCCAGTTCTTTGCACAAGTCGGATTCAGTACGGTCATAACCATACACTTCCGCGCCTTGCAGGTGGAAAAAGCGGGCCAGTGCCGACATGCCAATGCCGCCAATACCGATAAAATAGATCCGATGGATATCGCTCAGGTTCATGCTGTTATTTATTGTTTGATGAGTTCGAGGGTTTCTTTTTGTCCACCCCGATTCATTTCAAAGTTCAAGTGGGTTCCATCGGCAGTGATCAAACGCACCATAATTTCTTTTTTCCCTTCGGCTTGGGTGTATAATTTGTCTTTTTCCGTGCGCCAAACACCTGAATCGCCTTGTTCTCCAAATTTGGAAGAGTAGGTACCATCTTCTTTAAATTCAAAACTCACCTTTTTGGCATCCAAATCAGATGGTTTATCAAAAATCAACCATTTTTCGCCCTGCCATTTGCCAAAAAGGGCCGGATTTTTATCATTTGCCTTTTGGCAAGCCATAAAACCGCAAAGAAGGATGCATACTAAAAGTGCGTTGCGCATGGGTTATGTTGTTTTAAATGGTGTTATACCGATTTGTTTTGATAGCGTTTTGGTTTTGCTTCGTATTGTTTTTCAGCGAGTTTCAGCACGGAAAGCGCAATTGCTTCGGCGGCTTTCGGGCGGCTCAATTGATGAATGGATTCGGCCAAACCAAAACCAAGTGCTTCATTTTCGAGTATCATATAGGCTTCCGGCAGCATTTTTTCACTGGCGTCGGCATCACGTACAATTCGAGCGGCACCTTTTTCAACCAAAGCCAGTGCATTTTTAGTTTGATGGTCTTCGGCAACATTGGGCGAAGGCACCAAAATTGCGGGTTTGCCGACCATGCACAACTCACTGATACTCAGCGCGCCCGCACGAGAAATGACTACATCGGCTGCGGCATATAACAAGTCCATGCGATCAATAAATGCCCGGATTTGCACATTGGGCAATTGCGCAGTATCACAATTGTTGAATTCAAATTCGTAAAAACGGCCACATTGCCACAAAATTTGCACATTCGGGTGCGCGGCAATCAATTCAGTATTTTCACGCATGGCATTGTTGAGCGTTCGCGCGCCCAAACTTCCGCCAATGATAATAATGGTCTTCTTGGCAGGGTCCAGTTCGTAGTACGCTATTGCTTCTGCGCGTTTCCCCTCGGTGTGCATAAAATCGGATCGAACCGGGTTGCCGGTAAAAATGATTTTATCTTCTGGGAAATAGGCTTGCATGTGGTCATAAGCTACGCAGATTGCTTTTGCTTTCCGCGCCAGCAGCTTGTTGGTTACGCCCGCGTACGAGTTTTGTTCCTGGATTAAAGTTGGGATGCCTGCGTTTTGTGCGGCCCGCATGACCGGTCCGGAGGCATAACCGCCAGTACCCACTACTACATGGGGTTTGAACTTTCGGATAATTCTGCTTGCTTTAATCGCACTGCCAAAGAGTTTGAATGGAAACGAAACGTTTCGGCTGATACTCGTCCACGACATACCCCGGTGAAAACCAGCGATATTGAGTCCTTCGATGGGATAACCTGCCTTGGGCACCCGTTCCATTTCCATTTTTCCATTGGCGCCTACAAACAGAAATTCTGCTTCCGGATGCAGGCCGCGAATTGCGTCTGCAATTGCAATCGCCGGGAATACATGTCCCCCGGTACCGCCGCCCGTGATCAAAATTTTATATTTGTTGTCGTTTGCCATTGTTTTATCGTTAAAAATTCTGCTGTTTAGGATCCGCTTTCCTCAATGAATTTGCTCACACTCAGGATCATACCCAGCGAAATACAGGTAAAAATCAAACTTGTTCCACCCATGGATATCAAGGGCAGCGTCAAACCGGTTACGGGCACTAAATGCACCGATACCGCTATGTTGGCCAAAGCCTGCACGGTGAGCGACAGACTCAAGCCGATGGCCAAAAAGGTGCCGAATGCTTTTGGGCTTTTGGTGACCAGTTTTACGGTGCGTAAAAAAAGCATGACATATAACGCCAATACTGCCGTGCCGCCCAACAAGCCATATTCTTCACAAATAATGGCATAAATGAAGTCGGCATATGAGTAGGGCAAGAAATTGCGTGCAATCGAATTGCCTGGCCCAACCCCAAATAAACCGCCCCGCGCAATGGCAATTTTTGCCTGTTGTACCTGATAACCACCATCGGGGTTGTGCAAATATTCCTGTACCCGAGAAACCCACGTGTCTACCCGTACCATATCAGGCTGAAAACGGCCCACCACGATCAACCCGGCAAATACCACAACCCCCATTAAGCCCATTAATCCGATGTATTTCAAACTCACCCGGCCAATAAACATCAGCACAATGCAGGTAAAAAACAAGATCAATGCCGTAGACAGGTTGGCCGGTGCAATTAATCCGCAAACCAGGATGACCGGAATGATGATCGGCATAAAGGCATCGCGGAAACTGCTGATGTACTCTTGCTTGCGCGTCAACTCGCGGGCGATGTAAATAATCAAGGCAATTTTGGCGAAATCAGAGGTTTGAAAACTAAAACCAAAAATGTCAATCCAGCGGTTGGCGTCGTTTACATGGCGGCCAAACAACAGGGTAACTGCCAGCAAGGGCACCGCAATGAGGATTAAAAAAGGCGCAAAAGCCTGGTATCGTCGGTAATGCATCAAATGCCCGAGGTAAATCAGGAATAAGCCAAAGCCTAAACGCACCAAGTGGGTGACCAAATAATAGGTCGTATTGCCGTTTTTCGATTGCCATGCTAAGGAGCCGGTCGCGCTATACACAGCCAGCACGCTGAACAAGCACAGCACGGCGATGATCATCCAGATGCTGCGGTCGCCCCTTAATTCTGCTGCAATTCGATTTCCGAGTGACATATTATTAGTTTATAGATTTAACACGGCTTCCCGGAAAAGGTCGCCTCGTTGTTCGTAATTTTTAAACAAATCAAAACTTGCACAAGCCGGGCTGAGCAAAACGGCGTCGCCTGGAACCGCCAGTTCAGTAGCAGCTTTCACGGCGGCTTTAGCGCTTTGGGTTTCGACCATGGGTTTTTTGAGGTGCTGAAAGGCAGCCAGGATCTTCGAATTGTCCAATCCCATACACACAATGGCTTTTATGCGTTTTTCAACATGGGGCATTAACACACTGTAATCGTTGCCTTTGTCCGTACCGCCCACAATCCAGACGGTGGGGCGGTCCATCGATTGAATGGCATAAAACACCGAATCTACATTGGTTGCCTTGCTATCATTGATGTACACGATTCCATTGTGTTCTGCCACTTTTTCCATGCGGTGGGGTGGGGGCGTGAAATGGTACAATCCTTCTTCAATGGTCATTTGATCGATACCCATGCGCACGGCAATTCGAATGGCACATGCTGCATTAAAACGGTTGTGCGGTCCTTGCAGGGAAGTGCTCGATACGTCGAAACACATTTTTTGTCCCACGCGCACATATCCGTTTTTGAGGTCAGTGCTTTTAATTTGATCCATTTTACATTGAACAGTATCGGGATTTAAAGCCAAAAACTGTTGTATTTCCGGGTCATCTCCATTGGTAATGAGCCAGTCGCCACGCTTTTGATTCAGGGTAATTCTGAATTTTGAGCGCACGTAATTGGCCATTTGATACTCGTAACGGTCGAGGTGATCGGGTGTGATATTGAGCAAAACGGCAATTTTGGGACGGAATTTTTGAATATCATCCAATTGAAAACTGCTGGTTTCCAGGACAAAGATTCTTTTTTCATCGTTTGTTCTGCCATTACGCAAGTCGTTTGCGACCAATTCAGCAAAAGAAATTCCCACGTTTCCACCCATTCGAGCATCCAAACCACCATGTTGTAATAAATGGTGTACCAAACGTGTGGTTGTTGTTTTTCCGTTAGAGCCTGTAATGGCAATCAGGGTGCATTTGCCTACATGTCGTGCACCAAATTCAATTTCACCGATTACGTTGATCCCTTTGGCCCGAATCGCCTGCATCACCTCTGTTGTTTCCGGAATGCCTGGACTTTTGATCACTTCCCGGGCGTTCAGGATGGTTTTCAGGGTATGGGTACCCGCTTCGTAAGGAATGCCGTGTGCCTCCAAAGCAGCCTTGAAGGCTGGCAGGATCGGGCTTTTATCGGAAACAAATACAGCATACCCCAGCTGTTTTGCCAAGATTGCAGCGCCGGTTCCGGATTCGCCTGCTCCTAATATTACGATCGGTTTTTTCATGGTAATTATCTGATTTTCAGGGTAATAACGGTCAAAACTGCCAAGAGAATCTGAATGATCCAGAAGCGTACTGCAATCGTTACTTCATGCAATCCTTTTTTCTGAAAATGGTGGTGCAGTGGGGCCATCAGGAAGATCCGGCGACCTTCACCATACTTCTTTTTGGTATATTTGAAATACCATACTTGCATAATCACACTCACATTTTCCACCAAAAACACTCCACACAACACCGGAATTAACAATTCTTTGCGGATGATGATCGCCAAAGCAGCGATGATGCCGCCCAGGGTCAAACTACCCGTATCGCCCATAAAAACCTTTGCCGGATAGGTGTTGTACCACAAAAAACCAATACATCCACCCAACAAACAAGCACAAAAAATCACAAGTTCTGAACTGTTCGGTATATACAGGATTTTCAAAAAATCGGCTGCGACCGAGTTTCCGCTCAGGTAGGTCAAAATACCCAGGGTCAGGATCACGATGGCCGAAACGCCGGTTGCTAATCCATCCAAACCATCGGTCAAATTCGCACCATTGCTCACGGCGGTAATCACTAATATGGTCATGATGACAAATACAATCCACACTAAACTCGCTGCATTGTCGCCCAAAAACCACAGTATTTTCGAATAATCGAGCTCATTATTTTTAAAAAACGGCACATTGGTAATCGCCGCTTTTACATGCACCAATTCTTTGTAAGTATTGGGTGCTTCATTGTCCTTTACAAAAACAGTCCGCATCACTTCATAGCCGCGTTGTGCTGCTACTTCAGGATCCATCCGTACCACTACTTCATCGCTCACCAGCAGCGTAATTCCAACAATGAGGCCCAAGCCTACCTGCCCCATCACCTTAAATATGCCTTTTAATCCCTTTTTATCCTTTTTAAAAACCTTGATATAATCATCCACAAATCCAATGGTTGCCATCCAAATGGTGGAGAATAACATCAAGAGAATGTACACATTATCCAAGCGCGCCAACAATAAACAGGGTATCAATGTGGCTGCGATAATGATAATTCCACCCATCGTAGGGGTACCAGCCTTCAAATTTTCGCCTTGCAAGCCCAGGACACGCACGGTTTCACCTATCTGCAAGGAGCGCAGCCAATTGATGATGTATTTGCCAATCACAAGGGAAATGAGCAAAGACAAAATCATGGCTAATCCCGCCCGGAACGAGATAAACTGAAACAAACCTGCGCCCGGCAAGTCATAGTTTTTTCGCAAAAATTCAAAAAGATGGTATAACATTTAATTGGTATTTGTCAATTTTCACTGGTGTCGTTTTGTTGTTTTGAGGTGCTCCAAAGTTCGTTGCTTTAACCCGATCCCGGCTGCTTTTCCTGCCTAAAAATTGGCTGCGGGACACTCTTCCAGCGTCCCCGCAACCTGCTCAAAATAATAGTCCCTCCACTATTATATCTTTATTCAATGATGAATGATGAATGATGAATGATGAATCTGGTTTTTCATGTTTAAATTCCCAGTAATAAATCATTTGTATTTCGCAAACATTAAATAAATGATGATTTAACCTGGCTAAATTCATCATTCATCATTCATCATTCATCATTATCCTCAACGTTTCCTTATCATCAAAATCATGCTTAACGCCCATGATTTCCTGGTATTTTTCATGTCCTTTGCCTGCAACCAGAATAATGTCCTGGTTTTGGGCGAGTCGAACGGCGGTTTTGATGGCCTGTTCGCGGTTTTCGATAATCAGGGTCTTTTTAAGTTCTTCCGGGTTTAGGCCCGCTTCCATGTCTTTTAAAATGGCGTTCGGATCTTCCGTTCTGGGGTTATCACTGGTTAAAATGACCTGATTGCTCCATTGTGCGGCCACTTTTGCCATGATAGGGCGTTTGGTTTTATCCCGATCCCCACCGCATCCAAGGACGGTAATAACCTTTGACGTTGTTTTTTTTAGTTTTTTAATCGTTTCCAATACCTTTTCTACGGCATCGGGTGTGTGGGCATAATCTACAATGCCCATGATATTGCTTTTGGGGTCGATGATATAGTCAAATCGACCTTCTGCACCCCGCAAATCACTCAAGGCGGTCAGCGTTTCCATTTTATCTTGTTCGAGCAAAATGGCCGTTGCATACACTGCCGAGAGATTATAAGCATTGAATTCGCCGATCATGCGCGCGTGCAGGGGCGATCCATCCAATTGCAAATACAACCCACTCAAGTCGTTTTCAATAATTTTTGTCTTGAAATCGGCTGGTTTTTTTAGACCATATGTATGTTTTAGTGCCTTTGTGTTTTGCAACATAAACAGGCCATTTTTATCATCTATATTGGTCAATGCAAAAGCACGCGGCGTCAGATCATCGAACAATTGTTTTTTGGCATCTCGATATGCTGCAAAGGTGCCGTGGTAATCGAGGTGATCGTGGGTGATGTTGCTAAACACCGCACCCGCAAACTGTAATCCGCTGATGCGCCGCTGATGAATGGCATGGCTGCTCACTTCCATAAAAACGTACTGGCAGTGGGCATCGGCCATGGCGCGCAACATACGCTGGAGGCTGACTGCATCCGGGGTGGTGTGGGTACTGCTCAAAATCTGCGCTCCAATCCGGTTTTCCACGGTTCCGATCAATCCGCAAGTAGCGCCCAAACGGGTAAATAGTTGCCACAACAGGGTGACCGTGCTGGTTTTGCCATTTGTGCCGGTTACGCCCACCACCTGCATTTGTTGCGATGGTCGATCGTAAAAGTTGGCGGCTGCCCAGCCCAAGGCTTCCGCGGTGTCCTTTGCCGTTAAAAGAGGAATCTTCAAACTTAATTGCTCCGGCGTGAAGGTTTCGGCCAACACAGCCGCAGCGCCTTTTTCAATGGCCGATTGAATATAGCCATGTCCATCGGCATGCACGCCCCGAACCGCTACAAACAGGTTACCCGGTTGTACTTGCCGACTATCGGCACAGATTCCGGTGATGACAAGCGCGTTCGGATCGAAATCCGATGCAGCCGTCCACGGGATGCTATATAATAGGTCAAAGAGCGTTTTTTCCATGATTTATTCCAATCTGAGCACACAAATGCTGTTTTTCCCACAATGGGTTCCGGGTGACAAACTTTGTGCGCGCACTTTACCCACGCCTTCTACCCGCACGCGACAGCCGCGGTTTTCGACCAGGTAAATGGCGTCTTTCAGGCCCATTCCAATCACGGATGGAAGGGTTTTATCATTTACAAACCGATTGAGCACCAGCAGGGAGTCGTTTTCTGCTTTTAAAACCGCCCATTCGTTGTTTTTTTGCGCTTCTGTTTCCTCCGAACCGTTTCCTTCGTAGGCATCAATGCCCAGCCATTTCAAACTCGCCGCTAATTCTTTCTTGGTACCGGCCTCATAACTGGGCAACATATTGGTTTTTTGCTTTGGTTTCGGGCCGGCATTGATCGGCGCATGCAAGGCTGCTTTCATGGCAAAGCATTTGTCTGAAATGGTCCGAAACACGGGTGCTGCCACTTCAGAGCCATGGTAACCGCCTTTTTGCGGCTCACTGATCACCACGATACAGGAATATACAGGGTTGTCGGCCGGGAAAAAACCACAAAATCCGGCCTGATGTCGAATTCCTGTTTGGGCTTTGAATTTATGGTAGTTCAATTGCGCCGTACCTGTTTTGCCTGCGATGCTATAATTGTCTGTTCGGATATTGTGCGCGGTACCATTTTCAACCACCCTTTTGAGCAATTCCTGTGCTTTTAAAATGGTGTTTTTAGAGGCGATGTTCCGTTTGATGACAGTTGGTTTGAATTCTTTCTCCGTTTCTCCGTATTGTTCGATGCGTTGTACGATATAAGGCTTCATCATGCGCCCATCGTTGGCAACCGCGTTGTAAAACGTAAGCAATTGGAGTGGGGTAATCAGCAATTCGTAGCCGATACTCATCCAGGGCAGGGTAGTGCCCGACCATTCACTTTTGGGATCATTTGGATTTTTAATAATCGGTGCGTCTTCGCCGCCCAATTCGATGTTGGTGGGCAAATCCAGTCCAAAAGATCTGATTTGATCTACAAAATTGGCGGCTTTCCCTTTGCCGTAATATTTTTGGACCATGGTTGCGGTACCGACATTAGACGATTTTGCAAACACCTGCCAAATATTCATCGTATCCATGCCATGCGGTTCGGCATCAATCAATTCCTCGTCGTATATTTTCACCTTCCCGCCATAAACGGGTATTTTTTCTTCAAAATCGTTGATATAGCCATCTTCCAACATGGCCATAAAGGAGGCTAGCTTGAACATGGATCCGGGTTCCACGCGCTCCCCTACGGCGTAATTATAGGTTTCCCACCAGCCCTCTGGGGTGCGCCCAATATTGGCCATTGCCCGAATTGCGCCCGTTTTTACTTCCATGACGACCACACAACCATGATCGGCATCGTGGGTTTGGCAGGCCTTGAGCAGGGCATTTTCGGCAACGTCCTGGATGTTAATATCCAAGGTAGTTACCACATCGCTGCCCGCTTTGGGCTCAATTTCAGCCAGATCGTTGATTGGAATATACACATCGCCGGGTACCCGGAGCATCAATTGTTTCCCCAGGGAACCGCCTAATATATTGTCAAAACTGCCTTCTAATCCCACCGGCAACGCTCCTTCCCGGGTGTATCCAATGGTGCGTTGCGCGAGCATTTTAAAGGGGCGTTCGCGTTTTGGCTTTTGCTCAATAATGAGACCGCCCTTATATCGTCCCAATCGAAACAAAGGGAAGTTTTTGATAATCAATGCTTTATTGTAGGGCACTTCCTTTGCAATCGGCACATACCGGATGCCTCGGGTACGAATATCCGCCATCCGCAAAGAGTCCAACCATTCCTTGTACTTACCAGGCGTATATTGTTGGTCCACATATGTAGAAAGCAGAAATGCGAGGCTGTCCACATTGGCTTCAAACACCTCATCGGTCAGGCCTTCTGCTTTTGCATCAAAATGGATATCAAAAAACGGCAAAGAGGTCGCCATCAAACTTCCGTCGTCGGCCAATATATTCCCGCGATCGGCATGCACATCCACCCATTTCACATACAAACTATCCGCTTTGGCTTCCCAGCGATCGGCCTGTGTGACCGAGAGTTGGTACATCCTTCCCCAAATCACAAACGAAGCCAGCACCACTCCGGCCGAAACCAGGTAGAGTCTTAGTAGGACTTCGTTTTTGACGTTCAGCAACATTTTAATGATGAATGATGAATGATGAATGATGAATGGTGGTGCTAAAGCATAGCACCCACAGGAAACAGATCGATTTTTGAATTTGTGTCCTATTTGCCATTTTCGTTGTGACAGTTAATTGTGGTTTATTTGGAGTTTGAGTTGATATTCCTTTTTTTGGTTAAAATTGAACTCTTCACAATTCGAGTGATTTCTTCCGCATCCTTTACTATCGATTCGAATTCTTTTTTTGTCAAATATTCGGTTGCAAAAAGCAGTTCAAGCCAATAAATCGTTTCCCCTAACTCTTTCTGCGCAATCCCCAATTTATGGATGAAGTCGCTGCCACTTTCTGCATTTCCTGCCTCCCGAACCATAGCCCCCGGGTTTGTTCCCGATCGTAATAGTTGTTTGCTCATGATAAATTCTTTTTTCTCTGCCACGAGGTACTGGTAAAGCCTCACAATCCGGATTGCAAAAAGCATACTTTTTTCACTGAGTACGTCTTTCCTTTTTTCCATAAGAAAATTTTATTCATTCATCATTCATCATTCATCATTCATCATTCATCATTCATCATTCATCATTCATCATTCATCATTCATCATTCATCATTCATCAT
>JAIYAP010000021.1 GCA_027488935.1 Saprospiraceae bacterium | reverse complement strand
GCGTTTCGACGTTCATGGGCAAGAGTTGGTTTATGTTTCGCACCACAAACCTAAACTTTTGCCCTTTTTTATTAATATGTTTTCAAATCGGCTACGCCGATTTCTTTACGAACCATTGTAAAAATAAATGCGTAATAATGTGTTCCTACTTCTAAAAATATAGGTGTTTCACGCCAAGTGGCCTTTATTGGATTAAAAACTTGCACAAGATGAAAATAATATTTGGGATATGTAAATATTTGGTCGAAAAGTTGGGGAGGGGGAATCTCATCCGTCAAACCTTTGGGCAAAATATGCGACCTCTAGCGAGGTCGTGCGGGGATGTTATCATGGGGCGTTGCTACCAATATTTGACCTCTAGCGAGGTCAGGGCGCTACCTAAAATATGGAAATCGTGCAATCGTAAATCCAATCGAAAATCAGATATCGTAAATCGTAAATCCAATCGGAAATCGGAAATCGATAATCGGAAATCGGAAATCCCCTAACCCTTGATTGGGGTATTTTTTATCATTTCCGCCGCTTCTACCGGACTGATGTTACCCAGTGCACAAGCCTGCTCGTACAACCATTCGCGCTCGGAGATAAAGCGTCTTTCGGCGATGCGCTGGATCAACTTGATCCCCCGTTCGCGATCACCTTGTTTGGAATTGAGCAATTGACTCAGGATGCTGGCAAAATTGGCATTAAACGCGATGGTATCGGGCGGCAGATTTTTCTGGGGCAGTCGCACCACGAAAACGCGAAAGGTTTCGGATTTGAAATCCGTCAGGTCCGATTTAAGTTCGTAGTAGGTTTTAAGTTCCAGTCGACGGGCGATGAGGGTGAATTTGATTTCCGGCATACTCAAGGGCAGGTGTTCGATTACCTGGTCGTATGCTTGAACGGCAAAATGGTAACTGGCCAGACAAAGGCGGTAATAGATGCGATCTGCACTTTCACCGAGCATGGCATCTTTATAGTTTTCCAAAAAATGGTAGGCCCAGGCGGTTTCTTTAACTTGCAAGGCCATAGTGACGGCATTGACGAAAGCACTGGTGGTAATTTTGCCTTTATAAAAAATGTGCCCCAGTTCGACATTCGTTTTTACCAGCCGAAACATGGTGTATGCGAATTCGGCATGCCCGTTATTGATCAAAATAATACATATGTTTCTTAGATAGGTATAGAACGACTGCAGGGTATGTCCGTCGAAAACAGATTCGTTATCCTTCAAATAATTCAGGATGAAGTTAAATTCTTCTACTTGGACATCCGTTTTAGACAATAGCTTATGGATGTATTGATATACAAACAGCAGGGCGGGTGCATCGGCGGGGGCTTGCTGGTAGGAGTTACTTAAAATCGTTTGCAGAAAAGGCGGTGGGCTTAGGGTGACCAGTTTTTGCTGTAATAAATAGCGATTCAGGAAGTCATGCAGGTTTATTTGATGGTAAACCTCGAAGGACTGGATGATGTCGGGCAGGTCCAGGTCGCTGCGTTGATTGTTGTGCAGGCTATTCCAGTCCAGTTTTTCATATTCGAATTGATAAAATTCGAGGGCGGCTTTGAGGGATTGTTTTTCATTTCCTTTGATATAGGCTTCGAGTTGTTTAAAGGCTTGTTGGTATCGGGCCACCAGCCCTTTTGATTTGTACACCTGGAGGATATCGAGCAGTTGGTTGAATTCGTTTTCGGGTTGCAGGTAATGCTGGTGGAGTTGGAAATTGCGCAAGCTTTTTCCGAGGTTTACCATGATTTTATCAATTTTCCGTTCTACAAAAGCCTTTTTAGGGAACATTTTGGCAAAAACGGCATTTTTGAGCAAGGCATCATGTTGGAGGTCGGGATAATGGTCTATGATAATCTCCAGGAGTTGGGCCGCTTCATTTCGATCAAATGGTTGGTCGCGCATCGACCAGTAGAGATACTCCTGGAAAGAGGTCAATTGATCTTTGGTGAAGGTTTGTAAGACCTCTAATAAATTAGAATTGATCATAATACCAAAAGTTGGTGGAAAACTTCCTGAAAAATGTACTACTTTTTTTTTGGGGCCTGCAATAATATTGCAGCAGATTGAAACAAACAACAACACTTTTAAAATTGCACACCGATGCGACACATTTTCTTTTCTTTTTTGTTGGCATGTACGACCATTTGCCACGCCAGCCCCAATTTGACTACATCTGCATGTAACTGTGATCTTCCGGCGCCCCAAAACCTAAAAGCGGAGGAAGTCGGGACCACCTATGCTACGCTTCGCTGGGATGCGGTGGCGGGTGCGGTTGGGTATCAGGTTAGTTTGTTGGATAGTTTGGATGCATTGATTAACACCACCTTTACGGCAGAAACCACGGCTTTCGAGGAGGACTTGGAGCCGGGTTCAACCTATAAATATCGGGTTGCGGCGGTTTGTTTGGGAGGCGGGGTTAGTACGTTGTATAGTATCGTGGCGATTAAGCCGGTTATTGTTGATTTGGTGGTTAGTTTGGAGAAGCCTCGGGGACTTTTTGATATAATTTGTGAACAAGACATCGTTGGTTCAGCGGAATGCAGTTTTAACGCCACATTAAATCCAACTATAGTTGGTGAAGTATCAAGAAAATCTACTGGAGAGAAGATGAAATTTCAGTTACGGTATATTATTGAAAACGGAATTCCTAAGATTATTTTAAACGAAGTTGATGAATCATACGAAAACATTCCATTTCTAAAACCTCAAATAAAATCTAACAAGAATAATTTAGAAGATAAAAATATACAATTCGCTTATGCAATTTCAGATCAAATAAAAATATTTAAAATAACAATAAATTCTATTGGAAATTTAAATTTTAAAATAGTAATCGACAAGCCGTATTATGATGATTTAAAATTTAGTCTGATCACAACCTCATCAATAAAAAATCCGGGAATGATACAGTCAGATAAAAAACAATTAAGTGACTTTACAGTATTTCCTAATCCATCATCTTCAACATTTACATTGATATTTGAGGAGAATAATCAAGATGATTTAACATTATATCTATACAAAATAGATGGAAGTCTTTGTAGAGTTATAAATTTAAGATTAGAAAATCCTACTTTTTCAATTGAAGACCTTGAAAAGGGATTTTACATCCTAAAATATGAATACAATTTATGCAATAATACTATCAAATTATTAAAGATTTAATTCCTTTAATTCTGATTACTAAATTCGACTCTGAATACTTCTCATTTCACAAAAATCTAAATATGAAAAAACTCATTTTGGAAGTTTTATTCTTGTTATCAGGGATTAATGCTTCAGCACAATGGATGACATTCAATCCGAGTTTTGGCGACACCATCCGGATCTATGAAGTTGATGTACTAAATGAAAACCAAATTTGGGCAGCAGGGCATAGAATAGGTGTAAAAGATGATTCATTTGGCCCCCAAGAAACAGATTCTGTTTACATTACTCGTACCATTGATGGCGGACAAAGCTGGTACACCCATACTGTGCCATTGGGGAAACGACCTGTCATCACCAGCATTTCTGCCTTGGATAGTAATATTTGCTATGTTGCTGGTGTTACCGATTCCAAAAGATCAAAAATATTAAAAACGGTAGATGGTGGAAAAACTTGGACGGATACATTTTCCCCAGATTTTGGTCTTGGAAATAATTTTGTAAACTATGTACACTTTTTTGATTTTCAGCGCGGTATTGTTCAAGCAGATCCTAAAAATGGCGAATTTTTAGTTTTCTTAACCAATAATGGAGGAGTAAATTGGGTTAAGGTACATCCAGATAGCATTCCAAATCCATTGTCAGGAGAGTTCGGGTATTCTGCTGATGCTTATGGAAATAATGTTTGGTTTAATACTGGCGATGGAAGAATCTATAAAAGTTCAAATAGCGGCTTATCATGGACGGTATATCAAACTCCATTATCCTTATTATTTGGACATAGCTTTGCCGATAGCCTTCACGGAATAGGTTATTTTGGTTATTTTACTCAAGAGCTGCTCCCTATAGAAATGATAATTACAAATGATGGTGGTATTAGTTGGCAACCGCTTAATATTAGCACTTTAGGAGATTCAGCCGCAGTGTTTGGCCTTGAATACATTCCAAACTCTAGTTATATCATGCTGAATACTTGTATCGGAAATATCACATCCGGCTATTTCGCCACCTGGATCAGTCCTGACCGTGGCGTAACCTGGCAACAAATTAGTTCCGGTGAGAATATCCACCAACCCACCTTCATCAGCCCCACCATCGGCTGGGGCGGAGAAGGGCAGCAATTTGCCCACAAAACGCAAATGTTTAAATACACCGGCTCGCCTTTGGTTGGTTTGTTCTCAGGCAAAGCCCTTCCGCAAGATTGGAGCATCAGTCCTAACCCTTGTGTAGATCATTTCAACCTGGACATCAAGTCCGACAAAACGGAATCGTATCTGCTGCTGATCAACGATGTGCAGGGAAAATTGATGTACTCCCAATCGTTTGAGCAGGATGGCAACACGCCGGTGCCAGTAACCTTTGGAAAACTTTCTGCGGGGAATTATGTGGTGACTTTATTGAGTAAGGAAGGGAAGGCGGCTAAATGGATCGTGGTGGCGGAATAGGGATATAAACCTGGAATCTAGCAATCAGGGCAACGTTGTGTTGCGTATTCAACGTTGCCCATTTAAAAAACGCTTAATATGAAATTGAATATTTGTCTTTTAATGCTTGGTTTGCCGGTTTTGGGGTTTGGGCAATGGACAAACTTCACCCCAAATTTTGGGGATACCATCCGAATTTTCCAAGTTGATGTATTAGACGAAAATATAGTTTGGACATCTGGTTACCGTACCACCATCAATGATGAATCCTTTGGACAACAAGAACTCGATTCTGTTTATGTTTCGTTGACAACAAACGCAGGACAAAACTGGCAAACACACACGGTACCATTAGGCAAAAGACCTATTATTACAAGCATTTCAGCAATAGATGAAAAAACCTGTTATGTAGCCGGAATTACAGATTACAAAAGATCAAAGATATTAAAGACGTCAGATGGTGGTAAAACGTGGACAGATGCTTATTCTCCCAATTTTGGCCTTGGAAATAGCGTTGTAAATTATGTACACTTTTTTGACCCTCAACGTGCGATTGTTCAAGCGGATCCCAAAAATGGCGAGTTTTTAGTTTACTTAACTTTTGATGGTGGAATCAATTGGATTCAAGTAAATCCAGACAGTTTGCCCGATCCTCAACCAAGTGAGTTTGGTTATTCTGGCGATGCAATTGGTGATCATGTTTGGTTTAATACAAGCAAAGGCAGAATTTACCGAAGTATAAATGGAGGATTATCCTGGAGTGCCTATCAAACACCACTATCCTTAATGTATGGGCACAGCTTCTCGGACACATTAAATGGTATTGGATATTTCGGATATTTCGCACAAGAACTATTACCAACAGAAATGATTATCACTGAGGACGGTGGTATGAACTGGACACCACTAAATATAGATGCACTAGGAGATTCAGTTGCAATCTTTGGCTATGAATACATTCCCAATAGTACATACATCATGCTAAACACATGTGTTGGAAGTATTATCACGGGTGAATTCGCAACTTGGATCAGTCCTGACCGTGGTGTAAACTGGCAACAAATTAGCACAGGCCACAATATTTTTGTACCCACCTTCATTAGCCCCACCATCGGCTGGGGCGGAGAAGGCCAGCAATTTGCCCACAAAACTAAGATGTTTAAATACACCGGCTCGCCTCTCGTGGGTTTGTTTTCCGGCAAAACACTCCCGCAAGAATGGAGCATCAGTCCCAATCCTTGTGTAGATCATTTCAACCTGGAGATCAAGTCCGACAAAACGGAATCGTATCTGCTGCTGATCAATGATGTGCAGGGAAAACTGATGTACTCCCAATCGTTTGAGCAGGATGGCACCACACCAGTGCCTGTAAACTTTGGAAAACTTTCTGCGGGGAATTATGTGGTGACTTTATTGAGTAAGGAAGGGAAAGCGGCAAAATGGATGGTGGTGGCGGAGTAGGGAAAGAAAATTGAATTTCATGGTAAAAAATGCCTCTGAAAAACAAGGAATCACAACCCCAACAGGGCCCTTAATATGAAAAACAAATCAATACGACCCCAGCGGGGTCGCATCTTTGTAGATATCGGAAAGCGGCGAAATGGATCGTGGTGGCGGAGTAGGGAAGAAAATTGAATTTCATGGTAAAAAATGCCTCAATCGGATTCGGTTGGGGTATTTTTTTGGGGTTTGGGTTGATTTCGATAGATTTGGTTTTATAACAATGAATCATTGACGCAACGCACTGACTTCGGAGAAGTCACGCATTTGTAGAAAAAAACAAACGCCCCCCCACCCTTACGACTTCGGAGAAGTCGTGCATTTGTAGATCGTGCATTTGTAGATCGTGCATTTGTAGATCGCATATTTGCACAAAACATGTTCGCCCAACCTTCACAACCCAGACAAAGGTCGCATTGCGGAAAAATATGCGACCTCTAGCGAGGTCGTGCGGGAATGTTATCATGGGGCGTTGCTACCAATATTTGACCTCTAGCGAGGTTAGGGCGCTACCTAAAATAGGACAGGTATTCTTTGAAAGATATCGTTTTATATCAATGAATCACTGGAGCAACGCGACGACCTCGCTAGAGGTCGAATATTTGTAGAAAAACAAACGTCCGATTTACCCATGCGCCCCACGCGCCGGAAAATATGCGACCTCTAGCGAGGTCGTGCGGGAATGGTATCATTGGGCGTTGCTACTAATATTTGACCTCCAAGGAGGTCAATGCCTTACCTTGAATATTGCGGGTATTGTTTGAAGGATATCGTTTTTTATCAATAAATCATTGGGCAACGCGACGACCTCGCTAGAGGTCGCATATTTGTAGGGTCGTGCATTTGTAGATCGTGCATTTGTTGACAAACATTTATTACCCCCAAAAAAAGAGCCGCCCCACGTTGCGTGAGACGGCTCTTCAAAACAAACAAAACCAACTAATAAAACCTGCTTTTAAACGAAATCTGACTGTTTTATCACATCAACAGACAAACCCGGGGTGTTTTTCTTACAAAAACTGCATTAAAAACGAAGCCCCGCAGGCAAACGCTGCTTCTGCTGCAAAATATTTTTAAGCATTTTTTCCAATGCAGTTCAAATCTTCAAATGCCTGCTTCAAGCGGACCACAAAGGTCTTTTCGGCTTCCCGCAACCATACGCGCGGGTCGTAAAATTTCTTGTTCGGCTTATCTGCACCGTCTGGATTGCCGATCTGGCCTTGCAGGTAGCCTTTTTTGGCTTCGTAAAATCCACGTATACCATCCCAAAATGCCCATTGCATATCGGTATCGATGTTCATTTTTACGGCGCCGTATTCAATCGCCTCCCGAATTTCTGCCTGCGAAGAACCAGAACCGCCGTGGAATACAAAATTCACCGGTGTTTTGCTTTCCAAGCCGAGTTTTTCGCGGATGAAATCCTGGCTGTTTTTCAGGATAATCGGCTGCAATTTTACGTTGCCGGGTTTGTACACGCCATGTACGTTGCCAAATGCCGCAGCAATCGTGAAATTCGGGCTGATTTTGCGCAATGCCTCGTACGATTCAAACACTTCCTGGGGCTGCGTGTACAAGCGCGATGAATCTACATCCGAGTTGTCGACGCCATCTTCTTCGCCGCCGGTAACACCGAGTTCGATCTCGAGGGTCATGCCCATTTTAGACATGCGCTCGAAGTGTTTGCACGAAATTTCGAGGTTTTCATGCAGCGGCTCTTCCGACAAATCGAGCATGTGGCTGCTATACAACGGGTATCCGTTTTTTTCATAAAACTTTTCGCCTTCGGTCAACAAACCATCCACCCAATCAATGATGTTGAGTGCGCAGTGGTCGGTGTGCAGAATGACGGGTACGCCATACGCTTGCGCTACCTGGTGTACGTGCATCGCACCGGAGATGCCCCCAATGATCGATGCGCGCTGGCCTTCGTTCGACAAGCCTTTACCCGCGAAAAATGCGGCGCCACCATGCGAAAACTGTATGATGACCGGGCTGTTGACGGCTGCTGCGGTTTCCAGTACGGCATTCACCGTATTGGTGCCCGTAACATTGACGGCCGGTAAAGCAAAATCATGTTCGTTGGCATAATTTAAAAGTTCGGTGACTTCCTCGCCATGGAGCACACCTGGACGGAAACGGTTCATTTTGAATTGATTGATGATGTGAAGATTTACGATATCCGATTACATGATATCCGATTTCCGATTGGATTTCCGATTTTTGATTTTAAAATCCATCTATCGAAAATCGGAAATCGTTATTCGGAAATCGGAATTCTAATTCGGCTTGTTGGCAAAGGTAAAAAAGTGTGCCAAAGTTGTGTATGATTTACGATATCCGATTACATGATTTCCGATTTCCTCAAATTTTCCGAACCAGCAACCGGCTCGCGCGGGGTTCCAACCCCGTGTGCCAATCTTTCGGGCTCCGCCCATTGCTGTCTAAAACCTAAAGAGGTAATTTTGCGGGATGAAAAGACAGTCTCTGCGCGTAAAAGACTTACTTGACCAGATTCCTCAGGCATTTTTTGATCAAATTGGTGAAGAAG
>JAIYAP010000066.1 GCA_027488935.1 Saprospiraceae bacterium | reverse complement strand
GGGAAGGTGACACCTCGGGAAGGTGACACCTCGGGAAGGTGACACCTCGGGAAGGTGACACCTCGAGAAGGTGACACCTCGGGAAGGTGACACTTCGGGAAGGTGACACCTCGGGAAGGTGACACCTCGGGAAGGTGACACCTCGAGAAGGTGACACCTCGGGAAGGTGACACCTCGGGAAGGTGACACCTCGGGAAGGTGACACCTCAACCATATACACCAATACTTTAAAAATGCCCAAACTGTCAACTAACAACTATCAACTGTCAATTAAATAAAATGCGTAAAATAATCATTGTAATACTATTGTGTGTCAATTTCGCCTGCAACACCCAGGCCCCGAAGCCAGCCGAGCAGGATTGGTTGAATGCGCCCTGGCCAGCAATTGAACAGGCGGCAAAAGGCAGTACCGTGCATTTGATGATGTGGCAAGGAGATCCGCTGATCAACCAGTATATGGCCGATTGGGTGGTGCCGGCGTTGAAAAAACGATATGATATCAATTTGGATATCGCGCCCGGACAAGGGACGGAAATCGTTAAAATACTGTTGGCAGAAAAAGATGCGGGCAAGCAAAACAGCAGCATCGACCTGTGCTGGATCAATGGGGAAACCTTTTTCCAGTTGCGGCAGATTAATGCCTTGTTTGGACCGTATGCTCCAAAATTGCCCAATGCGCAATACATCGATTTTGAAAATCCCTTTATTGGGATTGATTTTCAGCAAAAGGTAGAAGGGTACGAGTGTCCCTGGGGCAATGTGCAATTGGCGCTGATTTACGACACTTTGCGCACCCCCGTGCCGCCCCGTACCATGGAGGCGTTTGAAGCTTATTGCAAAGCACATCCCGGCAAGTGCACCCTGCCGTATGAATTTACGGGTATGACCCTGCTGAAATCCTGGTTAATTACCCTCGCGGGCGGTGGGAATGCACTGGATGGTCCCTTTGATGAAAAAAAATACCAGGAATTGTCGGGCAAATTATGGGCCTATATCAACCGTGTAAAACCTTATTTTTGGCGTAAAGGCGCAACTTTTCCGGAAAGTGTGGCCAGTATGCACCAAATGTTTGCCAATGGCGAACTGGATTTTACCATGAGCAACAACGACAACGAGGTGGATAACAAGATTTTACAAAAAACGTTTCCAGTTACTTCAAAGTCGTTCGTTTTTGAGTCCGGAACCATTCAAAATACGCATTTTATGGGTATTCCGAGTGGGGCGATTAATATAGCAGGCGCTATGATGGTGGTCAATTTTTTAATTAGTCCGGAAGCCCAATTCCAAAAATTGTTGCCCAATGTATGGGGCGATGGGACCATTTTAAGCATAGGGAAATTGCCAGACGAATGGAAAACGAAGTTCGAAAACGTGCCGCAGCGCCACAATGCCCTGTTGCGCAGCACCATTCAGCCTTATGCTTTAAAAGAACCAGCACCGGAATATATGATTCGTTTGTACAGCGATTTTAGAAAGTTTGTGATTGAACAATGAGTGCAACTGCGCAAAAAAATACCCAGTATCGACGTCCGCAGGGGCATGCCGCCCTTGTTTTTTTCTTGCTCCTGGGCGTAATGCCCCTGGCTGCCGGTTTGGTTTATGCCGTGTTGTATTCGTTGGGCTTGATCGGGTACCTGAACACCGGTTTTACCTTGCAATACTGGTATATTGCCCTGACATCCAAAGCGTTATGGGCGTCTTTAACCCTGAGTTTGGGATTGGCAGTCCTGGTCAGCACGGTTTCGTTTTTCCTGGCATTGCGCTGCGTGATTGCCTTGCGCCCCCATTTGAAGCAGCGCGGGGTGCGTTTTAGCCTCCATTTGCCTTTGGCTCTGCCGCCTTTGGTCGCCGCCTTTGTTTCTTTTCAATGGTTGGGTGGTACGGGTATACTCGCGCGTGGGGCACACGCCCTCGGCCTGATTCAAACGACCGATTCTTTTCCCGTACTCGTCAATGATCCATATTATATAGGTGTGTTCGTGACTTTGTTGCTTTTGAATTTTCCGTTTATCCTGCTGTTGGTACTCGATCAATATGATCGGGCGGGTATAACGGAATATATCCATTTAGCGGCTACTTTAGGCGGTAATTCGGCCCAAATACGGCGTAAAGTGATCCTGGCCATCCTGATACACCGGGTTTTACCCACCTTGGTCCTGTACACCGTATTTTTATTCGGCGCTTTTGAAGTGCCTTTGTTGTTGGGACAACAATCGCCTGCCATGATTTCCGTGCTGATTAGTCAAAAATTCAGCAAATTCAACCTCGCGGATGTGCCGGTAGCCTACACTTGTGCGGTCCTGTACGCGGGCGTAATTCTGGTGTTAATCGCCTGCTTTTGGCGATGGCATTTTCGGCAATCTCCTAATACCGAACCTGCATGAAAAAGGCCCTGCTTTACTCCATTTGTGCCCTGTTTGCCCTTCCGTTTGCCTATTTGGCCTTGTTGTCGCTGGCAACGCAATGGTTTTATCCGGCACTTTTGCCCGACAGTTTGACTTTTTTGCACTGGACCGGCTTGCATGCGGGTTTTTTTTCGGCGCTGGCGTATTCTTGCCTGTTTGCACTAACCATCGGTATGTTCAGCACCCTGGCCGGTTTTTTGAGCGCGCAATACATCGCGGGGCATCCCTGGCGGCGCTGGGCCTTGGTTTTGGCCTATTTACCGTACGCTTTTTCGCCCGTGATTTATGCGCATTGTATCAAGTTTTTCTTTTTGGTCAGCAACCTTGCCGGACAAGTTACCGGGGTGATGTTGGCGCAGTTCATCTTGTGTTACCCGTTTGCGTTTTTGCTCTTTTTCCGGCATTTTGACGCCGATTTGCGGGCCATGGAGGATTTGAGCGCTACTTTAGGCGCATCGCGTACGGCCACGTTTTTCCGGGTGTTGCTGCCTGTTTCCAAAGATGCCCTGCGTTTGTGTTTTGCCCAAACTTTCCTTATTTCCTGGTTCGATTATGGCTTAAGTTCGGTGATCGGATTGGGGCAGGTGCGTACTTTAACCGTCCTGACCTATCAATACATCGGAGAAGCCAACACATATTTGGCCGCAGTAACTGCCTGCATGATTTGTTTTCCGCCCTTGTTGCTGTTGTGGCTCAACCAGCGTTTTGTATTTCGATCTGAAACCCTCCAAAGTGAAACTGCCTGAATATGAAGTTGTTATCTGTCCAAAAACTCCATAAGTCCTTTGCGGGAAAAACCATTTTATCGTCTGTTTCCTTTGAGTTGGAAGCGCACAAAACCCTGGCCGTGCTCGGAAAGTCGGGCTGCGGCAAAACGAGCCTGCTGAAAATGATCGCCGGATTGCTGGATGGCTCCGGTGAAATCCAGTTAAACGGAAACTTCGTACATACTTTGCCGCCCCAACAACGCGGCATCGTGTATTTGTACCAGGAGGCCCTGCTTTTCCCGCATTTGAATGTATTTGAAAACATCGCGTTCGGCCTGCGTTTGCGCAAAATGCCCGAACCCGCCCTGCGTGAAAAAGTGGATGGTATGTTGGAAGACTTAGGTTTAACAACGCATGCCCGCAAAATGCCCACCCAATTGTCGGGTGGCCAAAAACAACGGGTCGCTTTTGGCCGCGCCCTCATCATTGAACCCCGCTTGTTGCTCTTGGATGAACCCTTCGGCAATTTAGACGTTGAAACGAGGGCCAACATGCAGGATTTTTTTAAAAAAATGGCACAACAACAACAAATTACGGCCATGTTGGTCACCCATGATTTGAAAGAAGCCGTGCGCATGGGCGATCAATTGGGTTACCTGGATGCCGGGAACCTCCATATTTTTGATCATTTACGCGATTTTATCGCAGATCCGCGCACGGGTATGCAGGCGGAAAGCGCATTTTGGCAATCCATACAAGACGCTGTTTAATATTAAAATAAAAAATAATGGCAAATAACAACCATTGCGAATCGCTTTATTGGGTGTTTACCCAACTTTGTAACGATAAATGTGACCACTGCTACAACCTCTCGGGTCCACAAGGCGCGCGTATCAGCGAGGAGGAATGTATGCAAATTATAGATAATATGCCCAACCAAATTGATCGGCTCATACTGTCCGGCGGTGAACCGTTGGCCGATAAAAAACTGTTGTACAGCATTTTAGATCGAATCCGCGAGCGGTACGGCAGTTCCACCCAAATTATGCTGCAAACCAACGGCGACCTGTTAAACGGTGAAATATTAGATACCTTGATTGAAAAAGGCGTCTCACGGTTCGACATCGCCAGCATAGACCGTTACCACAAACATTCCGGTACCCGTTTGATGGAATTGGCCGAACTGTTTGAATCGCGCGGGGTAAACGGGGAAGAAAAGGATCCATTAATTGAAAAAGACACCTATTTAATCACCGAGCATCCCCTTTCCTGGGGCTATTGGGGCGCAACCGAAGATATGTGGCTGGGCGGGAACTGGGCACGCGGTCGGGCGACGGAAAAAAACATCTGGCTGCGCGACCCCAACCATAATTTTTGCAAGGTATTGTCGGGCGGCATTGGCTTTTTAAGCGGCGCAGAAAACATCCCCCAGGAAATTTCCATTCAGTTGTGGCGCATCAATCCGTGTTGTCCAGGCACCTATAAAGCGATGGGAGATGCCCGCAAAGAAAAAGTAGCCGAAGTATTAGCGCGTGTTGCGCAATCGCCTGTATTTCAAAAGATTAACGAAGGTGATCCATTGGGTATGGGGGAGTCGGTGGGCATTTCTCGGGAATTTGCCACCGCACGTAATGAAGATTTGCAAAATGTGTGTCTTTGGTGCGATGAGTTTTTCCGGGAATATTTTGATGTGGAAACCCTTACATCGAAGTTTAACACACCAGTTTAAGCGCCAATTTCAGTTATTTGGCCACAAAATCTGCCATTTGCAAAAGAAATTTGACAAGCCTTTGATCTTATTTTCAATTAGGCTGTTGACCTTTGCAAGATGCAACAAGATAACAACGAAGTTACCCGTCCGAAACTGACGCGCGAGAGTTTTCGCGAGGCGCTCAAAATATTTGCCTTCATCCGGCCTTACCGCTGGAAATTTATTTTTGGCTTGGTGTTGCTGTTTTTGTCCAGCACCATTTTTATGGTTTTCCCTTATACCGTGGGCTTGATGCTCGACGTGGCACAAGGTAAAACGGTGATGGCCAACTTGAGTTTGCCCAAAATTGCGCTGGGTTTGATCATTGTACTGAGTTTTCAGGGTGTGGTTTCTTATCTGCGGGTAATGATGTTTGCCGAAGTGAGTGAAAAAGGCACGGCAGATATCCGCAAAGCCCTGTACCAGCGTCTGATTTCCTTGCCCATTGAGTTTTTTGAAAAAAGCAGGGTGGGGGAGTTGGTGAGCAGATTGACCAACGATTTGGAAAAGCTATACAACACCTTATATTTCGTACTGGCAGAGTTTTTCCGTCAAATCATTTTGCTGGTGGGCGGTGTGATTTTTCTTGCTTGGCAAACGCCCAAACTAGCTTTTATCATGTTAGCCACTTTCCCGGTGATTGTGGTGGGCGCTATGATTTTTGGACGGTATATCCGCAAATTATCCAAACAGCGCCAGCAAATTTTGGCCGAAAGCAATACCATCTTGGATGAAACGCTGCAAACCATCCATGCGGTGAAAGCTTTTACCAATGAGGCTTTTGAATTAGGACGGTATAAAAAAACCAACGATTCGGTCATTTCAGTATCCATGAAATACGCTGGTGGCCGCGCTATTTTTGCCGTTTTCATCATCACCATGTTGTTCGGGGCCTTGTTTTTTGTCATTTGGACGGGTATGCGCATGGTACAAGCCGGCGAAATTACTGCGGGCCAATTGATTTCATTTGTAACCTTTACAGCCGTTATTGGCGGTGCCATCGCTGGATTGGGTAATTTTTACTCCGAATTGGTCGGCGCGATTGGTGCAACAGAACGGGTGCGCGAAATCCTGAATTCGAAAAGCGAAGTGGATGGACGCCCACAAACCAACCTGAAAGCTGGACGATTCGCGGGCAATATCCAATTTGAAAAAGTACATTTTTCGTATCCAACCCGCCCCGATATGGAAATTTTGAAAGGCGTTAGTCTTGAAATTCCATCGGGTGCCAAAGTGGCCATTGTAGGACAAAGTGGCGCCGGAAAAAGTACCATCATGCAATTGTTGTTGCAGTTTCATTTGTTGAATGAGGGCACCATCAAAATTGATGGACAAAATATTTATGATTACGAACTGGAATCTTATCGCCAGAATTTTGCCCTGGTGCCGCAGGAAGTAATTTTATTTGGCGGATCTATTCGTGAAAATATCCTGTATGGCAAACCCGACGCCCAGGAAGATGAAATTATCGAAGCGGCTAAAAAGGCCAATGCCTGGGATTTTATCAGCAGTTTCCCGGAACAGTTGGACACCATTGTAGGCGAACGCGGCATCAAATTGTCGGGCGGACAACGGCAGCGTATTGCCATTGCACGCGCGATTTTGCGCAACCCTTCTGTGCTGTTGCTCGATGAAGCGACTTCTTCCCTGGATGCCGAAAGCGAACGCGTGGTACAAGATGCCCTCAATAATTTGATGGAAGGGCGTACCAGCATCATTATTGCCCACCGATTGGCGACCATCCGCGACGTAGATCGGATTTATGTGTTGCAAGGTGGTCATATTATTGAACAAGGCACCCATGATGAATTGTCGGCCATCGAAAATGGCGCCTACAGCAGTCTGGCCAAGTTGCAGTTTGATATGAGTACCTTGAATGTACCGATTGTTTAGCAGGGAATTTTTTTAAAATCCTTTCTAATGCGTATTTTTTTGATTATAAACTACTTGCATGTCCAATACTGCTAAAACAGGAATTCTGATTGTCAACCTGGGCACACCCGATGAGCCCAAACGTTCGGCAGTGTACCGTTATTTGAAACAATTTTTGCTCGATCCACGGGTCATCGACATCAATCCGATTGCCCGAAATTTGCTCGTGCGGGGTATTATTGCGCCTTTTCGCTCAGGTAAATCGGCCAAAGCATACCAGGAACTCTGGACGGAAAACGGATCGCCCCTCAAATATTACGGGTTCCGCCTGGTAGACCAAATTCAGCAATTGATGGGGCCTGAATATATCGTCGAACTGGCCATGCGCTACCAAAGTCCGTCGATTGAAACGGCGATTCAAAAAATGATGGCAGAAAAAGTGGAGAAAATCGTGGTATTTTCCCTGTTTCCGCAATATGCCAGTGCCACAACGGGTTCCGTACACGAGGAAGTGATGCGGGTGCTCACTAAACAACAAATTATTCCTTCGGTCGATTTTATCAGCAATTACCCGACCTGGGCGCCCATGATTGCCTTGTATGCGCAAAATGCCCGGAAGTTCGACCTGGCTTCTTACGATCATATCTTATTTAGTTACCACGGATTGCCGCAGCGGCAATTGCGCAAGGGTGACCAGTTCAACCATTGCCTGAAAAGTGCCGATTGTTGCCAGACCCTGACGCCTACCAACCAGTTTTGTTATTCGGCCCAGTGCTATGCCACAACCCAAGCCATTGCAGCCCAACTCGATTTGAAGCCGGAACAATATACGGTTTGTTTTCAATCACGCCTCGGCGCTGATCCCTGGACGCAACCATACACCGTCCGCACCATTGAGGCATTGGCCAAATCAGGTGCCAAGCGACTGCTCGTTTTCTGCCCCGCTTTCACAGCCGATTGTTTGGAAACGATCGTAGAAATTGGCTCAGAATACAAAGAGGATTTCGAAAAATGGGGCGGGGAGCATATTGATTTGGTGCCTAGTTTGAATGATGCACCGGGCTGGGCATCGGCGATTGCTGAGCGACTTGGGAGCTAAGGAGAAAAAAAGGTTCCACGGAGGAGCTCGGAGGTATGGAGTTTCACGGAGAAAAAAGGGTTTCATGAGAAGTTCGGAGGAATGGGCGGAAACAGAACAAATAAAAACTCTGTGCAACTCCATACCTCCGAGCTCCTCCGTGGAACCCCTTTTTTTTAAGAAGCCTTCGACCCAGCAATATCCACTTCCCGGCGCTCTACTGCGGGAATATTTTTTACCACCATTTGCAGGGTATTCCGAATGCGCTCCTCAAACAACACCATTTTCCCTTTTTTCAAATTGGCAATGGTTTCTTCGTTGTAGTGGCGAATCGTGAGCAATTCCAGCCCTTCTTCCATTTTTACTTTGAATTCGTCTGACACATCCTCGATGAATTTTTTCAGACGATCGGGGATGTTGGGAACGCAAATCGTAAAGCTAATAGCCGTATTTTGCATCATATTGACAAAAAGGCGCAAATCGGCTGCCTTGCCAAACAAGCGCGCCATGTGGTGTTCGGCCACAAACGAATAATCGAGCGTGCTGATGTGCAACAAGGCCTGGTTTTTTTCCACCACAATAATCGGCGGATAAGTTTCTTCATTGTCGCTGCTGATTTCTGTGCCGACACCGTCTGGATCAATAAACGACTTCACATACAAGGGAATATTCTTGTTTTGAAGTGGTTTAATGGTTTTCGGATGGATCACCGAAGCACCGTAATAGGTCATTTCAATGGCTTCCCGGTATGAAATTCGGTCCAGTTTGATCACATGCTCAAACAAACGCGGGTCAGCATTCAACACGCCCGGAACGTCTTTCCAAATGCTCATACTCTCGGCATCCAGGCAGTGTGAAAAAATAGAAGCCGAATAATCGGAGCCCTCGCGGCCAAGGGTGGTCGTGAAATTCTCGGAAGTTGAGCCAATAAAGCCCTGGGTAACCACAAATCCACCTTGCGCCAACATGGGCGGCACAATTTTTTGGGCATTTGCCTTCGTTTTATCCCAAATTACCCAGCCTTCACGGTATGTATTGTCGGTCGCCACCACATCGCGGGCATCGAGCCATTGGGTTTTCAGTCCGGCTTTATTCAAATAGGCAGCCAATATTTTGGAAGAGACGAGTTCCCCCACACTCACCAATTGGTCGTACATATAATCGTAATTGTCGGATGGCGCTTCTTCCAATACCCATTCGCCTTCTACAAACGTGTCATTTACGGCTGAAAAAACCTCGTTGTCAGCATCAAACAAGGCACGGCAAAGGTCATAATGGCTTTCCTTAATTGCATCATACAGCTCCTGCGCTTTACCGTCCTGTTTGGCATGGGAAGCCAGCACCGCCTCCAGGGCATTGGTGTTTTTACCCATCGCCGAAACGATAATGACCAATTGTTCGTTCTGAAAACGTTTCAGAATCGATGCAACATTTTGCAGACCTGCAGCATCCTTTACACTGGCGCCACCAAATTTGAATACTTTCATGCTCAATTTAAAAAAGTGAAGCCGCAAAGGTACGGTGCTGCAAGAAAATAGCCGGTAATTAATTTGTCATTTGAACGCGATTCCAATCGTGAAATACGGTTCAGCATCCAATTGTTGCACACTGAAATGATAACGAAACATCGTTCCAATATAAAAATCATCGCCTTTCTGGGCACTGGTGGCGTTATGTCGGCCCTCAATGGTTGTACGCATAGATTGGTACTGTGCTTCATCGGAAAGCAACAGCATCATTTGATTGGCGCTGCTGTTCCAGAGTAGTACCTGTTCGTACCGTGCTTTTCCGGCATTTCCTTTCCAGCATTTGTTGAAACGGCGCATTTTTTTGCCGCCCAGCACAAAATCACTGTGTAAATCGAAGCCCTGGGCCAGTATTTTGGCCTCCTTTTCGGGCCCTTCCGTGCGTTGTATTTGTTGGAATGCACCTAATTCCAGCACAGGACATTGTGCAATAAGCAAATTTGCCATAAAAAGGCAAACAAGCATGGGTAAATAATGCGACATAAAAGGCGGTGGTTGGATTGAAAATTAACAAGTACTTCTTATTCGGATCTTACCTTTGTGTGCTTTAGAAAAGGCTAAACACAGCCTGCCTGATTGCGTACATATCCGAAAAAACCTATAACTATCCTTTTAATCAATTTATTATAGTTGATATAAATTTATGTCAACTTGCCCGCCGTACGTTTCATTTACCCTTTTTCATGCCTTGCAGTGTTCCACGATTAAGTTACGGCTTACCCATGAAGTATAAAATGAAGTTTTTTTCGCTCTGTTGTCTTTTTTATTGCGCATCCATCCAGTTTTTGAATGCGCAAATGGTTGTTGGCGTTGATACCCTCTATGGCAATGAATGGATTCGGTATTCGAACGCTTATTTGCGCATCAAGGTGGCCGCCGATGGCATTTATCGCGTAAATGGGGCGCAATTGGTCGCTTCAGGTTTGGCTGCGGGTATCCCCGGCACCGATTTACGCTTGTACTGCAATGGAAAACAGGTGCCCATTTTTACCAATACGGCAGGAGTGCTGGGCGATCAGGATTTTATCGAATTTTGGGGACAACGCAACCGCGATGAAGTGGATCAATTTTTATTTACCGATGCGGCAGCCGAAAATGTGAACCCCTGGTACAGCCTGGTGAATGATACGACTACCTACTACCTAACCTGGCAGGATGGCAGCGCGCCGTTGCGTTATGCACCCATGCCCAACGACTTAAGTAATGTTCCTGCCCCGACGCCCTGGTGCTGGTTTACCAATTTGCAGTTTTTTACCAATGCCTATTTTAAACGAAACACCGGGACATTTATCCGCTATTCCTATTATAATGGCGACGGGTACGCAAAAGCAAAGGCTGCCGAAACGCTGCTGGATATACCGCTCACCGAACAATTTGCAGCCGGACCCGATGCACAACTTTCCATGCGTGCTGTGCATGATTTGGGCGACCACAATCTGGAACTCCGCCTCAACGATTCGCTTTTTTATACCCAAACTTTTAACGATTTCAAGATTGTAAGCCCTACCGTGCAGGTGCCGTTGTCTTTGCCCAACGGCTTGCTTAAAATCAAACTGAAATCCATAGCGAATGCGGACGACCGACATATATTAAGCGGCGTTTCGCTTCGGTACCCACGCAACCTGAACTTTCCGGCCGCGACCCTGACAGAATTTGACCTTGATGCAACTACAACAGGTAATTACCTGGAAATCAATGGTTTTGCCCCCAATAACGGCATTCCGATCGTCGTGGATCAAACCAATTTGCAACGCCTGGAAGCCATTTTTGACGCCGGTGTGTTAAAGGTTTTTTTACCGACCTCCAACCAGCCGCGGCATATTGTGGTGTTTAGTACCGCCGCAGTCAAAACACCCGTACTCGCCGGTACTTTCCAGTTCCGCAATTTTACCCAGGAAGATGCCAATTACATCCTGATCAGCACCAAACGCCTAACTGCTGATCCCTTGACATCAGGCGCCAACCACGTGAAAGCCTATGCCGATTACCGAGCCAGTGCAGCAGGCGGCGCGTATAAAACCACGGTGGTAGACATTGAAGAACTGTATGCGCAATTTGCCTATGGCGCGCGTTTTCACCCCATTTCGATCAAAAACTTTTGCCATTATATTAAAAAAACATGGTCGAACCCGGAATATGTGTTGCTCGTTGGTAAAGGCTTGGACCACAATACGTTCCGAACTTCCGCCCAGCAAAATATTTTGAAAGACTCGCTGTTTTTTCTACCCGATTATGGCGTAGTCGGTTCCGATTTGTTGTACGTACTGCCGGGCAACCGCATAGCCGAGCCGGCACTGTCCATTGGCCGTTTACCCGTAGTCAAACCCGTCGAAATTGCCTATTACCTCGAAAAAGTTAAGCAGCACGAACAAGATCTTGCCAATCCCGAACAAAGCATCGCCGCCAAAGCCTGGCATAAACGCGCCTTGCATATTAGTTCCGGCCTGACCGATGACCAATCCACCATCGCCAATTACGTGGAGGATATGCGTGCTGAACTGCAAAACAACGCCATCGGGGCCGAGGTGACCACGCTGTACAAAACCTCCAATGATCCGGTTCAACTGCCGCCATTTGAACAAATTTCGGCATCTTTGAATGAAGGGGTATCCACCTGGATGTATTTTGGCCATACTTCGCCTTTTGTGTTGGATTACGACATTGGTTTGGTAGAAAATTATCAAAATAAAGGCAAATACCCGCTTATGCTGATCATGGGTTGCTTTACCGGGCAATGTTCAAACCCGGCAAAAGGCCTGGGCGAGCAGTTTTTATTGGCCCGCAACAAAGGAGCGCTTGCCTATTTGGCTTCCGTTTATTACAGTTATACAGATGGACTGCACGCTTACGGCAAACGTTTTTACGAACGCTTGGGCGGACCAGAGTATGGAAAAAGCCTCGGAAAAACCATTAATGCGACCATTGCTTCCTTCCCTGCCGATAATTTTGAAAGTTTAACCGCCGTTTTGCACCAAATGCAATTGATCGGCGATCCGGCGGTACACATCCATACCGCGCAAACACCCGATTACCTGATTGACCGAAACAGTGTGCGCATCCGTCCGAATCCGATTAGCATCGACCAGGGTACCTTTCAATTGGACTTTGATGTGGTCAATTTGGGTAAAAACGTGCCCAATCCATTGGATCTGCGGTTTGAACTGCGCGATGCAAAAGATAGCCTGCACGTTTTGAAAATGGACAGCGTTGCCGGGCCTGCTTTTCGGCAAAAAATTCAAATGGATTTGCCCACAAACGGGTTGGCGCCCGGGTTGGGACGGTTGCTGGGTAGGGTAGACCCTGCCCAGAAAATTGAGGAACAGCCGCTTGCCGCCGAACTCAACAACGACCTTACCGATGGCCTCGGACAAGCCGGGGTGGAAGTGTTCCTCTATAACAACGATGTTCAAGTAGTGTATCCGCCAAATTATGCGTTGATCGACACCAATATAGTGCATTTACAAGCTGCCGCGGTGACCGCTTCGGGTGCAAATGCCTATTATCGTTGGGAATTGGATACCACCCGGACCTTCTCCAGCCCCTTTTTGCAACAAGCCCAAACCATCGGAACAGGGGGGACTTTTTCCTGGACGCCCAACTTATTGCCCACCGACAGCACCGTTTATTATTGGCGCGTCACCCGGGATAGCCTCGTTAATGGCGCTTATGTGTGGAAAACCCAATCGTTTACCCATTTGGCAAAATCGCCGCCCGGTTGGAGCCAGTCTGACAAAGGACAATTTAACGAAAATACCCTGTATGGCCTGCAAATTGACTCCCTCAACGGGCAGTGGAAATTGCAAAACGGCCTCGCGTATGCCTATTTGCGCATCGCATACCGCATCAAAGAACCCGTAATCCCCATGATTTTGGACGCCTATTCAAAAGGACCCAAAACCACCTTTCAATGGGCCAGCGATTATGGTGTCGACCGCGGATTTGTGGTGGTGCAGTTTGATCCGGTAAATGGTAAAATTATTCCGGTAAGTGCCAGCCATCCATACAGCGCAATAACCGGCAAGGAGTCCTTGTTTTATGAATTTGACATAAAAGATTCGATTAAAAGGGTCGCTTTGATGCAATTATTGCAAAATGAATTGACACCCAATGCCATCGTTGGGGTGTTGTCGGTGTACGCCAACTCGGATGCAACCGGCTATGCACCCAAAAAATGGGTAGCCGATTCGATTACTTACGGCGCCAATTTGTTTCAAATCCTGGAAGCGCGCGGCGCAAAAAATATACGCAAACTCACCGCAGCCCCGGGCGCGCCTTATCCTTATGGTTTTTTGTTTCAAAATGGCAACCCAAATTTTCCGGCCCGCGATACTTTTGTGACGAACAAAGACTCGATCCTCGAAATCAGACATTTATTTCCCATCAATTGGCCCAGCGGTACCATTACCACCGCCAAATTTGGTCCGGCAAAAAAATGGCAATCCCTGCATTGGAAAACGGCAGCGCCCGACCAAATTACCGATATGGTTCAATTAAGCCTCAAAGGAATTCGGGCCAATCAAACAGATACCCTTCTATATCAATCATTTATACCAGGCGACCAGGATTTGGCAAACATCGCGGCGGCGGAATTTCCGTACCTCCAATTGTCTTATGAAACCACCGATACTACCGGCCGCACCCCCACACCCCTGCATTACTGGCGCGTGTTGTACGATGGCTACCCGGAAGGCACCCTCGTGGGCAATGGCGTAAGCAACTGGTATGCTGATACCTTGATTGCGGGCGATACCTTGCGTGCCACCATTCCGTTTGGCAATATTTCGTTTCAGGCCATGGATTCGCTGTTGGTACGCTACCGCATTGAAAGCGACGCAGGTGTTCAAAAACAATGGGTACAACGCTTGGGACGTTTGCCAATCGACAATACCCTGGCCGTTCCAGTGCGCATCGGCACCGGTGGACTGGGCGGCGCTTATCGCCTGATTGTCGACATTAATCCGAACCAGGATCAGCCCGAATTGTACCATTTTAACAATATTTTGGTGCGCAATTTCTTTGTAAAAACCGATGACCGCAATCCATTGCTGGATGTGAGTTTTGACGGCGTACATATCCTCGATGGCGATTTGATTTCACCTAAACCCCAGGTGGTCATCACATTGAAGGACGATAACCGATTTTTGGCCCTGCAGGATACCAGCACGTTTACCATTGCCCTCGAAGCACCCAATGGGGTGGTGCGCGAGATTGCCTGGAATGATCCACAAGTGCAGTTTTTCCCGGCGGATGGCAGTCAATTGCCCAAAAAGAACCTTGCCCGGCTCGAATGGCAGCCCATTTTTACCCAGGATGGCGATTACAAACTTTTGGTAAATGGTCGGGATGCTACCGGAAACAACGCCGCAAAACTCGATTATACGGTGCGGTTTAAAGTCATTACCCGATCCACCTTGTCCAACCTGCTCAATTATCCCAACCCGTTTTCTACCAGCACCTGTTTTGTATACACCATGACCGGCGCGGAAACGCCGACCCAATTCAAGGTACAAATCATGACAGTGAGTGGCAAAGTGGTGCGCGAAATTTTGGGTGCAGAATTTGGCCCACTTTTACCCGGAACCCACCAAAGTAATTTTTGCTGGGATGGCCGCGATACCTATGGCGACCAATTGGCCAATGGTGTGTACCTCTACCGGGTAGTGGCCAAAAAAGCAGACGGTAGCGATTTTGAATTTTTCGAACAAAACAACATCGACGGCATGTTCAAACACGGATTGGGTAAAATGGTGTTGATGCGTTAGTTTTTTTGCATCATGCGTAGCATCAGGATGTTATAAAAAAGTAAAATGATGATTTGTGCTGCTACAAAGTTTCCAATCACCATAAGAAAGGAATACTGCTGCCATGCTAATACACCACAAAACAGGGTGCTGCCCGCCAGTAAAAGGGTGAAATAAAAAAATACAAGCGGGCGGCCCATCACAAAAAATCCCATGCTGGTCGGATTGGTCAGCAAGCGTAACCAGGCCGAAAAGCCTAATAAAAGTGCTATTTGTCCAGAAAATCGCCAATTTTCACCCAAAAACCAGGCAAAAAGGGTGGGGCCGGCAAATAATATGGGCAAAAAGTACACCGCACTGTAGGGGAGCCATTTCAACCAAAACCGAATCGGCACCCGGGGCTTTAATTGGCCTTGGTTGTATAAATCCTGAAACCACCGCAAGTTGTACTGGCTTAAGCCCGATTGAATCAAGGAAAGGGGGAGGTTGCAAATGCGGGCTGCCATAAAATAAGCGGCACCCGAAACCGGATCAAAAAAGTAGGCAATCAACAAAACCATGGCCTGCTCCGATATACTAAGCAGCATGTTGCCACCCGCGAGGTAGGTAAAGGTGTTTCGGTTTTTTATAAAAAGTTGTTTTAATCCCAACAGGCGGATAAAAACCAACATGCCCGGTGCTAAACGCCAGCAATATGCCATTAAAATACAAAAAGCATTACTAGCACAAAAACAAATCAACAAGCCTTCTGCGCCCAAATACTGGTAAAATACTAAAGCTGCAGGATAAGCCATCAAGGCCTGTCCCATACGCAACCAACTCAAAGGCCGAAATTGATGTCCGCTGAGCAGCCAACTTAAATTCATTTGATGCCAACCATGCAACATCAAGCCAGCCAGCATCCAGCCAAACAGCGACGCATTTGCGATCCACCCGGCCAAAAATGCAAAGGTTAAAATACTCCCACCCACTACTAAATTGCTCCATAAACCGATGGCATACAATTGTTTGCGCTCCAATAAATCGGTTGCCTGTACCAGCGCCTGATCTGTTTTTAGTTGGGAAAAAGACCACAACAGGTTGACCCAGGTGAGCAATAAACTCCAGGCAGCAACCGAACTGGCCGAATAGGTTCTGAGCAAAAACGGAATACAGGCAAACAAAGTTAACTGGGCCAAAAGCCCCCCCAATACCATCCACCGTTGTGGGGTAAAAAACGTATTTACCCGGTTTAAATACTTCATGCGGTAGGAGGCATTACCGCGCTACCTGCTTCGCCCACCTGGCGAAACCGCAATACACGCGCCGGGTTACCGATCATAATGGCATACGCGGGTACTGGACCCGTCACCACCGCCCCTGCGCCAATGATGGCAAAATCGCCAATGGTGCCCACTTGTGGCAAAATAATGGCATTGGCAAAAACTTTTACGTGCGCGCCTACGTGCAAGGCATAATATTTAATCGGGTTGTCTTCAATATTTTTGTGCGGACCATCCACCGGGTGCTCATGCGTGATTACTTTTACGTCATCGCCAAAGCATACATCCGTTTCGGTGTATAAACCACCCGAAAAGTCGACCGAAGCACCCCGGCCCAACTCCAGTAACCCATTCGTTTTCAATATGCTAGAAGGGGCGGGATGGGCAGCGTACAAGCGGGCAAAACGGGCGAGGTACACCTCGGAGGTATTGTAATAACGATGCACCACCCATTGCCGAACCAACCGAAAACCAGGCAATTGAAACAGCGCCGCATCGCGGATCAACATGAACAATACTCGAAAAATCATACTTTTCATCGCGGTAAAAACAAAAAAATGGTCCAAAGCCAGGATCCAACAAATGTACTGAAACTTCAGAAATCTGCCGCCTTGTATCAAAACCTGGCTACTGAATTGGCCCCGCAGTTGCCGCTGTTTTTTCAGCCCTGGTGGCTGGATGCCCTCCTGGGTAGGCACCAATGGTTGCCATTTGCCCATGAAAACGGCATGATTTGGCCGGTTTTGCTGAAAAAAAAAGGCCCCCTTTGCTACCTCACCCAGCCGCCTTTTATGATGGGCAATGCCTGGTTTCCTGCTGAGCAAGCTGCCCCATCTCCTGATATACCGTTTCTTATGAAACAGTTTCCGACAAGTTTGTATTGGCAAATTACGGCAAGTAGTGCGCAGGCAAAACACCTGGAACAGGCCGGATTTACAACCAGACCAGCCTACACCTATCAGATTGATTGTAAAGAGGACCCCGCTCAACTATTGCGCAATATGAATGAATTGTCGCGCCGCAATATTTCCAAAGCGGGAAAGTCCTTGCAATGTCAGATATCGGCCGATGCGAACATCCTGCATGCCTTGTCAGAACGGAGTTTGCGCCGACATAAATTGCCGATGCGCTACACGGCAGCACAGTTGCAAACCCTGCTCGATGCCTGCATCGCGCAAAACCAAGGCGCCGTATATACCGCTGTCGATCAGGATGGCGCAATCCATGCGGCCTCTTTTTTTGTTTGGGATCAGCGCAGTTGTTATTTCCTCCTGGGCGGCCTCGATGATCGTTTGCCGCAGTTGGGCGCCTCGCGTTTTTTGTTGTGGCAAGGTATTCAGATGGCGCTTAAACGCGGGCTACATTTTGATTTTCATGGCGGCATGACCCCGAGTGTCGGGCAAGTGTATGCCTCCATGGGCGCACAACAAGTCGCGTACGTGCGTGCCGAGCGCTATGCCTCCCCCCTGATCAAAATGGCTGTACGCGCGGCCAAGAACCTTTACGCACCCGAAGATCGACTCTTTCATTGAACGCCATGCAGGGACTTTTATATTATCGCACCCATGTGGATGATCCGAACAATTTGGGAGTAATTCAAAAATGCCGCGCGTACGCAAAAGCATTGCAAAGCCATGGTATTCAAGTAGATGTGTGGATGTACCAAACAGCGGGCGTGCTGAAAAATGGACAATTGTGGTACCGCCCGTTCATACAGCCGCGCAAAAAAACAGTGGGGCATTTGCTGCTGTTTTATATCCTGGGCGATTGGCAGATGGCGCGCCACATCGATTTTAGCCAATATGATTTCATGCTGATTCGGCAAATGCCGACGCACCCGATGTTCCGCAGGCTGTTAAAAACCGCCAAAAAGCAAAATCCGGCTTTAACCATTATTTTAGAAATACCGACCTGGCCGTATGATGCCGAAATGAACAATGGTTTTGCCCGAATACAACGCTGGATCGATCGACGGTACCGAACAAGCCTGTATTCCTGGGTCGATTATGTACTGAATTACTATGGTACAGAACAATCGATCTGGAAAATTCCGGTTATAGCCGTGCAAAATGGCATTGCGGTCGATGAAATCCCAATAAGCGGTTGGAAACAACGCGATCCTACCCGATTAAACCTGTTGTTTGTCGGAAATTTGCAGCCATGGCATGGACTGGATCGGGTGTTGAAGGGGATGTCCGTTCATTTGAAACAACCGAACCACGCAACGTTGAGCGTACGGTTGGACATCGTAGGGCTCGGAACGCAACAAATGCACCATTGGGCCGCTGAAATTGAACAGTTGGGCTTACAACAATCGGTTTTTTTACATCCGCCTTGCGAAGGTGCTGACTTACATACTTTTTTGGAAAAGGCCGATTGGGGCATTGGAACCCTCGCCATACATCGCAAAGGCTTAAAAACCGATGCATCCTTAAAACACCGGTTGTACTGTGCGGCCGGACTGCCGTTTATTTGCAGCGCAGCAGACCTCGATTTTGAAGACGGTTTTCCATACGTTTTCCGGGTGCCGGAAACAGATGCACCGCTCGACATCGTTGATTTGTATCAAAAACGGGCGCAGCTACAAACTGCGCATCCCGACTATGCAGCAGAAATGCGGCAATACGCCGCGCAAAAACTAGACTGGAAACAGAAAGTGTTGCCGGTGCTTCAGGTATTAGGCCATGCGCCAAGGTAATTACCATTCTGCTTCCGCAAACCAGACCAAATAATCGTCCAAAGCCTGGGTATTTTCATTGATTTCTTCAATGTGCAAAGAGCCAAGCGGAAATTCCTGCCAGTTATCCTTGTACTTTACCGACACAATCACCCCATACATTTCCTGAACTTCTGAAAATCCCGTGATTTCTACCGGATCGCCCTCCTTAATCAAGGAATTGGAGTCGCCTACATATTCAGCTTTCACGGGCAGCGGCACATTTTGGATCAAATGATCGAGCCAAACATCCAGGATATCCGTATTTTCATCGCAGGCGTCTTCTATTGCTTGAATCCGTTTGCCTTGTTCGCCCGCATCGAGCCAAAAAGTAGCATCTTGTATTTCCTGGAGGGCAAAAATTCGATCTTCTTCCGTGTCCCGCTTGGTTGCAGGCTCCAGTTCACGGGCAAACAGGGTCATTTCAGAGAAATCATAGCCCCCTAATAAACAATCTTCCAAAAACTCCTTGGGTTGTGCCAGCAGGGTAATGCTGTCCCACAAGATGGTCACTAGCAATTCGCCATTTTCCTGTGGTTCTGTTTCGAGTACCCTGCCTTGCCAGCCACTCAAATCAAATTGCGTATTGTCGGGGTCTTTAACACCCGTTTTTACCCGTATATAATCGTTTATCTGAAACATTAACCCAGATTTAAATGGATTTGAAGGATGGATTTCTAGCGGTAAAAGTACGGCTGTTTTTAATGAAAAACGAAGCGATCTGGATTTTTACTCCTCCTGGAATAATACTTCCATGGTTAAGTCTTTGTCAATCAGCCCAATACTGTGTTCATTGGGCTTCAAACCAAACGTTGTTAGCAGGTTCAAAAAAAGTTGCTTGCGTGTTTGTGTCAGTTCCCTGAAAATAGTCATTTTTTCGCGCAAATTTTCCGCATAAGCTTTGTTGATACTCAATAAACCGGTATAAAATTTCAGTTCAAAAACATTGATCACATTGTCTTTGCGGTCGATTAATAAATCAATTTGAACACCCGGGTTTTGCTCGGTTCCTTTTTGATAAAAGCTGGAAGTTTCGGTATAAACCCCCGAAATACCCAGGGCTTTTTTGATTTGGGGAATATGCTTGAGGCATAAACTCTCAAAAGCATATCCACTCCAGTTTTTGTAATGCTGGGTTTGACTGAGTTCCTGCCACACATCGGTTCCTTTATATGCTTTGTTTTCAATAAATTGCAGATAAAATAAGGAATATTCATCCGTGAGCCGGTACAGCATTTCCTTTTTCTTTTTACCGAATGGAAAATAACTCGAAATAAAACCGGAAGCAATTAATTCATCCAAACATCGGGTTAATCCGCCGCCATCGGCCAGCTTGCTTTGTGCGATGATTTCCGTGCGCGTAAGTCCTTGCCATTTTTCGGCCAAGGCTTTAATCACGGCAATATGATGATCAGCATTGTCAAACAGGGCGGGATACAAGCGGGAGAACTCATTATTTAACAACCCGGATGGCGAAAAACAAATACGTTCGATATTTTGTGCCGCGCTCAATCCACCTTCTATTTCATTGAGATAATGTGGAATACCGCCCATGGCCATATAGAGTTGGACAATCTGATAGCGGTCAAATTTGAGGTTTAAACTTTTCAGGAAGGCTTCCGTTTCGCACAAATTGAAGGGCAATAAATGGATACGCTTGGTCAATCTGTTGTGTAATCCTCCCCGATGTTCCACTACTTTTTGAATCATCCAGGAGGCAGATGAGCCACAAATCACCACCACGATATTTTTTTGAGATGCCCAACTGTTCCAAAAAAAACTAAGTCCTTTGAGAAAATCAGAGCGTCGGGTTGCGAGCCAGGGTAATTCATCAAAAAAAACAACCAATTTTTCGGGACCAATTTTAGGTTCCAGGCAGGTAATCAATTGTTGAAAGGCATCCAGCCAGCTGGCCGGTTTTTCCGCCGGAGCAACAGTTCCGAAGGTATTTTGGAGTTGATATTTGAAGTTTTTAAGTTGTTCTTTTAAGGTGGCATCCTGAATGCCGGATATTTCAAAGGCCATTTGTCCGGCGTAAACGGACCGGATCAAAAACGTTTTACCCACGCGCCTGCGCCCGATCACCGCCACCATTTCAGGACTTCGGGAATGCAGCGCCTTTAGCAGCACTTCTTGCTCTTTAGAGCGGCCAATTAGTATGTTTTCCATAAATAATGCGTTATATCTGGCGGAATGTGGGCAAATGTACCCACATTCCGCCAGATATAACGCGTCATTTTGGGTGTTGTTGAATAAATAACGCTTTAATTGAACTTAAACTTGGACTAAAGTCAACTTGTGTTTATTATTGCTGTATAAATGTTATATAATGGAAAACTCAGATCAATCAACCGTTTTAGGCGAAGATGAACTCGCTTACGCCCGTTGGTATAGTGCGCTCCCTCCCACTCGAAAAGCACAAATGCTATGCGACCTCTTTCAATTTGGAGTAGACAGTATTCGATATAATGCCAAAAAACAAAATCCTTACCTCACAGATTCGGAAACGATGTTGTTTTATTTCGAAAAAAACCTGAAAAACAGTTTTTCCCCAGAAGTATTTGAATTTATACAGTCAGAAATGATGAAAAGGGCTGAAATTGAACGGGAAACCGTTTCGAATCTATGAAAAGACAATTTCTTCTCATGACATCACATGGACACCATTTCCAACTGCGTATTTTGTGATTTGGCGCGTAGCGTAATCACTTCCAGTTTTGCTGATACCTCATCCTCAATCCAGTCTTCACCGCATTGGTTGCAAACCCAGGCCGGAACATTACGAACAACAATCACACCGGTTGTTAAATCGACGGTAAATGTGGTGGTACCCGCATTTACCTTTCCACCACACACTGGACATTTGGTAGGAATATGTTTCATGTTATTTTCTTTTTGTTTTGAGGTCGTCCTCAAAAATTTGAATGTCTGGTTCGTAGGCTACAACCCGCACAAAAATCATATCCTTCTTGCAATTATACCGGATCGGCAAGGTATCACCCAAGCCTTTACTGATGATATACAAACAGTGATCGCGCCAATCCTGCAACCGATTCCATGTATAAAACCACCGACCAGGGTAAAGCCCTTGCGGCGTTTGCCAAAAAACAAATTGACTTCCATGTAAGTGTCCGGCAAAAATCAACTGATAAGGGTGCTTTCCCGGTTTAAGGGAAATTGGCTGATGCAAGCATAAGATGTTTAAATCTGCCTCGTTGGTTTCATTCATAGCGTGTATACTTGAAATTTGGACTTTAAACCCTTGTAAATCAATAACATTGGCGCTATTTTCAAGAAAACAAACCTTACAATCGGCCATCAATTTTTTGATTTTTTGGATGCCGAAAAAAAAGTCGTGGTTGCCCGCAATGGCAAAAACATGCTGCCGGGACGCAATGGCCTCCAAAAACACCCTGAAATGTTTAAAGCCAGCACGGGTATCTACATAATCGCCGCCCAATAAAATAATATCCGGATCGAGTTCCTGTACACACGCAAGCACGCGCGCAACCAACTTTGCGCCAAAGCGATTCAAATGGAAGTCTGACAGGTATAAAATACTGCAAGAACCTTTTATATCCAGTGGAAATTGAACACGTCGAATCTCAAAGGTAGGCTGGTAACCGATTTCTAACTTCATGCTGATACCAAATTACAATGGCCAGGCACCCGATATGCCATTTTTTGAAAGGATTTTTATACTGAAACAGCCCCGAAACCATAAAAAAACCAATATGCATCACGGTAAATGCCGTACGAATCAATCCCATCCGATACGTCATGCGGACGCTGGCGCAAACCGGACGAGGCACTTGATCAATCAACAAAGGAAACAAGAACAAAAAATGGATTTCACATAAATAAAAAACTAAAATGCTAAGCGGAATCAACCACGGTTGCAAATGCCAAAGCAAGAAAAATGTCCCTAAAAATACACCAAAACAAATTCCATATTTCAGCAGACCATAATAGATAAACAATTGGTTATGATCGTGTTTATCTGACCGATTTTCCACGCCCATCCTTTCAGCCATCCATTGCGCCCCGATTGCGAAAATATGGGGAGTAAAAACGGCCTTTACTTGCTTGGGCCTTGCTTCAAACAGGGTGGTGCTAATCCGCAACAATTGCCTGCTGTTCATCGCACATAAATAAAATGAAACCAGGCCATCCAAGCAATCCCGTTTCCAAACACCAACATGCGATGATACCAATTCTCCAGGGGGCCACAGCGTTTGATGTGAAACACAAACTCATCGTAACTAATGGCCACCACGGTAAAAATCAATTGAAAAATAATGGGTACCAAAAAAAACTGGGGTGTATCGCTCAGCATAGCAAACCACATTAAAAAAAACATGGGTACACCTCCCAATCCCAGTGCTGCTGCTTCGGCATCCCGTTCCTTTTTGGGAATTTTCATATTTAACGGGTTTCGGTGGTAGCGCCAATCCAGCACGCCACCTACCGTAGCAATAATGCCAAAAATTGCGACTACATAAAACTGCCAGGGCAGCGCTGAAAAAGAACCACCCAGGGCCAATTTGGGATGATCTTTGTAAAAATAAAGCAAAATCCCGAATAAAAGCGCTGGTACAAAAAGCAAAATCAGGGACCGATAATACCGGGTACTTGCAAGGGCTAATTGAATTGCAGACATATCGCTACTTAAATTTATAGAAGAAACTAAGGGTAAAAACGTTTTAAAGGCTCAGAGTGTGGCGCTGAACGTAAAAAATGTTATAGTTTTAGAATAGGAAAATAGATATTAATGTTTTTTATATAATAAAAAATCACCGCATTACCCAATCATCCTCACTAAAACGGACACTCGTACCGCTACAATCCTCTGGCTCGTCATCATCATCCATTAACACACCAGGAAACATTTCACGCACCAAAGCATCATCTTTTTTAGTTCCAGCATAACGCAAGTACTTCAAGGATTTACAGGCTAAAAAGGGCTCAAGATGTACTGGTTTTAAGCCATTTATTCCCAAATTAATACATTCCAAGTTGGGTGCTTTGGCCAAGCCGCTAAAATCAAACAACCTATTTGTATTGTTGAAGTAGATACGTCTAAGACGTGTCATTTGCTTGGAATCTGGCCAATGTTCCAATTTTGAAACATCCATAAGGCCAATTATTTCAAGATTAGCGGCTTCTTTTAAAAATTCAAAACTTTTTGTATCCCGATCCCACAGTAAACTCAAGTATTGTAAAGGGGTATTCTCGTTAATCGGTATACTGGAAAGGTTTCGACAATTTATAAATCTAAAATGGCGAATATTTGCCAGTGAACTAAAATTAAAACCGGAAAAATCAAATTTTGTAACCACTAATTCAATCAATTTAGTTAATTTTCTTAAATCCAAGGGCTTCCTACATTCCTTTAGGCGTAAATATCGCAATTGGGAAAATTGGGAAATAAATTCTAAATTTTTAACTTTCCCTTGATATTCTATATACATTATTTTATCTGAAAAAGGTAATATCCATTCAAGATCTATTTCAATATCTAAATAAACACTAAGTCCATCATAATCAGCCAAAGATTTTACTGCCATTTTCATTTGGTCTTGGGTTTCAACCGCTATATGAAGGATCTTCTGTTTGCTTTTTGAGCCATCAAAAGACACTTCAATTATTTTAGGTATGCCATACTGGTCAAAACCAATAACCTTGAAAAAGTTTTTGTGGAAATCACTAGGACCAAAAGAGAACATTGTGGAAGTAATTGAAGTTGTTAAGGATCGCAAGAAGGAGCCCAATCAAAGGGTAGATTTGGAAGTAAACCATATAGTCTTGCTAATTTTGTCCAGGTAATAAACCAAGGATGTAATTTTGATATCCCATTAATTTTATTACCAGCTCTGGTCATTCTTTCATCGCTATTAGGCATTTCAACCCAAGGTTTACCGACATCATCCATCACATTTTGTTCGCGCCCTCGGATAAATTTGTAACTGATGTCTGCGTAACGCTGTGCGGGGTTATCTGGATTTAATGCGGTGATGTAGAGTGCCATATCAACACAACCATGTTTTGTACATTGCTCGTATGCCGGGTTCAAAATTACAAAAATGAATCCAATCAACAAAAAGAAGGAATTCAAAATGCGCGGTTGCGGCGGTGTGGTAGTTTTTTCCATTTGATTTACATTGCAGTTTATCAATGGTTCGTAAAGAAATCGGCGTAGCCGATTTGAAAACATATTAATAAAAAAGGGCAAAAGTTTAGGTTTGTGGTGCGAAACATAAACCAACTCTTGCCCATGAACGTCGAAACGC
>JAIYAP010000062.1 GCA_027488935.1 Saprospiraceae bacterium | reverse complement strand
TTGGTGTTACAAAGATGCCGTCCTGCTGGGACGGGTATGCTGGTGTTACAAAGATGCCGACCCGCTGGGACGGGTTACGACGTTGGTGTTACAAAGATGCCGTCCTGCTGGGACGGGTTGCCTCGTGCTGTTAATGCGTTCCCCAAAAAACGTTATAAACATAAAGAAATGTCCCACAAATGCCGCGTTCCCATAGGAACGCCATCTCTGTAGCAAAAAAAAAAGACGTGATCATTCATCCCCGTGCGTTCCCATAGGAACGCCATCTCTGTAGAAAAAAAAAGACGCAATCATTTATCCCCCCGCGTTCCCATAGGAACGCCATCTCTGTAGCAAAAAAAAAGACGTGATCATTCCCCCCCGCGTTCCCATAGGAACGCCATCTATGTAACGCCATCTATGTAACGCCATCCAGGTGACATCCCCGCGTTTCATTTGCCACACCATCTTTTCTGCCCACCATCCATTCATTTTTTTAAAAAAATTGTCCACATCGACCACCTACATAACCGAACAACTGCGTTCCCAACGGAGCATATAAAACCATTCAATAAGAAGGCATTAAGTATAATAACATAGTGCATTTTTTTAAAGTGAACCCGTCTGTGAAAACTATACCTACAAGTTACCAACATATTCATGCACTTTGTGGATATTTTATCATTATTGTAAATCAATGCTTTATGTATTTTATTCACATAGTGTGGAAAACTTCCGCTTGAACAACCACAAAATCCCTTAATTTTGTCACTCCAACAGCAGGAAATATCTGCGATCCCGGTTTTGGATCTCCCTTTTTTTTATTCCGAAAAGTATGCCTTCTTCCTTTGCCTGTTTATACAGGGATAGGAACATAGTTTTGTCGCTGTTTGCGAGGTAAAACAAAGGGTTTTTAAAGTTAAAATAATCAATTCAAAATAATAGTCACACGATCACAATGGCACCATCATCGCTTGCACCCGAACGTATTCTGGCCGAAAATCCGGACCGTTTTGTTCTATTTCCAATTAAGTACGATACCATCTGGGAATGGTATAAAAAATCAGTAGCCTCTTTCTGGACCGCCGAAGAAGTGGATCTTACCCAGGACATGACGGATTGGGATGTTAAATTGACCGATTCTGAGCGGCATTTTATCAAACATGTACTCGCTTTTTTCGCAGCATCCGACGGCATCGTGAATGAAAACCTGGTACTCAATTTTATGCGCGAGGTCCAAATTCCGGAAGCGCGCTGCTTTTACGGCTTTCAGGTTGCCATCGAGAATATTCACTCGGAGATGTACTCCTTGCTGATTGACACCTATATAAAGGATCCCAAAGAAAAAGACCACCTTTTCAATGCCTTGCGCACCCTCGATTGTGTTTCCAAAAAAGGAAACTGGGCTTTGCGTTGGATCGACAATGCACCCACTTTTGCGCACCGGCTCATCGCCTTTGCTGCGGTAGAGGGTATTTTCTTCTCGGGCTCCTTTTGCGCCATTTTCTGGTTGAAAAAACGTGGTTTGATGCCAGGCCTGACTTTCTCCAACGAGTTAATCAGCCGCGATGAAGGCATGCATTGCGATTTCGCTTGCCTGCTTTATTCCATGCTCGATAACAAACTTGACCCAAAAGAAGTAGAGTCCATCATTACAGAGGCGGTTTCCTTTGAAAAAGAGTTTGTAACCGACGCTTTGCCGGTTTCGCTGATCGGCATGAATGCAGAATTGATGACCCAATACATCGAATTTGTGGCAGATCGCTTGTTGAGTCAACTGGGCAACGATAAAGTATATGGCACCGCCAATCCATTCTCCTGGATGGATATGATTTCAATACAAGGCAAAACGAATTTCTTCGAGAAACGGGTGGGTGATTACCAAAAAGCAGGGGTAATGACCAAACGGGAAGAACAAGCCTTTACGACCGACGCAGATTTTTAAAGGACTTCATCCCCGTACCTGTTTTGTTGTAGATACACCCATCTCAACAAGACATTTACGGAGATGGATCTACGCCGGGCGCAGCGTGTAAAAAGTGCTCAAAAAAACGATGCTAGGTTATCCACATTTTTGTTGATACTTGTCATTGTTATTGGATGCTGAAAATCAATAACTTGGGAAAGTTATTAACACTGTGTGGATAAAATATTTTTCATTCAGTTTAAAAACCCTTACTTTCGTGTTGCTTAACGTAATAGGAAAGAGAAGTCGAAGTTCCCTCCATATTATCACAGTTCACATCCTGGTTTCCAACATCGCCTGACAGGCAAGTCCTGTTGATGGCGCTCGCTGTCTGAAGTCGTTTCGCACACGATTCCGACAGACAAGAAACCGACACCCTTTGTGAAATGTGCCTGGAGTAAATCACATACTATTAAGAAAACCGAATAAAAACATTTCTGTCATGATGCAAGTAATCAAACGTTCCGGTCGAACCGAAGAAGTTTCTTTCGACAAAATCACGGCCCGGATTCGCAAAATGTCCTACGGCCTCGATACCAACTATGTGAACATCATAGAGGTGTCTAAGAAGGTCATTATGGGACTGTACGATGGCGTAAGTACCATCGAACTCGACAACCTGGCTGCTGAAACTGCCGCTACCATGGCTACCGTCCACCCCGATTATGCCCTGCTCGCTGCCCGTATTGCCGTGAGTAATCTCCACAAGGAAACCGATAAGTCATTTCACAAGGTCATCAACGACCTTTTCCACTATATCGACCCCAAAACAGGCGATCAAGCGGGCCTGATTAGCGCCGAAATCCATAAAATCGTACAAGAACACAAGGAACGCTTAGACAGCGCGATCATTTTCGACCGCGATTTCGAGTTTGACTATTTTGGGTTCAAAACCCTGGAGCGCTCCTACCTCATGCGTATGAATGGCCGCGTAGTGGAGCGCCCACAACACCTGTTTATGCGCGTTGCGGTGGGTATTCACGGCGAAAACATCGATGCGGCAATCGAAACGTACAACTTGATGTCGGAACGCTGGTTTATCCACGCCACGCCAACTTTGTTCAACGCTTCAACGCCGAAACCGCAGTTGTCGTCTTGTTTCCTGTTGTCTATGACCGACGACAGCATCAAAGGCATTTTTGAAACGCTTTCCCGTTGCGCCCTCATTTCTCAAAGCGCAGGCGGTATCGGTTTAAGCATTCATAACATTCGCGCTACGGGTTCCTACATCAAAGGTACCGGCGGCACGTCCAATGGTATTATTCCGATGTTGCGCGTGTTCAACGACGCTGCACGGTATGTCGATCAGGGTGGTGGCAAGCGCAAAGGTGCCTTCGCCGTGTATTTGGAGCCTTGGCATGCCGATATTTACGAATTCCTGGAACTGAAAAAGAACCACGGTAAGGAAGAAATGCGCGCGCGTGATTTGTTCTACGCGATGTGGATTTCCGATCTCTTTATGGAGCGCGTAAAAGACGATGCCGATTGGTCTTTGTTCGATCCGAATGAGGCACAAGGTTTGTTTGATGTGTACGGTGGCGAATTTGAGGCCCTGTACCACCAATACGAAAAAGAAGGTCGTCAGCGTAAAGTGGTGAAAGCCCGCGACTTATGGAACAATATCCTGGAAAGCCAGATTGAAACAGGCACACCTTATATTTTGTACAAAGACGCAGCCAACAAAAAGAGCAACCAGAAGAACCTCGGCACTATCCGTTCGAGCAACTTATGCACCGAAATTATGGAGTACACGGCTCCTGATGAAGTGGCAGTGTGCAATTTGGCTTCTTTGGCCTTGCCTAAATTTGTAGAAAACGGCACGTTCAACTTTGATAAACTGTATGAAATCGCCCAGGTCGCTACCCGCAACCTCAACAAGGTGATTGACATCAATTACTACCCGATTCCAGAGGCAGCGAAGTCCAACTTCCGCCACCGTCCGATTGGTTTGGGCGTACAAGGTTTGGCCGATGTGTTCATTTTGATGCGTTACGCGTTCGACAGCCCGGAAGCCAAACAATTGAACCGCGATATTTTCGAAACCATTTATTTCGCGGCCGTGACCGAAAGTTGCAACCTGGCCGAGCAATTTGGCGCGTACGAATCTTTCCCAGGTTCGCCGATGAGCAAAGGACAGTTCCAGTTCGATATGTGGGGTGAAACACCTTCCAAACGTTGGGATTGGGAATCGCTGCGTAAACGCGTGATGAAGATTGGTGTGCGCAACTCTTTGTTGGTAGCACCGATGCCAACCGCTTCTACCAGCCAGATTTTGGGCAATAACGAGTGTTTTGAGCCTTATACTTCCAATTTGTACACCCGCCGCACTTTGGCTGGCGAACACATTGTGGTAAACAAGCACCTTATGCGCGACCTCGTGCGCCTGGGCATGTGGAACGAAGAAATGCGTGAAGCTATCATGGCCGCCAACGGTTCTATCCAAGGCATCGAAGATATTCCGGCGGAGGTACGCGCGTTGTACAAAACCGCTTACGAAATCAGCCAGAAGGTCATCATTGATATGTCGGCCGATCGCGGTGCCTTTATTTGCCAAAGCCAGTCGCTCAACCTCTTTATGGAAGCGCCAACATTTGGTAAACTGTCGTCGATGCACTTTTACGCATGGCAGAAAGGTTTGAAAACCGGTATGTACTACCTGCGTTCCAAAGCGGCTACCGATCCGATCAAATTTACCTTGAGTCAGAAGCACCAGAACAAATTTGCGGCCAATGCGGTGGTAAATGAAGCAACGGTGACTACTTCTGCACCGCTGACCCAAGTAGCGCCTGCGCCACAAATGTCAGCCTTGGCAATCGAAGAAGTACAGGGTAAAATTTGCAGTTTGGATGATCCGGATTGCGCGGCTTGCTCGGCTTAATTTTGGATAAATAAGATACTCCCCTGGTTGGTCAACCAGATAGTCGTTGGACTGGCATATAGCACTTGGTACCCTTCGCTATAAACGCTTTTCCCACACTTTTTCCCTTGCTGGTTCGAGACGTAAACTTGGATTGGCTGCCAGGGGGCTTTTTTAGATAATCGTAGTATAGTATTTAAGGTTATGGTTATTCAATATATGTCGGATTTACATCTTGAAACCTATGAAGGCATTACAAATCATTTTCTACACCACACCACTCGGAAACGCCCAAATTGAAGTCTTTTTTGAAGATGAAACCTTCTGGTTGTCTCAAAAAAAGATGGCGGAGTTGTTTGGCGTGGATGTGCGAACGGTGAACGAGCATCTGCGAAATATCTTTGCTTCAGAAGAACTAAATGAATCTTCAACTATCCGGAAATTCCGGATAGTTCAACAGGAAGGAAACCGGGAAGTAAGTCGTGAAATCGAGTTTTACAACCTCGATGCCATCATTGCTGTAGGTTATCGCATCAATTCCTACCAGGCAACGCAATTCCGTATTTGGGCAACCCGAACACTCAAAGATTTCATTATCAAGGGCTTTGTATTGGATGATGCCCGTTTGAAACAAGGGAAATCGTTTGGAAAAGACTATTTTGACGAACTGCTGGAACGCATCCGCGAAATCCGGGCCAGCGAACGCCGCTTTTATCAGAAAATTACAGATATATACGCGCAATGCAGCGTCGATTACGATCCTAAAGCAGGCATTACGCAAACTTTTTACAAAACGGTACAGAACAAATTGCACTGGGCCATCACCGGCCATACCGCCGCTGAACTTATTGCACAACGCGCGGGCGCCGACAAGCCTAATATGGGGCTAACAAGCTGGAAAAACGCTCCGGAAGGGAAAATCCTGAAATCCGATATTAGTGTCACCAAAAACTACTTGTCTGAAAAGGAAATTTCAGCACTCAACCGCATTGTAACCATGTACCTGGATTATGCTGAAAACCAGGCAGAACGCCAAATTTCTATGTCTATGGCCGACTGGATTCAAAAGCTCGATGCTTTTTTGCAATTCAACGATTATAAAGTTTTGCAAGATGCCGGGCGCATCAGCCATGAAATCGCCATGCAACTTGCGGAAAAGGAATATGAAAAATTTCGCGTTGTACAAGATGTTGATTTTGAAAGCGATTTTGATAAGTTATTGCCAGATCAACATTTGCCGTCGCCAAAACAGGATGACCTGGAGGAAACAATGCGAAAATTAAAAAAGGATTAAGTACATGAATACAGAACCAACAAATCCACAACAAACGGTCTTTGAACAAAGGAAAAGACAAGATGCCAATGAGATGAAAAAACACAACCTCCAATTAGCCGATGCAGCAAAAGATGCCGGGGTAATAGAACCTTATGATTATGCCATTTTTCAAAACCACGGTTATATGGGCCTGTATGGTGGCCTGGACGCCAAAGGTATTCATCGGCATAAAGGCCTGAAATCCAGCGAAAACATCCTTGATCATATGGGCAGCACCGAACTTGCGGCCAACTTGTTCCGTGCTACTCAAACGGAAGAAAAACTACGGCGCGAACAAATTAAAGGCAAGGAAAAAGCCAACCAGGCACACTTAGAGGTGGGTAAAAAAGTCCGGAAAACCATCGAAGAAATTGGTGGTACCATGCCGGAAAACCTACCAGTTGCGGATAGTATTCGGACATTGGAAAAACAGGACGAAAAGAAACCGTTGAAGCCCAAAAGCAAGAAAAAGGATGGGGAATCATAAAAAATGAATGTTTTTACGTCGTTTTCAGTCTCCCTCCTCAGTAAATCAAGTATAAATACGCTTTTATGCTCCACCTTTACCCGCCAAATACCCTTCCAAAAAGTCCTGCACCGTGGTCCAACGCATTTCAGGATACCGGTCATTGTCCAAATGATCGATGTTTGAGCGTTCATCAATCATATTATGCATATATTGCATGCCTTGCCAGGCTGGATAAAGTTCATTTTCTCCAGGAGCCAGGCGGCGGATGATTTTTATCAATACTCCTAGAAAACCTTGTCCACCGGGGCGGAACAGCCGAAATTTTTGATGGGTTACCTGATTAACTACGGTTTGGGCTCTTTTCGGGCTAATCAGATCGCCAGCAATGCGCAAATAACGCGGTGTCGTAGGATCGAGGGCTGCCAGGGCGGTAAATGCTGCGGTGTTATCGACGGTTGTGAAACCCCAGGGATGGTCCGAATTACCCCAATACAACACCATTTTTTGCTTTAACAGCAGGAAAGGCATCTGGTCAACGATCATATCCATAAAAGCGCCGTTGAAAATCGAGGTAGCAGCAATGGGCTTTTGATCTAAATAGGTGTGGAATTCCCGTCTTAAATCCAGGTTGCGGTTTTCGCCATCCGAAAAACGGGTAAAATCTAAGGAATAATCGGACGGAATAAAACGTGGAACACCTGCAGCAAGGGCAGCGTCTAACAGTGTTTTTTGAGCATCAATGACTACCGCGCGCAATCCGGCCAATGCCGACACAACACAATTCACTCCTTTACAGGCTGGCGTCAACGATTCAAGCGTCCAATGTTCAATTTTAAAGATTTCGGCCCCCCGTTGTTCCAAATGCGCTATTTTTTCTGGATTGCTGTTGGAACGCACCACAACCCGCACCACAGCACCTTTTTCGAGCAGGGATTGGACAATTCTTCCGCCCAAATTACCAGTGGCGCCTGCTACTAAAATGATGTTTTGCATGGATAAGGTTGTTATAAATTGATGTGTTTTGTTTAAAAGAGGTCAAAATTACGTTTAATAAACCGTTGGCGTTCTGACATTTTTAAAATCTTGTTTTAGGGCGTAAAAATACCGATCAGACCGAAACAGCAAAACCTAATGGTCATTCGTTTTTGATCTGTTCCAACCTTTTTAATAAAACCAAACGATCATTTTCCGTTTTGGCTTTAGCAATCGCCTTTTCAAAATACTGGATCGAGGTGGAGTGGTCTATGGTACTGTATAACTGGCCAAGTAAGGCAAAATACAAATGGTTGTCTTGCTTCAGTTTAAGCGCTTCTTGAATGGCTTTTTCTGTGCTCACTGCTTTGGCCAGGGCGAAGGTTCTGTTCAGCGCGGCCACCGGTGAATATTCAATTTGTAACAGCAAATTATAGTATTGCAGGATGTTTTGCCACTTTTCAAGGGTATCCTGCGGTCGGGTATGCCAGTAGGCTATGGCTGCTTCTAAGTGATATTTTGAGAGTTTTTGCCCGGTAGCGGACTGGTTTAAATAAATTTCACCCGTTGTTATGAGCGCCAGGTCCCACAAACCCGGGTCCTGCTCATCGTACAATAAAATTTGACCACCAGCGCCTTGCCTAGCCTCAAATCTGGACGCATGAAAGCACATCAAGGCAATTAAGGCGCGTACCTGAGGTTGGTTGGTGGTATCGTTTTCCGACAGCATGACCGTCAGGCGCAAGGCTTCAATACAAAGGTCTTTTCGGAGCGTCGCATTTTGGGAGGCGGAATAATATCCTTCGTTGAATAACAGGTATAAAGTGGTTAATACAGCCTGCAACCGTTTTTCTATTTCGGATGCCTGTGGAAACTCCATGGCCACCTTGTTTTCCCGAAGCGTTTCTTTTGCGCGAAATAGTCGCTTGTTGATGGTCTCCTTATTACTCAAAAAGGCTGCCGAAATTTCATCGATACCAAATCCGCACAATATCCGCAGGGCTAATCCAATTTGTGCTTCCACCGGAATGACCGGGTTACAAATGGCAAACATCATTTGTAACTGACTATCTTCTATGTTTTTAGTGGAAAGATCTATCTCTAATTCAACGAATGGTGTACTGGTATGCTTGATTTCAACCGATATTTTCTCTGAAAACAGTTGATTGCGTTTAAGATAATCCTTGGTTTTGTTTTTGGCAACGGTGTATAGCCAGGCCGTCGGGTTATCGGGCAAGCCTTTTTTTCCCCAGGTCTCGGCAGCTAACATAAAGGTGTCGCTGACAATATCTTCGGCTACTTCTATATGCGCCAGACCGAATAGTTTAGACAAAACAGAAACAATTTTTCTGAATTCTGTCCGAAACAGATGCGGAATTAGTTCGGTTGACGATTCCATTTTAACAGGTTTTTTACTGCTTTTATCGGGCTATTGGAGAAAAAATTATTGCGGTGGGCCTTAAAAAAGCATGAATTTGCCCTTTAATTCCCACCACAACGGTGTTTATAGATTGATTTGCATGATTTCGCGAATTTCAACGTGTCCGCCCATAAATAGGATCGGGCAGCCGTTTGCCAGTTCTGTGGCATCATCCAAATTTTCGGCTTTCACAATGATATAGCCGCCTACAATTTCTTTCACTTCGGCATAAGGTCCGTCGGTAATAACGCCATCTGCGTGGAGGGTTTTGCCGGTAAAGCCTAACTGATTGGTACTCAGAAATTTTCCTTGGGCTGCAATGCCACCGATCCAGCCTTGCCATTGTTGGATGCTTTCCTGCATTTGCTCGGGTGTAGGTTGGAAATCGGCTACTGGCGCCATTCTGAAAATCATCATAAATTCTTGCATGGTGTTGATTTTTAATTATTTGAGTAGAAATGTGTTGGAAAAGGAAATTTAGTTTTGAGCGGGCGATGTGGCGGAGGTCTTTTCCAAATATTGTTTCAATTGGTTGAGTCCTTGTTGGTTGGTTTTTCCAATTTCAGATTTTAGTCCAAACAGCAATCCAAAAATGTTTGCGGGCACCGGCATGTCTACCTCAAAATCCTGTACCAGGGTTACACCACCGTTTTGTTCCGCCAGTTGGTAGGAGAAAACGGGATTTGACTGGAAAGGTTCCGTAATGTTACATTGCAGTTTTACCGCATTGTTTGGCTGCAAAGCAACGACGGTTTGAGAACCTTTGCTTTTTTCTTTTACGCCTTCCCAGTGAAATGTTGCTCCCACGGAGCCGTCGGAACCGCTAACGCTCGATTTTTGCTCCGGATCTTGCGTTTTGAAGGGCGACCAATTCGGGAAATTGCCCATAAAACGCAATTGGTCGTACACCTGCGGGGCAGCAGCCTGAATAAAAATAGACTTTTGAATGGAAATCCTTTTTGGGGCGACCAGCGCAAGGACAACGCCAGCGATCAACAGGGCACCTAGTGCAATACCGATCATCATTGAAATTTTTGTCATGGTGTGAAATGAATTTAAGTTTTATACCACCATGACGAATGAGGTGTTTGGGATTGGACAGGTTTGGGAAAATATTTTTGGAGGAGATAGTATTTTGTTTTTTATATATTATCTTTTTATAGTGTGTTGGTCGTGCTGTCTAGGATAAACAGACCATCACATCTACCATCATGTAACCTCGAACTTCAGTTCGGGGGGGGCACACACAGTACCCCGAACTGAAGTTCGGGGTTACATGATGGTTAGAGCTAATACCGCATCTTAACAATCACCTCCACATCACCAGGTTTCAAATTGCGGTGTTCGCCCAAGGCCACCCCGCCGCGCTCGGAAAAAGTCGCCGCGATTTTTTCAGCCGTGCCTTCATAGTTTTCGGTGTATTCCGACAAATGGGTGGGTATGTTCAAACTATTGAAAAATGCCTCTGTTTTTGCAATGGCTGCGGCGGCTTTTTCCTCGATGGTTCCGGTGGTGATGCCCCAAACCCGCGTGCCGTATTGCGCAAGTTTTTCCTTTTTCGCTTCTAGGTTATACGTGTAATGTCCGGGCAAAATGATCGCGAGGGTGCGCGCGTGATCGATGTGGTATTGGGCCGTCAATTCATGGCCGATGGCGTGGATGGCCCAATCGCCCGGCACCCCGCGTGAAAGCAGTCCATTGAGCGCCATCGTGCAACACCACATGAAATTGGCAGCAGCCTCGTAATCAGCTGGGTTTTGCATGATTTTGGGGGCTACTTCTACCAGACTTTGCATGACACTTTCCGCAAAACGATCCTGCAAAATAGCGCCAACGGGATAGGTAACATATTGCTCCAACACATGGGTAAAGGCATCGGTAACGCCATTGGCAATTTGGCGCGCCGGGATAGAAGCCACCACGGTTGGATCCAGGATAGAAAACACGGGAAACAAGCCTGGACCGCCCATGCTCAATTTTTGTCCGGTTTCGGAACGCGAAATCACCGAGCCGGAGTTCATTTCAGAACCGGTGGCCGGTAAAGTAAGCACCGTTGCAAAAGGTAAAGCATTGCCTTCTTCGGTGCGCATGTTTTTTTCCAGGATGTCCCATGGGCTATCGCCGGTGTACAATGCTGCAGCAGATAAAAATTTTACGCCGTCAATTACCGAACCGCCCCCTACGGCAAGCAGGTAAGTGATTTTTTCTGCTTTGATTACTTTTAATGCTTCTAAGAGCACTGAATATTCGGGATTGGCGGGAATACCGCCGAATTCCTGCCACTGGAAACCTTCCAGTGCTTGTGTTACTTGCTCATACACGCCGTTTTTCTTGATGCTGCCACCGCCGTATAACATCAGGATTTTGGCGTCTTTCGGGAGTTCTTTCGCAATGCGTGCAATTTGGCCTTTGCCAAACAGGATTTTAGTAGGGTTTTTTAATTCAAAATTCAGCATAATACGTTGATTGACAATGGTTTTAATGTGTGATAATTAATTTGCCAAACAAGTGTTCTGTATTGCCGGAAAAACGGATAAAATACAGGCCTTCCGGTAAGGTGTCGATGGTCACCAAGGTACTGTTGGCGCCTGCAGCGATTTTTTGTTGCAACACCTTTTTCCCGGCAGCATCGAGCAATTCCAGCGTGCCGCCCTGGGCTGTTTCCCAACGCAAAGTGACCGATTGATTGGCTGGATTGGGAACAATGGAAAGCGGTTTAATGTTTTCAGGCGATACGCTACCCCCCTTGCAGAAACGCTTCAAACTTTTGCTCAAATTCGCCCATACGTTGTACCGAAATAGGTACCTCCATGCCATTATGCAGGTGAATTACGCCGTTTCGACCCGTTTTTTCTACCCAATCAATATGGCGCATGTTGACAATATAACTGTGGTGGGTGCGGCAAAAAGGCCGGTTCACAAAGTCTTGTTCGAACTCTTTCAAGGTGCGATAGGTGGTGGTTTTTTCCAGCTTGTTGTTTTTCAGGGTGGTTGTTTCTACCGCGGCCCCGTCTGCCTGACAAAAAAGTATATCCTGAAAACGCAAGACCAACATACCTTTCCGGCTGTCGTGGATCACAAGCCCGGTCGGGTCGTCGGCCAATTGCGCTTGCTGACGTTCGGCCTGCAATTTTTCTCCGGCGCTTTTGACCGCTTCTTTTAGGCTGTCTACACTAAATGGTTTCGTTAAATAACCCCAGGGTTGCGCTTTATTGATTGCTTCGATGGCATATTGTGGGTAAGCGGTGGTAAAAATGACCCCAAAATGGAGGCTGGAAGTTTGTTTTAATACATCAAAAGCGGTACCCCCCGGAGGCATTTCTATATCTAAAAAAACCAGTTCCGGCTTGTGGCGTTCAATGATTTGCACTCCTTCACCCACCGAAGAGGCATGGGCGATAATTTTAATTTGCGGACAATACTGTTCCAGCATACCACTCAGGGTTCGGAGCGCGCTGATCTCATCATCCACCAATACGGTGGAGATTTTTTTTACAAGCGTTAGTTTTGTTAAATTAGTTAGCATGCGGGATCAAATTGGCTGTAATACTTCGGTTTTGAGGAGATGCTATCTGGAATTTTAAAACAATCCTGGTACCACGGGTGTGGGTATTTGTTTCGGATAAATCTTCCATATCTATACTCAAATCAATGTGATAAAGCCGGTTAATGGTTTGTATTTTTTTATACAGCATTTCGAGGCCTTTTGATTTGCGATCGCTGTCCTGCAGGCGTTTTCGGTGTTGCATGGCTCGGTATCCGATACCATTATCGGTAACCGTACAGATAACCGTATTTTCATGTTTGGTGAATTCAAGGCGCAAGGTCGAATGTCCGTCCGGGGAAAGTCCATGCAGGGTTGCGTTTTCCAGAATGGGTTGCAACAACATCGCTGGAAAAGCCAGATCATTGGGCAAGCGATCGCCGCCAATGATTTCAAACTGAAATCGATCACTGAAACGCAGTTGAATCATGCGCAAATAATCTTCATCGTAGGAAAGTTCTTCTTTAAATGTAATAAAATTCTGTTCGGAGAAGTACATCGTTTGGCGCAAAAGCCTGGTAAACAAGGCAATGTACTCGCTCGCGCGTACCGGATCGGGCGGATAAAAGAACTGTTGAATGGCATTAATACTATTTCCTACAAAATGCGGATTCATCTGTGCGCGCAAGGCCTGCAATTGTAGTTCAGATGCGGCGGCATCTAGTTTCTGATAGGCTAAGCGGGCTTTATAGATACGCCAAAAACCAAGGCCAAACAAGCCCCAACATAAAAGCCAGAACCAAAAGGTCTCGTACCAATAGGGGAGCATCACCAGGTTTAACTGATCTGGCGCGCCGCTTAATATGCCCCGTCCGTTCATGGCCGTGATATGAAAATGGTACGATCCGGGTGGTAGTTTTACCCCAAAATTGAGGGTGCCAAGCAGCATCCAGGAACTGTCCGTTTTAGGGTGAAAGCCGTTGAGTATACAATTCAGCAAGTTCAAAGGTGTCCAATACAGAAAAGGGAGTAACTTTTCCGTTTTTTCACAAAAGAAACGCATGCTGCGATCACTGGTGAAGTCGAGCCCCGTCAAATCGAGTTCCACCAAAGTGGCATTGGCGGGAAGAATGCAGGATTTGGGTTGGTTCAAATTTCCAATAAAACTGGTGTCTACCCGGTAGTTATTCAGGTTGTAATGTAAGCCTGTAAAATAGGTTGGGAAGTCCTCAAAAGGTGTTTGGGGGTGTAAAAACAATTGATTTAGCCCTTTTACGGTGCCCGCCCAGAGGGTATCACTTTCTACATACACGGCGCTCACATCATTGTCGGTTAGTCCGCTGTGGGTATCAAAGTGAACGACTGCATTTTGAGGATCAATGCCATATACACCTGTATTGGTAGCTAGCCAAACTTTGCCATCTGGACCGGGTTCCTGAAACAACGACTGAATGCTCTCAATCGGGTAGGGCAAGTGGTCATTCATTTTGTTGACGTGGGTAATGCGCCCTTTAGAAACACCTACTTTAAGCAGCCCATTTTCGGGGGTAACTGCCCAGATATTGCCGTTTTGCGCATTGGCGAGTGCCACGATTCTACTTTTAAGGATTGGAAAATGCTCTCCGGCAATGCTTTTAAATAAATCGGCATTAGAAGACAGCCCATCAATGCCCCCCGCCCATACATAACCCTCGCTATCGTCACACATAGCCGTAAATCGGCGTTTTTCTACCTCCGTGTACTTGAAATTATCGGTGGCAACCGCGCCAACGCTTTTTGATGCACCCAGCCATAGTGTTTCATTTTGAAGCATCATGGTTTTAGGATTCCCATAGGTGCGTACACGTCGTTCTGTGGTTGCCGTTTTATAAATCAACGCTTCGTCTGTTGCAATCCAGGTTTCGCCCTTTTCACCAATAATTATTTTACGCACCCTGTTGTAGCCATCCAGGGAGCCAAAGTCGGTGGTGACCACTTTCGGGTACCGAATGGTATAAATTTTGCCTTGATCATCGCCTGCTACCAACGCATGGCCTTGTCGGCCCCCTACTGCAGTTATATTATTGGAAGCGAGGTTGTTTTGCGTTGTGTATTGGAGCGAATGGTTTTTGGGCAGGGCCATCAAGCCATTGTCGAAGGTGCAAAACCAATGGGTTCCCTGTCGATCTTCATACATTTGATTAACTTTATACCCTTTAAGGTAGGATACAGGGTTATCCAGCGTTAATTGGTCGTTTTCAAAACAAATGGCACCAAAAACTGATGAGCAAACCCAAAAACGCCCAGACCTGTCTAAGAAAGTCCTACCTGATTTTCCATCAATTTGCTGGATCAAATCAAAACGTGCATGATCAAAGGAAACCAACAGTAGTTTTCCGTTCACCGAATACAGCATCCGCCGGCCTTTAGTAGTTACATTGACAAATTCATGGTTGGGTTCGTGGTTCCAGAAGCGTTCAAGGCTGTCTACCATTTTCCATCCAGTTTCGGTTTTCAATTGTATCTTTCCCAAGCAATAGGCATAAAGCGAGTCGCCCACCAAACCTGCTTTTACCACTGAAATAACCATATCGTAAAAGGTGATCTGATTGTCCTTGATGCGGTACAACTCACCCGACAAGGCAGCCAGCCAAATACTGCCATCAACATCTTCTGAAATATCAAAAGAGCCTGTTTTGAAACTGATTTGATCCAACATCGGATCTTCTTTCGCCGTATAGAATTTGCCGTCCTTGTAATAACAGGGCTTGTGCCGAAAACAGCAAAGCCACATCCGATGTTGCTTGTCTTCATAAATCATCAACACCTCTGGATCGGGCAAACCATCTTTTGTGGTATAGGTATGAAAACGATTGCCATCATAACAAACCAATCCTTTGTCTGTGCCAAACCAAAGCAACCCATTGTGATCCTGGGTGCAGCAATAAATAAGGTTGCTGGGTAAACCATCCTTTACACCATATTGAAAATAAACGGGCATCTGAGCAGATGCCAATATGGACGAAAGAATGCATAGGGCAAGGATAAAATGGCGCATAGGTGTGCAAATTCCTGCGAAAAGTACTAAAAATTAAGTTGAAAACGCGTGTCTTTACGCATAAATCACTAAAATTAATAACCAGCCATAAAATTAATTGTACCTACACTACATATAAATGCACAGTTATCAGATCAAACGACACACTTACAAGCTGGCGCTTGTACGAAGGGCTAAAGTATGCTTTTCTTTGTATCACCCAAGTAGGCATTCCTGTATACGCCAAAAAAGCATTGATTACCTAATCTAAAACGCGCTTCTTTCTTTCCCCCAGTATAAGCACCATCTTCCTGCACTCTAGCCGATTATCAAGATCCCCTTGATAGCGGCTATTGTGTTTTTTAGTCCCTTCCTTTTGGCGCTCCTTTAGCCCCTTCTTTTAGCTGCTCAATGAAGGTCATTTACTTCCCAAACCCTCGTCATTGGTGATCAGGCTCAAAAACGCGCTTTTTTACACCCAAAAGCCGTGCGCATGAAAAATAGCGTGAAAAAAATATTGATTATCGAGGACGAAGCATCGGAGCGCAACAACCTATTGGACATTCTAACCCTAAATGGGTATGATGCCTATGCCGTGGAACAAGGACTCGAGGGCATCGCCCTGGCATTGCAATTAATACCAGATTTGATCTTGTGTGATGTGCAATTGCCTGAATTAAATGGATATGAAGTATTGCAACGCTTGGGAAAAAATCCAAGCACGGCTGATATTCCGTTTATCTATTTGAGCGCTTTTGCCGAAAAGGAAGATTACCGAAAAGGAATGGCACTGGGCGCCGATGACTACATCGTAAAGCCCTTTGACATGGCTATTCTTTTGCAAACCATCGAATATCGCCTCCGCAAAAGCGAGCGAATACGCACAGCGGTTTTACCTAAAACAGGCACTTTTGATCGTTTTTTAAGTGAAGCCAAAGCCCAAGAAGCATTGTTGCAATTGTGTGATAACCGGGAAATTAGACATTACAAAAAACGAGATGTTATTTTCAAGGAAAAGGACTACCCCCACAACCTTTTTTACATCCAATCCGGGGAAGTTAAATTGTATAAAATCAATACGGAAGGGCGGGAATTGATATTACGCATTGCTGGACCAGGCCATTTTTTAGGGTATTTGGCCTTATTACAGGAAAGTCCTTATTCTGAAAATACGGCTGCGCTCGAAACTACTTCCCTGCGCGTAATTCCCAAGGAGGATTTTTATGCATTATTGTATAGCAATCCCAATGTGACTTCCAATTTTTTGAAATTATTGGCGAATCATATTCACGAACAAGAACAACAATTGCTCGAATTGGCATACCATTCAGTGCGCAAACGCGTAGCACAAACCATTGTTTGGCTGCATGATCAGGGCAAAGGACATGTGCATCTGCTGCGCGATGACTTGGCATCGATGGTCGGTACCGCCAAAGAAACCCTCATTCGTGTACTCGCCGAACTCAAGAGTGAAGGCCTGATTGTAGTGGAAGAAGGTAATATTAAAGTGTTAAAAATGGAAAAATTACGGCGTATTCCGAATTAATCAATATGATGGAAATTAAAACAAATCACGGCCTAAGTAGGGTGGAGGCGGCCGACTTACTGCATCAATTCGGTCCGAATGCACTGACGGATACTTCCCGCAACCGTTTTTGGTTGCGGGTTTGGGATATTGTGCGCGAACCCATGTTCGTCCTACTCGCAGTTGCTTGTGTACTTTATTTTGTGCTCGGCGATTGGTTAGAAGCCATTGTAATGCTGGTTTCTATTGTTTTTGTCACGGGTATCGAACTATACCAGGAAAACAAAAGTGACAAGGCGATTAATGCCCTCCGGGTGTACACGGAAGCGAAAGCAAAGGTGTTGCGCGATGGGAAATGGCTGGATTTACCAACGGTTTCCATCGTTCCAGGTGACCTGATCGCCTTGGAAGAAGGCGACCTGGTACCCGCAGATGGCCGCTTGGTGGATGCCCACGATGTTTCCATAGATGAATCGGCGCGTACCGGTGAAAGTCTGCCCGTGGAAAAAACCATGGAGGGCGATGTGCATTTGTTTCAGGGGACGATGATGGTCGGCGGTAGTGGACAACTGCTGGTGGAAGCCACGGGTAACCGTACGGAACTGGCTAAATTAGGAAAATCCATCGACCAAATTGATCCTGCTCCCACCCCTTTACAAGTACAAATCAGGCGTTTCGTAAAACAAATGGGGTGGATTGGGGGCGGTGCGTTCCTTTTGGTGTTTGCCCTGAATTATTGGATGGAACCCAGTTTTTTGAGCGCGCTGTTGTTTTCGCTCACCCTCGCGATGTCTATTTTGCCCCAGGAAATTCCGGTGGCCTTTTCCAGTTTTATGGGCCTGGGGGCTTTTCGCATGATCAAAGAACAGATTCTGGCAAAACAGCCCAAAACGGTAGAAAGCCTGGGCTCTGCCACGGTAATTTGTTTGGATAAAACGGGAACAATCACCGAAAATCAAATGTCGGTTGCCGAAATAGTTGATTTTTCGGGTAAAAACCGGGTGGTGGAATGGGCGCTTTGGGCCAGTGAACCAACTCCTTTTGATCCAATGGAAAAGGCCATTTTAGACGCTGTTCAAGCAAAAATGGAAGGAATTCCACGGGCCAGTTTCCAAATTATCAAGGAATATCCGCTTGCTGGGCGCCCCCCCATGATGACGCATGTATGGGAAAATGCCGAAAAGACGCGCATTGTTGCCTGTAAAGGAGGGGTGGAGCGCATCGGCGCAATTTGCAAGCTGGCAGCGGAAGATCTGGATCATATTAAAGCACAGGCGAATGCCATGGCGGCCAAAGGTTTTCGGGTGTTGGCGGTGGCCAGCGCTATTCATACAGGTACCGATTTTCCGGCGCTTCAAGACGATTTTAATTGGGAATTGGAAGGGCTGCTTGCCTTTTTTGACCCACCAAAGAAAAATGCCAAGGCTGTTTTTGCCAAATTGCGCAAAGCGGGTATTCGCGTTATTATGATTACGGGCGATCAATCGGAAACGGCCAGCAACATAGCAGAAAGCGTTGGAATCATTCATTGGGAAAAAAACATGGAAGGAACCGCGGTTATGGACTTGTCAGATGAAGCACTACTTGTCAAAGTCGGGGAAGTGCAAGTTTTTGCCCGGATGTTCCCGGAGGCGAAATTGCGGGTGGTACAGGCCCTGCAAGCAAGCGGCGAAATTGTGGCCATGTCGGGCGATGGTGTCAATGATGGTCCTGCTTTGAAAGCAGCCCATATTGGCGTTGCAATGGGTAAAAAAGGCAGCGAAATAGCCAAAAGTGCCGCTTCGTTGGTGCTTTTAACGGATAATCTCGGCGCATTGGTCACCGCCGTATCCATGGGCCGCCGCATTTACACCAATTTGAGGAAGGCCATTCGGTATGTCATTTCTATCCATTTACCGATTGTTTTGACTGTTTTAATGCCCCTTGTGTTAGGCTGGACTTATCCGCATATCCTTTTGCCCTTGCATGTTATTTTTCTGGAACTCGTCATGGATCCCACTGCGGCGATTGCCTTCGAAAACGAACCCGCCGAACGAGATGGCATGCTGAAGCCACCCCGTTCGGCCAAAGAAGCCTTGTTTACCCGCAAAGAATTGTGGTTCAGTCTGTTACAAGGTTTGGTCATTGCTTTGTTTGTATTGGCCATGTATCCTTATGCACAAGCACGCAACTTGCCGGAAGCGGGCATTCGGGCTTGTATGTTTAGCACCCTTGTTTTCGCCAACTTGTTCCTAACACTGGTCAACCGATCCTTCGTATATCCTGTTTATCAGTCTTTTAAAAATAAAAACCGCACGATTCCTTTCATCCTGGGTATTTCCTGTTTCCTGTTGGCGCTCATTTTATATGTACCTTTTTTGGCAAGTATGTTTAAAGTACAAGCGCTTTCAGTACAAGATCTTAGCGTTTGTTTTGGGGCGGGCTTGCTCAGTGTTGGCTGGTTTGAACTTGTAAAATTGCTGCGCAAAAAACCGATGAAACAGACGAAAGGCAATCAGAATTTGCAACCAAGCCATGCAAACCTGAAATAATCAGCAGGCGAAACCGAAAAACTAGCGGAACATCCTAACTTTGCGCAAAATTACGGTTGGAAACAAGGTTGGTTGTCGCATCATTACAACACATTGTTTTCAATTTGAAAAAATAAGATATGTCAGAAGTGCCACCTTGCCCGAAATGCCATTCCGAATACAGTTACGCCAGTGAAGGCTTGATGGTTTGTTCCGAATGTTTTTACGAATGGAACCCGGAAGAAGCCGCAGAAGCCGCCGCGAATGATACCCTTAAAGTGCTCGATTCCAATGGAAATGAACTCCAAAACGGCGATAGCGTGATTGTCATCAAAGATTTGCCCGTAAAAGGCATGCCAAGGCCTGTTAAAGCAGGTACCAAAGTGAAAAATATTCGGCTCACGGACGGCGATCACAACATCGACTGTAAAATCGAAGGGTTTGGCTCCATGGGCCTCAAATCTGAGTTTGTGCGCAAGGCTTAATTTCCAGCGCAACCTGCCTTTTTATCCCAGCGTTTTTTGCCATTTCCAGGCATCCCGCAAAGCATCTTCTAAGTTGCGTTTTGCGGTCCAGCCCAAACCAGCGTTTACCTTGGTCGCATCGGCGTACACGGCGACCACGTCACCTGCACGGCGTGCACCGATTACATACGGCAAACCTTCCTGCCCGCTGATTTTATCAAAGGTTTGAATGACCTCCAACACGCTGTTGCCCTGGCCGGTACCCACATTGTACACCTCGTAATAATTGGACTGCGGGGTATCAATCAATTTTTGCAAAGCGGCTACATGCGCTTCTGCCAAATCCATCACGTGGATATAATCACGGATGCACGTCCCGTCCGGGGTAGGGTAGTCGCCTCCAAAAACAGTCAGGCTTTTCCGCATGCCCGCAGCCGTTTGGGTTACAAATGGGACCAGGTTGTTGGGTACGCCCAACGGTAATTCGCCAATGTGCGCACTCGGATGCGCGCCAATCGGGTTAAAATAACGCAAGCCTATGATTTTCAACGGGTTGCCGCTGCCAATGGTATCGCGTAAAATTTCTTCGCCCACCTGTTTGGTATTGCCGTACACCGATTCCGCAGGTTTTACCGGCGTATCTTCCGTCACGGGCAGTTGATCCGGCTGTCCATATACGGTGCAAGAAGAAGAAAAAATCAGGTTGGGCACCCCTTTTTCAACCATTACTTCCAACAAAGTAATCAGCGAGCCTATGTTATTGCGGTAATACTTGAGGGGCTCTGCCATGCTTTCACCCACCGCTTTGTACGCCGCAAAATGGATAACGCCGCCAATTTGTTCTTTTTCAAATATTTCGCGCAACAAGTCTGCATCGTCGCAATTGGCTTGATAAAATGGGACGGAATGGCCCAATATTTTTTCAATGCCTTCCAGGGCCCGCGGCTCTGAGTTGGAAAAATTATCGATGATCACGGGCTTGAACCCAGCTTCCACCAAGGCTACTACGGTATGCGAACCGATGAATCCGGCACCTCCGGTTACTAAAATATGCATGATAGTTGTTAGTTGTTAGTTGTTAGTTGTTAGTTTGGATATGCCCAAATATGGTTGACAATGTCCCGAAGGATGATCATGAATGCCGTTTTCAATTAACGCTTTATTACCCCAAAACAAATGTACGACCTCTCCGAGGTCGGGATGAATGGATGATCACCGTTTTTTTTTAGCTACAAAGATGCGACCCCGCTGGGGTCGTAATGATCTCGGTTACAAAGATGCGACCCCGCTGGGGTCGTAATGATCTGTTTTTCAGGTTTTTGACCCGGTGGGGTTGTTTTGATTGACAATAAGTAAACTCATCACTCATCACTCATCACTCATCACTCATCACTCATCACTCATCACTCATCACTCATCACTCATCA
>JAIYAP010000046.1 GCA_027488935.1 Saprospiraceae bacterium | reverse complement strand
TGTATTTTGGTAAAGACCAGGCAGACCTGAACATCCAGGAATCGGCGACCCTGATCGGGATGTTGCAAAACCCGTCGTTGTACAACCCCAACAAATATCCCGAGCGTTGCATTCGGCGGCGCTGGGTCGTGCTTTCCCAAATGCGCAAGGCAGGCTTTTTGAGCGAAACCCAGTTTGACGCCCTGGAAGTGAGCAAGTTGGATATGAGTAAATTTAAAAAGGTAAACTTCACCGACGATAAAGCCCCCTATATGTGTGATGTGTTGGAGCGCGATATTAAAGTGTTGCTCCAGGCGCCCGAATGCCGCAAGTCAAATGGGTCGGTGTACAATATTTATAAAGACGGATTGAAAATTTATACCACCATTGATCCGGTGTACCAAAAACACGCCGAGGAGGCGATGGTGGAGCAAATGAAAAAAATGCAAAAGCGCTTTTTTGAAGTGTGGAAAGGCCGCGACCCCTGGACCTACCGCACCAGAAAAACAACCGATGAGGAGATTAAAGGCCGCAAAGAATCCTTGTGGCGCATGGTGCGGGAAGGCGATCGTTTTCAGGCGCTTTGGCCCAAATACATGGATGCCATTAGTGCACGTATTGAAAAACGGTACGACCATGCCCTCACCGATACCGATATGGAGCGCATGCTTTCTGAAGAAGCCAATGCGGGGTATATTCCTAAAATGCTGGCCGCCAATTTCGTAACCCTGGAGCAGGCAGCAGCGTACCGCAAAATTTTATCGGGCAACGAATGGAAAGAGGCCAAAACCCAATACCAGACCCTGCGCGCGGTGGTGCAAAAACAATATGACACCAAACAGCGGATGAAAGTATTTACCTGGAACAATCCAAAGTTCGAAAAGGATACCACCATGTCGCCCATGGATAGCCTGAAATACCACCGCATGTTCCTGCAAACGGGCATGCTGGCCGTAGATCCTACCACCAGCGAAATCAAAGCCTGGGTGGGCGGCATCAATTTTAAGCATTTTCAATACGACCATATTCGTACCGACCGGCAAGTGGGCTCTACCTTCAAGCCGTTTGTGTACAGTACCGCCATAGCCCAGCAAAGCATCAGTCCATGTTTTCCCGTGTACGACCAAGAGGTGACCATTGCTGCGCGCTACATGAACTTCACCCATACGCAAGACTGGACGCCGCGCAACTCCACCGGCATTTATTCGGGCGCTAAATTGACCTTGAAAGAGGCCCTGAAAAATTCGGTGAACTCTGTGAGCGCCTACCTGATGCGCCTGATGGGCAGTACCGAACCCGTGCGTGGATTGGTCAATAACATGGGCATCGACTCTGCAGCCCGACGTACCGATGGGGGCTACCGGGTGCCCAAGGAGGTTTCGATTTGTTTGGGTGCTGCCGATCTTACCGTGATGGAAATGACCGGTGCCTATTCCACGTTTGCCAACAAAGGCATGTACGGCCGGCCGTATGTGATCAAAAAAATTGAGGATAAAAACGGCAAAGTGCTTTGGCGCTCCTTGCCCGACGAAAAAGTAGCTGTGGCCCCCAATGTTAATTATGTGATTGTGGATATGTTGAAATACAACGTGTCTGGTGCGCCGGGTATCAATACCTTAAAAAGTGAGGTTGGGGGTAAAACAGGTACGACCAACGACTATACCGATGGCTGGTTTATGGGCATCACGCCGCGCTTGGTGGTAGGTACCTGGGTGGGCGGAGAAGACCGTTGGATTCGTTTTTTGAGTATTGGTGATGGTCAGGGCGCGCGTATGGCCCGACCAATTTTTGCCGGATTTTTGGGCAGATTAGAAAAGGATAAAGACTCCGGATACGATATGAACGCCCGTTTTGTGCGTCCTGCCGGCGATTTGGGCATCGAAATCAATTGCGCTGCCTATCAGGATGGATTACCACCCACAGGCGATGAGGAAGATTTTGCCCCGGATATTTACAACGATGAAATACAGGATCCTGCCAATCCGAAAACACCCGGAAAGAAGCCGGATGATACGTTTGGGGACCAGAATCAATAGGTTTTAAAACGCGATATCCCCTTTGTTTTTGTTGGTCACAAAATCCCGCCATTGGGTTTTGGAGCCCGGTGCAAGGCCAATTTTGTCCGACAAACCGCCGTTAATTTCTACGACATACTGCGCCGGTTTGCCAGAAGGCAGGGGGGTATCATTCAGGATTTTACAATTCTTTTGGATCGAAACCACCACGCCATCTTCGTCGATGTACACAATATCGAGTGGGATGTAGGTATTGTGCATCCAGAACGATTGTTCTTCTTCTTGATCAAATACAAACAGCATCCCCTGCGTATCGGCCATGCTTTTGCGGAACATCAGGCCTTGTTGGCGCTGATCTTCATCGTGTGCGATCTCAATATCAAAGCGTTGTAATTTGCGTTTGCCATCGGGCGCATAAAATTCGAGGATGCCTTCCTGCATAAACTGCGGTTCGGCTTGCTCCACGGGGGCGGATTTCGGAACTGGTGCCGTGGTACTGGTTGGTTGTTTGCTAGGAGCTGGATCGCTGCCGCATTGCCAGTTGGAGAGGGCAAGGAAAAGGACAAAAAGAAAGGATGGGAATTTCATGGTCGTGCGCATGGTGATGCCTGAATTTGAGGGCAAAAGTGGGGAGAAAATGGGAGTTTAGCAAGTTTTGAGGGAAGAACTACTTGTCCCTCCGGGATGCGGCTTTTTAAGGGGTTCCACGGAGAAGCTCAGAGGGACGGAGTTACACGGAGTTTTTCTCCGCGAAACTCCATACCTCCAAGCTTCTCCGTGGAACCCTTTTTTTAAGGAATTCCACAGAGATTCGCAGAGGGACGGAGTTACACAGAGTTTTTCTCCGCGTACCTCCGTACCTCCAAGCTTCTCTGTGGAACCCTTTTATTTGTAAACAATGCATAGTACTTTTATCCCATAATTAATTTATCACATAGCAAATGCCATTACCTTACAAGGTTTTTACCATATATGCCCGGGAAGATGCCCAGTATTTAGAAGAACTGCGGGGGCAGTTGCGTCCGCTCGAAAAGGCTGGACGTATTAAAGTATGGAGCGACCGGGAAATAAACCCGGGTGTGGACTGGGAAAAATAAATTATACAATATTTAGATACCGCAGATATCATCCTGATTTTGGTGAGTGCTCCGTACTACAATTCGGTGTACATCCACGAAAAAGAGATCAAATATGCCTTGGCACGGCACGACAAAGGGGAAGCCCGGGTATTGCCGATTATTGTGCGCCCTTGTTCTTTTGGCGATGACCCCGATATTAGCCGCTTGCAAGTACTGCCCACCGATGGAAAGCCCGTTACCGACCGCCGCTCCTGGCCCGAGCGCGATGTTGCCTGGTTGGATGTAATCGCCGGGGTAAAACGCACCCTGTACTTGATGCAAGATGCGGAAAAACGGGCCGAACAAGCCCTGATCGCTGCCGAACAGCAAAACAAATTGGAAGCGGCGCGTAAACAGGAGCAGGAGCGCATCGCAAAACAAGCCGAAGCCGATGCGCAAGCGCGCGCTGCGCAGGAAGCAAAGGAAAGGGCCTATCAAACGGAACAAGCCCAACAACACAAAACACAGGAAGATAATTACCGCCGTGCCGACCTTGAAGCCTGGGAAAATGCCAGCAAACAGAATGAAATTACTGCCTACCAGACCTATTTAACCCGGTTCCCGCAAGGTGCAATGACCCCTGAGGCGAATAACCGGATAAAAATGCTGAAAAAGCAACATGCTGTGCCCGTGCCCTGGGGTAGATATGCAGCGTATGGTGGGGGCGTATTGTTTTTGTTTATAATTATTTGGCAAATCGGATCGCGTTTTAATGCTGGAAATATAGATGGAAATGCTATAAAAACGAATAACTGGACTATTCCGGACACTGCAAGGCCCGGAGTTGCCATTCCTGAAGAAAAGCAAGCATTAAAGCAGTCTTTATCTGGAAACCCGGTCGAAGTGAAACCTGACCCAAGTTTTCCCTTTAATTATCCCATGGAGCGTGTGCAAGGTGGTACCTACCAAATGGGCAGCCCGGCAAGTGAAAAAGACCGATATGGCGATGAATGCCAACATCCTGTTGCCGTAAGTTCCTTTTACATGGGTAAATACGAAGTAACCCAGGCACAATGGAAAGCAGTCATGGGTAAAAATCCATCTAACTTCAAAGGCTGCGATGATTGCCCGGTTGAAAATGTAAGTTGGAATGATGTCCAGAATTTTATTAAAAAACTCAACGAAAAAACGGGTAAAACCTACCGCCTACCCACTGAAACAGAATGGGAATTCGCTGCACGGGGCGGCAATAACAGCCAATCCTATATTTATGCTGGGAGCAATAGCCTGTCAGGTGTTGCCTGGTATCGTGACAATGCAGACACTAAAACCCACCCGGTGGGCAAAAAGGCGCCTAATGAACTTGGTTTATATGATATGAGTGGAAATGTATATGAGTGGTGTAGTAATTATTACAATGCTTACCCAAACTGTAAAGGTATAGTAGAGAATGGTCAATCTCGCGTGATCCGCGGCGGTAGTTGGGGGCATAATGCCAAAAACAGTCGTTCTGCCACCCGCGTCTACATCGGAGATACTTTTCGCGACGAGTTTCTTGGCTTCCGCCTCGTCTCCGTTTCCTCGCAGTGAGATTGTTTGTTATCTGTGCGCTTCGTTGAGGCCTCAGAGAATTCCACAGAGGTACGCGGAGGAACGGAGTTGCACAGAGAAAAAAAGGTTCCACAGAATCACAGTGGTACGGCGTTGCACAGAGTTTTTTTTCTCCGTGTATCTCCGTTCCTCCGCGTAACTCCGTGGAACCCCTTTACTTTATACCAACACACGATTAAACTTATTCCGATATTCCAAAGGCGTAATACCCGTCACTTTTTTAAAAACCTCCCGAAAAGCCTTGGAATCGGTATAACCCACCTCAAACATCACATCATTCACTTGTTTGCGGGTGTTTTCTAAGCTGCGTTTGGCGGCTTCCATTTTTACCCTTTGAATGTAGGCTACCACGGTGTTATTGGTGGCTTTTTTAAATCTTCGTTCAAAACTCCGGCGCCCTACTGCGACCAAATCCGCCAATTGTTCTACCGAAATTTTGTCCTGAAATTGCTGCTCAATATAATCCTGGGCGGTTTTAATCGCCGCATCATCGTGGTCTTTTTGGCCCTGAAACAGGATGAATGCCGATTGGCTGCTACGGTCGATATCCAAAGCGAAATACTTGGAGGCTAAAATGGCCATTTCCCGATTGGTGTATTTCTCCACCAAATACAGCAGCAAATTCCAGTACGAGCTCGCGCCGCCACTCGAATAAATCCCCTGCTCCTCGGTAATAATGGTGCCATCCTGCAAATTTACTTCCGGAAACATTTGCCGAAATTCATGCGCAAACAACCAATGGGTAGAACATTGTTTCCCATTTAACAATCCCGTTTCGGCCAGTAAAAAAGCGCCCACACAAAGGGAGGCCAATTCGGCACCTTCGGCATGCTGCTGGATTATCCAGGGCACAAAAGGCCGATTTAGTTCGAGGGCGGTTTTCATATCGCCACTCAAAGCCGGAATAAAAATCAGGTCGAATTTTTCAGCCGAATCCAGTAGCAAATCGGGATGGATGGAAAACAAGCCATCGTTCAGTGGCACCGTAGCGCGCAGTCCAACCAATTGAATATCAAACAAAGGGCGTTCACCGCGGCTGCTTAAAAACTGGTTAACAGCGCTGAACATGTAACGCGGATCGGCAATGGCTGCTACGATCGCTGTTTCGGGTACGAGAATTGCTACCTTTTTCATGCTGTAAAGATAAACAAAAAGTTTTGTCGTAATAGGCCATTTATTTTGTCGCAAATACCGTGCTATACTAAAAAAGATGATTTTACCTTTATGGCATTAAAAACATAGCATTTATAACACAATTCATTTCATACACCTAAAATATCCTGTCATGCAATCAACAAAAATCGCTTACTGGGTGGCTACCGGCCTGTTTTTCCTCCTGGAAGGCGTCATGCCCGCGCTTACTTCCAACACCGAAATGGCCGTTGAAGGCATTCGCCATCTGGGGTATCCCGATTATTTCCGGACGATGTTGACCATTTTTAAGGTCTGTGGCAGTTTGGCCCTGCTTATTCCAATGGTACCCGCCCGTCTTAAAGAATGGGCTTATGCGGGATTTACCTTTAATATCATTGCTGCAACGTATTCCCATGTTTCGGTGGATGGATTTCAGCCGATGTCGTTTGCGCCGCTGGTGGCTGCGGTGATTTTGGGGGTTTCGTATGTTACGTATCATCGGTTGTATCGCAGGTAGCGGCAGGTCGCGACCTGCCCAGGCAACGCGGAATGCCAGGGCCCCGGTTCACACCAGGGGCCTGGCATTCCGCGATGCAATGATCCGGCTGGGGATCGCGCGCGTACGGACCGGTCGCGACCGGTCCCACATTGCGCAATGATCTGGCCGGGCATCCCGCGGCGTTTGGACCGGTCGCGACCGGTCCCTACCGGACCACCATACCCACATACGGCCCTACGCACAACCGATACACCCCACCGGCCAAATCCCCTAAATCAACCGCATCCTGTGCACTATTCATACGTTGTTTGCTTACTACACGACCGCTTAAGTCATTGATAATCACCGTAGCCGGAAATTGCAAAGTAACATCGCTCGGTAAATTCAAATGAACGGTGGTTGTTGCTGGATTTGGATAAACGGTCAAGCGCGGTGCATTCGGTGCCTCCTCCACCGCCGTCATCGCTTTAAATTCAAGATAGGCTGCTAATAAAGCGCCCGCCATGCCAAACAAATCTGGTGGGCTGTTTGGATCTGTAAGATCGTAAGTGCGTGCATCGTTTTGTTGCACAGCCAACGCAATATTTTCTGATGGGAAATAGGAGGCAATTGAATTGTAAATCAGGGACCCATCATGTCCCCAGTTTTCAATATTATTGGGAAATGGAAACAACTGGGTGCCCAAACCGTATTGATTGCCACTGCCCGGGTTGAGCATATAATCGGTATGCATTTCCGCCAGCGTGGCAGGTTTTAAAATGTGACCACCGTGCAATCGCTCGGAAAAACGCGCCAAATCTTCCGGGGTAGTTGAAAAGCAACCGCCACCGCCTGCCAAACTTAACAGTCCTTCTATGGGGATGCCCGTACCCTGAAAATCCTCTTGCGTTCCGTCGCCATCTACATCCGCCCAGACATGCGCAAAAGGTGCAGTACCATAAGATTCCCAAGGGGTTATGAAGGTATTTGTCAATCCAAGCGGATTGAGCACCCGCGCCCGAACCACTTCCTGCCAGGGTTGTCCGCTTACGACATCAATGATTCGGGTGGCCAATAAAAAATTGGTGTTGGAGTACGACCAGGACGTACCGACCGGAAAATTAGGTGCCAAAACAAAGTTGTTCAATAAAGTATCGCTTATCCAAATACTATCAGGATAGCTCAACCAGGCCTGCCCGGAAGCGGCGTTTTCATTAATGTAATCATTGATACCAGAGCGATGGCTCAACAATTGACGGACACTAACATTGCTTGGCACATTTGGGTATGGGGCGAAAAACTTACCAAGGGTATCGTCTAAGCTTAGCAACCCGTCTTCCACCAACAACAGCACCGTAAGTGCAATAAAAGATTTTGAAATGCTGGCCATCGGGATAATGTGTTCGGTGGTCAGCATGGTTTCGGTGGGTGAACCAGTGGCCAAGCCGCCTGCGCGTTTCCATACCGTACCATCCGGCAACAACAGCGCTGCACTAAAGCCTTTAATGGGCGAAACCGATTGAACATTATCGAACGTAGCATCCAGTACCTCCTGAATGCTGATGGCTCGGGAGGAGGCAACGATTTGTTTGGGCGTTTCGATCAACGGAATAGGTGGGCTAGCAGAAAAGACAGAAGGCACGATTACTTGTGCAAAGGCCAGGAAACTGTTGATTAAAAGTGCAAGTGGGAAAAGAATGACTTGTTTCATAACTTGTTTAAAATTGTCAAAAAGAACTTGTTTTTGTTTGTGATGACACAAAAGTAGGGGCGGGGGGTAGGCGCAGGGAAAAATTGATACAAGGCCGGCGATTGCACATAGCAATGCCGGGTTTTTGTATACTTATAGTTTAATAGCAAGTGTTTTTACCGAAAAAGCCTTGAAAATCGGGGCGCGCCAAGCCTCTTAGTTACTTAAATTAAGGATGTATGTAAAATCGGCGGTTTGCTATAATTACCAAGCCACTTGGTATCAATTGCCCAAAAGGCGTTTGCATACTACCCTACTTTTGAGCCATTCTTCACAAAAAAGTAGTATTTGCTATGAAAATTTTTCAGTTTGTTTCCATGTTTGCCCTATTGGTCGCTTTGTGTGTGGCCTGCAAAAAAGATGATTCCACCCCCGATCAAAATGGTCCCTTACCCGACACCTATGCACAGCGGCTGAATGTGGTGTTCGACAGTATGTGCAAGGTCATGAACCTCAAAGGGGCCTCCGCCGCACTTATAATTCCCAATAAAGGAACCTGGAACCAGGCTTTTGGTGAATCGCACAGTGGTGTACCCATTAAAACAGATATGACTTTTACCATTGGCAGCAATACCAAAACCTACATTTCCACGCTCATGCTGAAATTGCAGGAGCAGGGTAAACTCAGCATGAACGACACCATCGGCAAATGGATCAAAGACAAACCTTTTACCAATGGACAGGTAACGATCCGCCAATTGTTGAACCAAACCAGTGGGTTCGGCGATTTTACCTATAATCCGGCCTATATCGAGGCAATTAAGAGCGATTTTAACCGAGTTTGGTACCCGGAAGAAATGTTCCAGTTTTTCCAGGAGCCGTATTTTACCCTGCCGGGCAGCGCTTATGCCTATTCTGATCAAAATTTGTTGCTGGCTGGTCTCATTATTGAAGCCGTAACGGGCAAAAGGGTAGAAAAATCCATGCGCGAATATATCCTGGAGCCTGCTAAGCTGCCTTACACCGTGTATTACCCTTTCGAAACATCACCACTCACTTTTCCGCATTCCTGGTCGGCCGATTATAGCCCCGACGGCACTTTGATTGATCTGGATGCAAGTTTTGGCTACAACCGCATCGCATTTTGCAGCGCCGACAATGCTGCGGGTGGTATGGCCAGCACAGCCGTTGAAAATGCACAATTTTGGGATAAGCTGATGACCGGTAAAATCATCAACCAAAATTCGTTGTCACAAATGAAAACGTTCGTGGAAACTGGACTACCGAATTTCAGATATGGACTTTGCTTGCAGGAATCAAAAAACCGGTTCAATGGCCGCACCATTTATTCGCACAATGGGTATGTGCCGGGCAGTATCAACGACAATGCTTATGACCCGATTTCAGGCGTTTGTATCACCATTTTGACCAATCAGGATAATATTCTGGACTTTGCTCCTATTTTGGGCGCACTTCACAAAGTAACACTTGATTATAAATAGCTATCATCAAGGCACAGATTGGGTATGTTTTTTATTTAAACAGAAGAGATTTCCCAAACTGTGCCTTTGTGATGATTAATTTTACACGCATTCGAGCGCGCTATATCCTTAAAATATGCAACCATTAACACACGAAAACGGCCCATTTACCCATCAATTCAACCATCCGGTGGTGAAATTATTGGTGAGTCCCCAACGCAGTTACCGTGTGGCGCGGCATCTGCTGTTGAATGTGCTGCTGGTTTTTATTTTCTTTTTCCAATACCTGGATGGGCACCCGGTGGATGATGCAAGCGCTGCGCTGCTGCGATTTGTGCTGAATTTTTTGGTGTATGGTTTAAGTCTGGGGCTTATTTATGGAAACATCTATTATTTGGTGCCACGTATGCTTTTCAAGGGAAATTTGACCCGTTATTTGCTATTTACGGGGGCATTTGCAGTCTTTTATACCTGCGCTATCCTGTTTGGATTGCAATTGGTCGTCCGTTTGATACTACCCAATCCGCTGCCACCCGAACCTTTTCGCTTTGGAAATTTTGTGGATACCCTCATCCTGCCTTCCATTTTTTTGGCTTCTACCACGGGTATTCAGGTGTTGAAAAAATGGATCAGCGACACCATTCGGATGGTAGAACTCGAGAAACAAAACCTGCAAGAGGAGTTGAAACAATTAAAAAGTCAGGTAAATCCTCATTTTTTATTCAATACGCTCAATAACCTGCATGTGCTCACCCGCATTGATCCCGAAAAAGCCTCGCAGGTGCTGTTGAGTTTATCCGATATTTTGCGCTACCAGTTGTATGAGAGCAATAAGGATAAAGTGCTGCTCACGCGTGATATCGCCAATATCCGCCAAATCTTGATGCTTGAAAAACTACGCCGCGACCATTTTGAATATACCGTTGAAATTGAAGGTCAGGTGATTGGCAAAAATGTACCACCCTTTTTATTCACGCCTTTTGTAGAAAATGCGGTGAAATACAGCACTTCAGCGCATGAAAAAGCGATGATAGACCTGAAATTTGTCATCGAAGGCGATTGGTTGCATTTTCAATGCTGGAACACCCGACCCATCTTGATCGAAAAAAGGGATGTAGGCGGCCTTGGCTTGTACAATATCCGGCGCAGGCTGGAATTGCTGTTCCCGAATCAACACGAAATAGACATTCTCGAAACAGAAGAAACCTACACCATTAAAATGACCATTCCGATATGACCTGCATTATTGTAGACGATGAGCCCCTGGCAAGAGCCGGTATGGCGCTCAATGTTGAAAAAATACCAAATTTGGTGTTGTTGGGCGCTTTCAACAACGCGATGGCTGCCCAGAATTTTCTGGCCGATCACAGCGTCGATTTGATTTTGCTCGATATCAATATGCCCGAACTCAGTGGCCTTGATTTTGCTAAATCTTTACTCAGCAAGCCATTAATCATTTTCATTACGGCTTATTCCGAGTTTGCAGTAGATAGTTATGAGTTGGATGCCGTCGACTATTTATTGAAACCCTTATCCTTTGAGCGCTTCGAAAAGGCCATCCAAAAAGCAACCCAGTATCAAAAAATGTTGCAACAAGGACCTGCCGACAATTTTATTGAAAGCATCGAATCGGATTTTATTTTCGTCCGCTCGGATAAGCGGTTTTACAAGATTTATTTCAAAGACATCCTATTTATCAAAGGCCTCAAAGACTACGTGATCGTACATACCGCTGATAAAAAATTGATTACTGCCATGAATATTCGCACTATTGGCAATCAATTACCAGCCGCAATGTTTATGCGGGTAAGCAAATCCTACCTCATTAATGCCCTGCATATCGCCTCTTTCGACACGGATTTTGTGTACATTGGGCAGGAAGAAATTCCCTTGGGCACCAGTTATCGGGAAGAATTTTGGGCGCAATATGTGCAAGGAAAGGTGGTGAAACGGTAAACGGCGCTTAATTGTCGCATAAAATCACTTTGTGGCTATTTTTTCACGTATGTTGGGACCGGTCGCGACCGGTCCCATATCGCGGAATGATCCGGACGGGTGGCGACGAATCCCGGCATCACGCACCGTACGGACCGGTCGCGACCGGTCCCTACCAATTTCATCCCATAAGGCAGCATGTATACGCATGCCGAACGCTGATTATCCATGATTTAAGCGAAAGGCTATGCATAAACGACGCACTGCGAAGTAAACAAGTCTAATATCCCTCCGTCAATACAGTTCAAAACTTAGTCGAAATATTTAATGCTCCTCGAATGGTAAAAGTAATTTAGCAGCAAGTCTAATGTACATTAAAAACTAAAACCAGATGAACGCGTCATTAACAAGGAAGGCCAATGTTGATGTGCCGCTAGGCAAAAGCCGGACGGCAGCCGAGCAAGTGCTCGTCGATTATATATCGACAATAGCGCCGCTGAGCGAAGCAGAGATTGAGCAGATTTTTGAAATGATTAAAATACGCTCGTATAAAAAAAACAAAGTGTTGCTCCGTGAAGGTCAAACTGGACACACTTGTTACTTCGTATTACAAGGCTGTATTCGACAGTATTATTTAATGGATGGTGTGGAAAAAACCACTAATTTTTTCACAGAAGGTATGCCGATCACGTCCACTTTTGTTTTTGATAACAAAGGTTCTATGTTTTTTTTGGTGTGTAGTGAGGATAGCATTTTAGTGGAGGGGAATCAAGCGGAGGAACACTTGTTTTTTGAGCAAATGCCCAGGATGGAGACGCTCAATCGAATGGGGGTGGAGATGGAACTTCAAAAAAATCAGGAAGCGTTTGCCCAATTTATCATGCTCGGCCCCGAAGAACGCTACCTGAATTTGCTAAACAATCGCCCGGATCTGCTTGATCGCGTGCCGCAATATCAATTAGCGAGCTACCTTGGAATAACGCCTGAATCTTTGAGCAGGATTCGAAAACGGATTATAAAGAAGTGAGTGCACTTCTTACCGAAAGTCAATGAACGCTGGTACTGGCCGCCCTGATCTTTGCTTTAAATTTTTAAACAAAAAATTATGAAGCAAAAAATCAGTTTGACCTTGTTGTTTGTTGCCATTTTCACTGCCCAATGTTTGAGCCAAGCGCTCACACAAACAATCAGGGGGCATGTTTTTGATGTTGATAGTAAACATCCCCTCGCTGGGGTTCAAGTTGTCGTTGCAAATGAACCGCAAAAGGGGGCCATAACCGATGCGGAGGGCAAATTCAGAATCGAAGCGGTTCCAATTGGCCGGATTTTGCTGCAGTTATCTTACCTGGGTTATGAAAACCTGTTCGTGCCAAACCTTGTCGTAAATTCTGGTAAAGAGGTTGTTATAGAGCTCGAAATGCGCGAATTGGCTGCTAAGTTAAGGGAAGTAACGGTTGCTGCAACCCAAGAAAAAGGGAATACAGTCAATGAAATGACCCTGCTATCGGCCCGGAGTATTGCTCCAGAAGAAACGAATCGCTATGCAGGTGGATTCAATGACCCCTCCCGGATCTTGGCAAATTTTGCCGGAATTACGAATACGCAGGATGGATCAAACGACATTATCGTACGCGGAAATGCACCCAAATATGTTCAATGGAGACTGGAAGGTGAGCAAATTACCAATCCCAATCATTTTGGTGATCAAAGTGCCGTTGGAGGTTCGGTGAGCACCTTGAATAATAACTTGCTTGCTACGTCCGATTTTCATACGGGGGCATTTGCACCGGAGTTTGGCGACGCACTCTCTGGCGTTTATGATGTGCGCCTGCGGGCGGGCAATAACGAAAAGTTTGAATCCGTATTTGGTTTCGGCTTACTGGGCACGGAGTTGACATTTGAGGGGCCATTCAAGAAAGGATATGGCGGTTCTTTTTTGGTGAATTATCGGTACTCCACGGTGGGTTTGGTGTCTGATCTCGGATTGGTGGACATCGTTAGTGGAGGATTAAATTTTCAGGATGCAACTTTTAAAATTGTATTACCCACTTCCAAAGCGGGCATTTTTTCGCTTTACGGGTTAGGGGGAATGAGCAAATTTCATTTTGAAAATGTAACACCTGCCATTTGGGTGACGCCTGGCGATAATGCCAGCCAAAATGAAACCCGGAAGGACTATGATAAAAAAGCCCACCTTTTAAATGGCGGCATTAAACACAGTTTGCAACTTGGCCAAAAGGGCTTGCTTAATACCAGCATTACCTACTCGAACGAAGGCATCGAAGACGATATTTACGCGCTGGACCGTATTCGGCTTTACGACGATTCTGGCATGCATTTACGCGATTCTATTTTGGCAAAAAATCAGATCTTTCAAAGTAACTTTCGAAAACCAACTTACAGGAGTTCAATTACGTACCATCACAAATTTAATGCGCGACATAAAATTCAAATCGGGTTTAAATATGCCCTGTTTGATTATAAAGTTGAACAAAACCAGTTTTCGGGCGATCAGAGCCAGGCCCTTACACTACTCGATTTTCATGAAAATGTTAGTACAATCCGCAATTTCGTCAGTTGGCGATTCAGGGCCAGTAAAAATCTGACCATTGTATCAGGGCTGCACAACATGAATGTATTGCTCAACAAAAAGCATACCCTCGAGCCTCGATTCGCCATCGAATGGCAAACAACCCCGACCTCAAAAATGCAATTGGGCTATGGCAGACATTCAAGTATGGAAAGTATACACCATTATTTTGCTAAAATTAAACAATCTGATGGTACCGTAATTGAGCCAAATCGGGATCTGGATTTACTGAAGGCAGACCATTTTGTATTTGGCTTTGAAAAGCGTCTGGGTAAAAAGATGCGCGCAAAGGTGGAGCTATATTATCAAAATCTTTTTGACTTGCCGGTTGAGCGCCTGGACACAAGTTATTTTTCAACAATTGTAGAAGGGTTGGATTTCCGATATGTTGATTTAACAAACGCGGGGAAAGGACGAAACTATGGTATTGAAGTTACGCTCGAAAAATTTTTCAGCCACCATTATTATTTCCTGTTGAATGCTTCACGGTACGAATCTGTTTATACACCGCTTGATGGCGTGGAACGAAACACGCCTTTTGCGGGCAAATATTTAGTGAATTTTCTTTTTGGAAAAGAATTTCCAGGGTTAGGCAAACGAAAAAATCAATTGTTCTCTTTGAATGCAAGAATGTTTTTTGGTGGGGGGCGAAAAATTATCCCACTGCTGCGTGATGCTGCCGGCAAACTCGCTGTTGATTTAGACAAAAACAAGGTTTGGGACTATTCAAAAGCGTTTAAAACAAGTCTTGATGATCCGTACCAAATCCAGATTTCGATGAGTTATAAATGGAATAAACCGCGAACTACCCACGAACTGTTCCTAAATTTGGACAATATCACCCATCACAAAGGGAAAATCACGGAGTTTTATGACGAAACCAAGCCAGATAAGATCGGATACATGACGCAATTTGGCTTTTTTCCAAATTTGATGTATCGGGTGTATTTTTGATTGTTCGTTGTTGCACGTACGGACCGGTCGCGACCGGTCCCTACCGCAACAACGGAATCACCTTGGACCCAATCAATTCAATCGATTTCATCAACTGGTCATGTTTTGTACTCGCGGTATCCATTTGAAACGAAACCCGCGCTAGTCCACCCAGCGCCTCGCTGTGCCGGATAATTTTTTCGGCCACTTCTTGCGGGCTGCCTACCATAAATGCACCCAACTCACCTGCCTGCGCGTCAAAACGGGGGCGGGTGACAGGGGGAAACCCGCGCTCTTGCGCAATGGCACCCGACATAGAGATTTTATACCCTTCATACATCTCATCCTTCGCCTGTTGCGTCGTTTCGGCCACATAACCGAACGCATGCATGCCTACCATTAAACTTTCAGGTGCATGACCGGCTCTTGCGCCCGCCTCGCGATAAAGATCCACCAAAGGCCGGAAGCGGTGTGTTTCGCCGCCGATGATGGCCACCATCAAAGGAAGTCCCATCACGCCAGCGCGGATAAACGATTCGGGCGTGCCACCCACACCCAGCCAAATGGGCAGTTTTTGTTGTGCTGGCCGGGGGTAAATGGCCTGATCGTGCAGCGCAGGTCGGAATTTTCCGCTCCAGGTTACCGATTCATTGTCACGAATTTTTAATAGTAATTTCAGTTTTTCAGAAAAAAGCGCATCATAATCGTGCAAATTCAAGCCAAACAAAGGATAAGCCTCCACAAAAGAACCCCGGCCCGCCACGATTTCAGCCCGGCCTTTGGATAATAAATCCAAGGTAGCAAAATTTTGAAAAACCCGCACCGGATCGTCGGCACTCAGCACCGTAACCGCGCTGGTGAGCCGAATCCGTTGGGTACGCGCAGCCGCAGCCGCCAGGATCATGGTTGGCGATGAATCCAGAAACTCTTTGCGGTGGTGTTCGCCGATGCCGAATACATCCAGCCCCATTTTATCGGCAAATTCTATTCGTTCGAGCAGCAAGGCCAGTGCGTCCTGGCTGTTTAAATGGGTCGTGGTGGCATCAAAATTGGCGGCAAAACTGTCTATCCCGATTTCCATGGGTGGTGCTGATTGTGGTTAAAGTACAATTATTGAGTTGAAAACTCCACAATATAGGGCTTTAATGGAATTGCTTTGCTGTTCCTGAAACTTTGCTCTATCACAAATTGATAGGTTTGATTCGGCTTCAACTGAACCTCATATGTAACCGATTTACCGTCCTCCGCGAATTTTGCGGAAAGGATGTCTGGGAAATAATCTTTTCCCAATTTTCCATAGTCTGTTGACCGAAACCGCGTATCCATGGCTTCAGAAAACGCGATCGTAATTTGTTGGGTATCAGCGCTTACTTTTTTACTGCCATTTTTAAACTCTTTAATACCCGTTACAAAAGGGCGCGATTTTTCAAACCGCTTTTTTAGCACTTTTATCGGTTTTGAGCAATATCCAGACTGATCCACCAATGCTTCCACTTGCAACGGTTGATTGAAATCCAGTTCTATTAATGCTTTGATTGCCAGGGTTTTATCCTGGGCTTTGGTATAATATTGTTCGGCAATGGCATAGCCAACATAATATCCCAAATCACGCACCTTAAATTCATTTTCAAAATCATTCCAAATCCAGTTATACGCCCAGGGTGAGAACATTTCCTGCTCAAATGCTTCCCGAACCCGGTGTGTGTTGTTTTTGCCAAAATTTATGGCAGGTGTAGGGGACGGTTTTCCCAAGGCAAGTGTAGGCACAAACTCTGCGATGCCTTCAAACAAACTTTGGGACAGCAAGTCATAACCACCTTCCGTATTCTGTTGAATATGAATGTATTCATGTATGTTAAGAAAAACAATGCTATTGATTGGGTTGCTTTCGAAATAAGGTTTTAAGTGACTAAAATCTACCGTAAACTCACTGGTATTCGTATACGAATCCGCCGTAGCAAGTTCACTACCAATCAATAATTGTTTATTCATGGCCGTACCCGGGGTTCTCAAAGCCCCAATCGTAAAATAAATATTGGTCGGTTTTAGGTCCGGATAAATCACTTTTAGTTTTTCAACGCCTTGCTCAATGGCTGTTGCAAAGTCTTTTGACTTCAGCGTATTCTTCCGGATGGACGACCAAAATAATGGATACTTATGAATTGCGGTCAGATATTCATGGGGGGTATATCTACGTGCCTGCATGATTAAGGGCAATCCTTCCGATCCTTTTTCAAAGAAAAGGGAATTAAGATATTCCAGTTGCAAGATTGTATCGTTAGTGGTTTGTATTTTATCGTAGGCTTCCCAAAAATGGTCAATGTCGGATGTGATAATAAAGCGGTTGTTGCTTTGCGCAAGTGCACATGTTAGGTAAAATATCAGGAGAAGGGTTGTGCTTAGGTATTTCATGTTGCTGTTTTAGGTGATGAAATAGGTGGGCGCTAAACTTTTCGATATCCCATCCGCACCCCAGGCAACAACGCTACAAAAATAAGCGGAATTGCATAAAATACGTAAAAGGTTTGTAACCCGCCAGTGCTTTGCTCATAAATGGTCTCTTCGGTTTTCAAATATGCACAACAAACTCCTTTTTTCCCAACTGTAACCTCGGTAACATCCAGCGCAAATTCCTGCCCATACTTTTGTCCCAGCTTATTACAAGGAGGAAAAACCCTGCATAAGTCTAAGTATTTCAAGGTCCACACCGGATCATTCTTTAACCTGAATTTACACTTTAACTGGATGAAACCATTAGCGCTTTCAGCAACACTATTGCTGCTTTTTTACCATTCCACCATCGGCTATTCCCAAAAAGTCACGGACGTCTCTGCGGTGAGCATTACCGTTGGCGACCTCGATCGTGAAGTTGATTTTTTTGTACAAATCCTTGATTTTAAAAAAATTAAAGTAGAAACAAAAAAAGGCGCAGCGGTGGCAAAACTGTTTGGATTGACTGAAAAAACGGCCACTGTTCGGATTGCTACCCTACAACTTGGTAAAGAACAGATTCAGTTGATGGACTTTGACGGAGCAAGCGAAGGAAGGCCCGTTCCTGCCGATACGCGTAGCAACGATTTGTGGTTTCAGCATCTTGCAATTGTAGTAGCGGATATGGATTCGGCTTATCAAAAACTGTTGCGCAATCAGGTGCAGCACGTTTCTACTTTTCCGGAAACGCTGCCGGATTATTTACCGAATGCAGCCGGTATTCGGGCTTTTTATTTTCGCGATCCAGAAGGACACAACCTCGAACTAATCTGGTTTCCGCCTGGTAAAGGCAATGTAAAATGGCAGACGCAAAACAAGGACGGGCAAGCAGGGGTGTTTTTAGGGATTGACCATACCGCGATTGCTATTTCTGACACCAAACAGAGCATGGCTTTTTACCGCGATGCTTTGGGATTGGACTGGGGCGGGCATTCAGAAAATTATGGCCCGGAACAGGAACACCTGAACCAGGTATTTGGCGCGCGGCTCGACATTAATGAATTGCATGCAGCGACAGGTTTTGGCGTAGAATTTCTGCGATATATTGCCCCTCCAGGGGGCAGAATCATCCCAACGGATAGCCGTACGACCGACTTATGGCACTATCATACCGAATTATGGGTGGATGATTTGCCTGCCGTACTTCAAAAAATGGAAAAACAAGGGTATTCCAAAGGTTCTGCCACGGTGGTTCCTTTGGATTCGGTCGATTGCATAATGCTCCGGGATCCCGACGGACATGCATTGCTTTTAAAAGGTGCTAAGAGTAGCAGCAAAAATTGAGCATTGTTCCAGAAAGGATGTCTTTTCCGCCTTGGAGGAAAAATTTATCTGTCCTCGTTTTTTTACTTTTTTCTTTAATGTAACGTGGGTAACGTACCACCCCAAAGCGTTCCCAGACCTTTGTGCCAATAAGTTCAAATCATTTTTCAAGCACAACAACACAAAAAAACATGAAGTATCTCCTTCTCCTATCCTTGCTTGCTACCCTGTCCCATTCGGCTTGTGATGCCGATCCGAAAGGCAAAACTTACCTTGTAAACATTGACGATAAGGGCATTATCCTGGACGGCTACGATCCGGTTGCATTTTTTACCGACCAAAAGCCTGTTAAAGGTAGCGCCAGTTTTACGTTCACTTATCATGACGCTGTGTACTGGTTTGCGAATGCTGAGCACCAAAAGATGTTTGCAGCAAATCCCGAAAAATATGCTCCGCAATACGGCGGCTATTGTGGGTATGCAGTATCGCAGGGCCACCTTGCTCCCATCCATGTCGAGTTTTTCGCGCTTTTGGACGGACGGCTCATTCTTCAAAACAACCAACGCGCATTGGACGGCTGGAACGGCGATTCAATGAGTCTCCAAAAAGCAGATAAATACTGGCCAGAACTGCTTTCGCGTAGTGGAAAACCCTTTATTCCTGCGGATGAAAAGAAAAATCTGGTAAACCGGAATGCTGTCGATGCCGTGGCGGAAGGCTATGATGTAGTTTCCTATATGGTTGAACAAAAGGCAGTTAAAGGAGATGAGAAAAATGTAAAACCTTACAATGGCGGTCTGTACTTCTTTACCAGCAATGAAAACAAGCAAATGTTCAGTGCTGATCCGACCAAATTCGCACCGCTTTACGGAGGCTACTGTGCTTATGCAATGAGTCTTGGTTTGCTTCGCCCGATTGACCCCTCGAGTTTTCAAATCGTAGATGGTTATCTTTTGTTGCATGGTGCCCCATCCGCCAAAGCAAGTTTTAGCAAAGACATTCCTGGCAATAAAGCCAAAGCCGATCAAAACTGGTCCATCCTCCTCGCTAAATATCCTCAAGGGAAAAGTGGTTACGACGATGCACCTGCGACCCAAAAATAAACTCAAAATCTAACGTTCACAGAGGCCTGAATATGTCTTGCTGAAACTCCATAAAATGGATAAGCAAGACATGTTTTGCGCCAATTCACAAAAAAACATGAAACCAATATTCTTGCTCCTTGCCGGGCTAATGCTTGCTTTTCAGGCCAAAGCACAAGTTGTACAAACCACAAACCTTACCCTCGATGGCGCTCAAAAAGTGATAGATGCAGCCATCACTTATGCCAAAGCAAACCAATCGCCCGGTGGCTCAATCGCCGTGGTAGATGCAGGCGGCCACTTGCTTATGTTTGAACGGCTTGACGGTTCTTTCCCTGCTTCTGCTACGGTTTCGATCGAAAAAGCCCGTACTGCCGCTCTGTTTCGTGCTGAAAGTAAAAAACTTGAAGACGCCATCAATGGCGGTCGTGAGGCGCTTATTACGGTTGGTTACACCTTCCTACAAGGAGGCGTTCCGATTCTTTACAACGGCCAAATTGTCGGAGCCATCGGTGTAAGTGGCGCAAAATCGGCCGATCAGGATCGGGAAATTGCCACTGCGGGAGCGGACGCTTTGCTGAAATAATCCTTTTCAAGAACAAACGCTTCCAAACACCTTACATCTAAATCATGAGACATTTAAGACAGATTCCAATACTGCTCTTCCTTTTGAGCGCCCCCTTTTTGACAAAAACCTCCGCCCAGGAACACCGCGATTTGGCCATCGGGCAGGCGGCCGCTATTGCTGATCTTCGCACAAGTTTAGGTGTCAATGCTTTGAATGCCCAATGGAAATTCCAGGAAGCCAAGATCGTAGAAATGCCGTTCAAGCGCCCTGGTCCAAGTCAGCAGGATCCTTTGCTTTTGTATCCAACGGGCGCTACAAGCAATACCCATGCATTGTCGCCAAAGGCAAGTGCGGCTAATTTTGATGACAAGGCCTGGGAAATACTCGACCCAACGACCCTGGAAACCCGACGCGGAACTGGATTATTGTCTTTCGTATGGTTTCGAATAAATATTACCATACCCGAGAAGTTGGGAAGTTTTCAAACACCTGGTACTACGGCCATGCTTGAAATCGTTGCAGATGATTATTCCGAAGTTTTTGTCAACGGCAAATTATCCAAGGCCTTAGGCCAAACAGGCGGGGGAGCCATCTCTGGTTGGAACACGCGCAACCGGGTACTCCTAACCCAGGATGCTAAACCAGGACAACAATTTCAAATCGCAATTTTGTGCGCAAACGCGCCTTTTGCCGATTTGCCGGAGAATTATATTTGGTTGCGATCTGCTACAATTGACTTTTACAAATCAATGCCCTCCGCATATCCGGATGCTCAAAACCTGGGGCATCTGGAGCAAATTGAAAAGTCATTTGACCAGGTCATAGCCCCCGATGCAAAACTGGAAAAATTAGCCACCGGATTCCAGTTTACCGAAGGGCCGGTTTGGCATCCAGATGGTTTTCTTTTGTTTAGCGATCCAAACACGAATGTGATCTATCGTTATGAGCCTTTTACGCAAAACGTTTCTGTGTATATGACGAAAAGTGGCTATACTGGTTTTGACATTGGTGAGTACCATCAACCAGGTTCCAACGGCTTGGCCATCGATGCAGCGGGTCGGCTGATTGTTTGTCAACATGGCAATCGCAGGGTAATTCGCCATGAAACCAAAGGCCCGATTACCGTGCTTTCCGACAATATTCAAGGCCAAAAGTTAAACAGCCCCAATGACCTGGTGTTAAAATCAGATGGTACCGTATATTTTACGGATCCACCTTATGGCTTACCCAAGAACTACAACGATTCGAAAAAAGAAACGCCAAATCAGGGTGTTTACCGCGTGAAAAACGGAAAGACGGAATTGCTTAGCACCGATTTGGGCGGCCCGAATGGCATCGCTTTCAGCCCGGATGAGCGTTATCTTTATGTTTCTAACTGGGACATCCGGGATATCCACCACACCAAAACATTGTGGCGCTTTGAGGTGGACAGCGATGGCAAATTGTTCAACGGGAAGGTATTCTTTGATTTCAGCTTTACAGACGGCGATGAGGCGCTCGATGGTATCAAAGTGGATCGAATGGGCAACCTTTTCGTTTCTGCTCCCGGGGGCGTATGGGTCCTTTCTTCAGAAGGAAAATACCTCGGTAAAATTGTAGGTCCAGAGCGCCCCGCAAATATGGCCTGGGGAGATGCCGATGGCAAAACACTCTACCTTACCGCGCATACAGGGCTTTACAAAATCAGGACATTGCATGGCGGAAAAACCGCTGCGCAAAAATAAAAATCAGCGTTGAAGGGGGCCGGGGTTTTCCAAGTGGGCTCCGACTCCCTAAGCGTCATAGATTAATCACCCCTTCCGATAAAAATCCCGCACCCCAGGCAACAACGCCACAAAAATAAGCGGAATTGCATACAGCATATAAAACGTTTGTAACCAGCCCACACTTTGCACAAAAATGGTTTCTACCTGGATCCAAATTTTTTAAATTTGTTTCGTTGCTTTTAATAAACTTAAATCAAATCCCTTTTCTTTCAATCTGTTTAAAATGCCATTGTAAATGGTTGGATCAAGCGTTGCAGTTCTTGAAAGTATCCATAAGTACTTTTTATTCGGATGACTAACGACCGCGTAGCCATAATCATCTGCCAAATCAATGATCCAGTATTTTGCGCGGAAGGGCCAGAAAAACTGCACTTTCAATTTCGCATTGCCACTGTTTTTAACCACAAATGCTTTTCCTTTGATATAGGAAACTTTGCCGGTCACGCTGTCCTTGTTGCATCTGTTTTCAACAACCACAAAGCCTTTGTCGCTTAGGGTATAGGTTGCAGTGGTACAGTTGCATCCTTTTTGGAAGCGTTGTGGAAAAGAGGCGATTTCATACCATTTGCCTGCATATTTATTCAAATCGACAAAAGGCACGGTTTGAAGCGTTTGTGAAACGGCGGCTACAGTGAGCATAGAAAATGTCAAGGTTAAGATGAAAGAGGAAATTGTCATGCTATGGAGAAATAAGATCGAAGTGAAGTAATTTTGAAATGTAAAAAATCATTTAAACGGCTCAAAGATGCGGGTTTAAAATACCGCACACCTTACATAAAGAATCAAATGTATTACACGAATCACACATTGATCAAGTCGTTATGTGGGTTTTTGGGCTTTATTGGAGGTACGGGGGGACAATGCAAATGCATTTGACCAAAATTAGCAAAAATCCCGCGTTTGGTCAATCGACAAAACTGGCGTACAAATCGTTGATGAAAATAAGTAGAAATCATAGAATTACAATTTTCGCCATGCACGTAAAACCAACTTTAAAACCCATTCTGTTTTGTTGCCTGCTTTTAGGAATAGGCGTTTCTTTATTTGCGCAAAATAACCCGATTTTAGATCAGCCGCGCGCCAAAAAACCGCATGCCGTGGTAATGAGTGGTATTTGCTTGAACTACAATACCTCTTTAAATCATGGGTTGCCTTCCTCCTTTTTTGCAGCGGAATACGCGGTGACTCGTTTCTTTTTTGCGGGCCTGCAATACGATCATTTAATCATTTCAGAGGATCCTACTTACAAGTCGGATAATCTGTACGATTTTCCAGATAATCGCTATAATACCAAATATGCCTACTTTAAACGAGGTTTTGAAGTAGGCATAAATTGTAAATATTTTTTTCACGCCCGTTTTAGTGATCGGCACAGCCGATATTTTATTGGACTGGATGTAAGGAAAGGGGCTTTTCATCTGATTACCACGGATTTGTATACCGATTCTCCTGTTATTCCATTTTACAAATCTGTGGAAATTCCCGTAACACATCAAACCTTTAAAATGATGATCAATCTTGGGTTGCGGTATACTGCAAAAGCCTTTGTTTTTGAATTTTCATGCCCGTTTGGATTAGAAACTGAAACACCTGGAACCCGTAATTCAGCCGGATATTATTTATTGCATACCTATGCACCACATCCAATTAATAAATTTGTGTTGATTCCTGGAATTAAATTTGGTTTTATTATTTAATTGAAAATAAACTGATTATGAAATTCAAATATTTGATCAGCATCTTGATCTTGGTCGAACTAAGCGCGTGTACTTCTTACAAACGTTACCAACTCTCTTATGTCGGGGTAAAAGAAGGAAACCCCCAAACCGCCCGCCTTTACCTGGTGAATAACCAGGACTCCTCGGAGGTTTGGCATATGGCCCAGGCAAAATTTTCCGACCATCAAATTTTTTGTTTATTGAAAAAACAACCGCTGCCCGCTGCAATTCGAGTTACGACATTTGAGAAGCATCAAAATGCCGCCGATGCACGAAATAAGGTGCTCTTTTATGCCAAACCGGCCCTGGTAAAACGCCTTCCAATAAACGACACCCTTACGTTTGATTATCACGAACTCGATCGCATTGAAGCCATGGAAATGAATTATAAACGGACCCAGGCGTTGACAATCAAATTTTTGGTGATCGCATTACCACTTTTGGCAATTTGGGCTATTATGAAGGGTTTTTTTTAAGAATACAAACAAATAAAGCCTGCTTGAAAAACAACCATATTCGTTTTTTATTATAGTGAAAAATCGTTACGCCTCTTTTGTAGTGAATGTTTGTCGAACAGCTTCAATCCAGGTTTTGGACCGCGTGGTCAATTCAAATGATTCATCCATTACCCTGCCGCGCAACAGCATACGGGTCAGTTCATGTCCTTGCTTTAGCGAGTCGCCAACCTTTGGTACACACAGCAGGAGCGCTTCCTCATCACTGCGTATTTCACTCCGGAGTACCGCAGGCCGGGCATATTCGATTGTGCCGTTTTCTTGCATCTTCCAAATGCCGGATCGGGGGACCGATTCTACTACAGCGCCATTTTTACCAAGGTGTTTGACAAGCATTTGACTCCACGTTTCCGTTTCCAGGTGCTCGAACCAGCGTTTGTTCAAATCAGCCACATCCAGTTCAAAATCTACGTCCATCCATTCCAGTAGATGGTACAAATACAAAGGCGCGTTTGCTTGAGCAAAACTGCTTTGATTGGTCAGGGGGCTGGCACCGGAGAGGCGGGGGTTGATCTCTCCAAGGTAAAGGGTGCTATCAGATTGGTCAATAAGAAAATCCAGCTCAAAGTAACCTTTGTACCCCATTTTATACATCATATCACCAATGCGTTCGGTGTACTGCCGCGCCTTTTCTAGCGTAGAAACATCAAAAATGCCGGGGCCCAGTTCGTTGCCACACCATGCTCCGCGCAGGGGTGTAAGCTCCCGAAAACCAATCACCTCACTCATCAAAGGGCCTACTATGGTGCCGCTTGCCGTAGCGCAACCCTCCATGGCGGCGGCATGGCAATTGATTTGTTTCATGATTTTGAGTTCCGCTCCATCTGTGGAGCGCAATTCGGAACAAGCATCAAAATCCGACTCATTTGAGATGAAAAAAGTAGTGCGTCCCGAGTCTCCAAAAGCCTTTTGTATCACCAAATGCTCGCCAAGGTGGCCGGCAACCGCGCGCAAATGTGCGTAATCATGTACGACCGACAACACGTTGGGTACAGAGGGCACGCTTGCCTGTTCAGCCAAGCGAACCGTATTGATTTTATCATCAAAAAACGCTTTCAGTTTGTTGGCAGGATGGCAAATGTCCAAATTCAACGCGCGCGCCAGTTGTTCGTTGGTGTCGTCGTACATCAGGAACATTGCTTTGCTTTTTTTACCTGCTCTTGCCTTGCTTAAGATGTGCCTGCGCACTTCGTCATGGCTCAACAAACGGGTATTCATTTCCTCTAAAGTCATAGCGGAGTACCCCCCCGGCATGTGCGGAGCCAGGCAAAACAGTTGGGGCAAGTTCCCCTCGTAGAAATCAATCACTGTAATGAATGAAAATTGCCCGATCCATGCCTGCGCGCCCATCATGTTGTAATCGCTGCTGTTTATAAAAAATATCGGGGTTTCATTTTCCTCGAAAAAACGACGGATGTCGGTGATAAGACGCAAAGGCATTGCTGAAGCCATAACTGATGTTTATGATAAAGAGTATGTATGTTCAAAAACAGGGTGGGTTGCAAGGGAAACAGGGTTATTGATTGCGTCAACCGAGCCAATAGATGGCTGCGGACCGCCTTCCAACGCCAAAGGATTTAACTTGTCCGTTCGGAATACTTTCAATCCGAGTTCAGGTTCGAAACCATGAATTTCTCGCACATCAAGCGTCAAAAGGTACTCCAAAATGGCTGTGGTGATAATTTGTCCGGGCATCAGTACCGGAAAACCCGGCGGATAAGGCGTTACGAAAGATGCAGACACTAATTCACAACCACTGGAAATTTCTTTCAAACCGTCTTTTAGCGAAATGTGGCGGCAGTTTTCGTCATCATACGCAAAATAATAAGCTTTGCGCAAATCGCCAGCCGAAAGTTTGGGGACTGGTACAAAAAAAGGATGAAACCTGCTGAAGAGCGGCAAAGGCGCTGATTTTCGGGTCAGCGAATCCACTTTTGCATTAAAATGTAGGCGCTCCTCTGGCGGCATTTTGTGAAAAGACGCGTTTTGCTCAATCGCAATTTGCGTCAAAGCCTGCATCAGTTGGGCAATTGCATCCAGCGTAGAGCCGATGTGCAGCATGAGCAATACCGAATTACGGGACGTTTTGTTTACCTGAATCTGGAATCGATTCATCAACAGGTTTTTGAACGTGTCGCCATCCATGCCAGTCCTGCCTACTGAAAGCGTTACTTTGGTCGGATCCAACCGAAATCCCGCAGCGGATTCCGTTGGTGCGCCGGGATGTTTGGAGCAAAGCTCCTCCGGAATCAAATCCGAAGCGTCCAGCACGTCAAAATACTGCCTCAACAAAGGATTTGCTTGGATTCCGTTGCGCAACACCTGCGCCAATTCTATGGCCTGCTGCACCAGGGCAAAGCCTTCAAGGTGGGCCTGGCGGCGGCCGGCATCCAAAGCCGCCAGAATCTGGTAATTCGGCGAAGTCGAGGTATGCGTCATGTATGCTTCCTGAAAAATGGCAGACACCTGGCCCCGGAATTGCGCGTCGCGGATATGGATCATCGAGCCCTGACGAAAACTCGTCATGGTTTTGTGGGTACTTTGTGTAGCGTAAACCCTGATTTGTACCAACTGTGGGTCGGGTAGAGCGGGCATTTCTTCTGGCCCCAAAACGCTGATGTGCGCGCGGTATTGCGCGGCGTATGCTTCGCTGGTATATTTTTCGGCCAACATTTCGGCAGACCACATGGCGGTGCAGTGCCGTAGCATTGGGCTAAACCGTGCAAATGCAAACCATGCCTCATCCCACAGGAAAACAATATCCGGCTTGATGGCCAATACCGCTTCCATGATTTGCGCTGTGTTGTACACCAACCCGTCGAATGTACAGTTTGTCAGCACCAGCATTTTGACCCTGTCCAACATCCCGGCGGCTTTGATTTCCAGCAGCTTGTCAACAATGGTCTCCAGCGGAACTGCACCAAACATTCCATGCTCGGCTAAAGGCCAGGCGTCAAGGTACACCGGCAAAACGCCACAATGCGTGATTCCGTAATGATGCGACTTGTGGCAATCGCGGTTTACCAATACCAGGTCACCGGGCTTCAACAAGCCTTGCAACACAATTTTGTTTGCGGTGGAGGTGCCGTTGGTCACAAAAAAAGTCTGTTCGGCGCCATAGGCATCGGCCGCCAACTCCTGGGCTTTTTTCAGGGCGCCTTTGGGTTGCATCAGAGAATCCAGTCCGCCTGTCGTGGCGGAAGATTCTGCCATTAATATGTTTTCTCCATAAAAGTCTTCAAAATCCTGCATCCATTCGGAGCGCTGTACGGAATTCCCCCTTGAAATGGGCATGGCGTGGAAAACCCCAACAGGTTTTCGGCTGTACCGGGTCAAGGCGCTGAAAAAAGGCGTCTCAAAGCGCGCAGTTACACCTTGCTGAATTGCCAAATACAATTCCCTTGAATGAGCGCCTTGAAAGAATATCCGGTTAAACCGCAGATATACCTCGTCCGAAATTTCATCGAGCGCGCCGCCGCTCAACAAATACAGCGCCACCTCGGGCCGAAAATGATTGACCTGGGCAGCACAGTCCAATGCCCTTTGTACATGATTCGTCGAAATGACCACCGCCTGTACGTTGGGGCGCCTCATTAGCCCTTCCAATATGCTTTCGCTCCATGAACAAACCACGGCCCGGCATGCAAACGGCATGGGTAAAGCCTGATTCCAGCTTTCGAACTGGTCATACGGCGCATCCGTTGTACCATCCGAAATCCATAAAACATCGATAATGGGTTGTCTTTCGGTGGACTTGGGCGCGTTTGCTCCAACCTGGCAATTTGAATTTTTTTCCGGCATACTTGGTGCAGATATTTCAGATGAGGACACAAATATTCCGGTTCCCTCCCGCAACCACCTGCACCATTATTACATAGTTCTGGACTAATCTTTCATAATAGCAAAAAGTAATCTTTTCTATGCGTTTATACCTGTTTTCGGTCATCGCTTGGGGCAATGCCAAATTCCTGCACATAAGTCCGGGAAAAATAATTGGGATCGGCAAACCCCACATAGTAGGCTATTTCGGAGACGTTGAGGCTGGTGTTACGCAACATCGCCCTGGCCTTTTGTAAACGGAAGCTACGCATATAGATCGCGGTGGACTTGTCTGTCAGGGCTTTGATCTTACGGTATAGTTGCACCTCGCCCAGATTCATCAGTTTAGCCAGCGCAAATCCATTAAAATCCGGGTTACCCAGGTGTTCCTCCAGGTGCGCCTTCAATTTTTGCAAAAAAGCATCCTCCACATTGTCTTCTTCGGGTGTTTCAAGCGGGGTATCCGGCCTGTTCATTTCCAGCAATCGGTTATACCTTGCCTGCAATCTGCCGCGCACTTCAAGCAGTCCCTCGATGGTAGCGCTGAGTTCCGATTGGTAAAAAGGCTTGGTAATGTAGGCGTCGGCTCCTTTTTTCAAACCGGCAATTTTACTTTCTACATCTGCTTTGGCCGTGAGCAATATAACAGGAATGTGGCTGGTGCGCTCATCATTTTTCAACATTTCGCACAGTTCCAAACCGTTCAGGGCGTCCATCATGATATCAGATATCACCATGTCCGGAATTAACGCCGTAGCCATTTTTATGCCTTCTTTGCCGTCAAACGCCTTGGCCACCTGGTAACGGGTGCTCAGGCACGCAGACAGAAAAGCCATCACATCCGGGTTATCTTCCACCAGTAAAATCAGCGGACCGTTGGCCTCCACTTGGGCGGATTCGATGGCCATGCCTTGTTCAAAATCAGCATTATCTGATGCTTTTATTGGCACCAATGCGGTCAATGACTGGTGTTCCCCCTCATTGGTGACAGGCAGCCTTAGGGTAAAGGTTGTTCCCAGACCCACCTTGCTTTGCACTGCGATGTCGCCGCCAATCGCTTTCACCAACTCCTGAGTAAGTGCCAGGCCTATGCCGGACCCGCCTGTTTGGGACCGGGCTTTGGAGCTGTTCGATTGAAAGAAACGATCGAAAATAAAGGGCAGATCTTCCTCCGGAATGCCCACGCCGGTATCCGAAACGGTAATGTTCAAGCAACGGGTTGCTGCATCCGCATCCGATTCCACGAACAAGCGCAACAACACCTGCCCCCCGGCCGGGGTAAATTTGATAGCATTGGAAAGCAAATTATACACGACCTGCTGTAGGCAGTCCGGGTCGAAGTCCATAACGATCTCCGCATCGCCGGTTTCCACTACGAGCGATACCTGCCGAACTTCGGCCAGCGGGTGCAGGCTTTCGGCAACGTAGCGTACGTATGCCATCACTTCCCCTTGCACATAGTTCATTTTCAATGAACTGGTCTCTATTTTTGCCAAATCCAGTATTTGGTTGATCAGGCGCAACAAATTTTTGGCATTGCGATGAATCAGTCCCAAGGTTCGGCGCCCGCTTGCTGTTAAGTCATGTACATGCGCCCAATCCTCGCTCAGGCCCATAATAACAGTCAGCGGCGTTCTGAATTCGTGGGTGATGTTGGTGAAAAATTGTCCCCTGAATGCTTCCATTGCTTTGAGGTTTTCTGTGCGCGATTGCTCTACCTGTAACTGGAATCCGAGTTGGATTCGTCTCAAGCGCGCGCGCCATGCCCAATAGCCCAGTGCAACGAACAACAACACGTAACCAATCCTGGCCCAAACGGTTTTATACCAGGCTTGCTGTACCACAATAACCGCAATCGCTTTTTGGTCACTCCAGTTGTTATTGGTATCTGCACCCTGAATATGGAGGGTGTATCGCCCGGGAGGCAGGTTGTCAAAACGAAGGGTGTTTTGGTTGCCGATAAACACCCACCCCGGTTCATAGCCTTCCAGCCAATAACGGTATTTATTGCCTTTTGGGTTTCTGTAATCCAGCAATGCAAACCGTATGGAAAAAAAACGCTCTTCAGGTCTGAGCAAAAGTGGTTCTTTCGGTTGTTCGGTAAACAGGCGCAGGGTTAAAAGACTATCCTTTTGCGAATCGTATTTGCTGAATTCAGTAATCAAAACCGGTTTGGATATAGAGCGGTCAGGGATCAATGCTTTGGGATCAAAAGACACCAGGCCATTTAATCCACCCATCCAGATTCTGCCGTTTTTAGCCTTTAAGAAACTATGCGTGTTGAATTCGAAGTGTGGTAGCCCATCATTCGTGCCAAAAATGGCTACATCCAGCAACCCTTCGTTGCCTTTTTTGGCAGATTCGATGGCTACTCTGGCCAGGCCGTTGTTGGTGGGCAGCCACAGAAACCCCTCGGCCGAGACGGCGCCATATACCGTATTGTTTGGCAAACCGTTTTTCTCGCTGGTGAAAGTGCAAGCCTGGCCCGTCTGTTTGTCAAAACGAACCAAACCGTTTTTCGAACCACACCAAAAATAACCGTCGTGTTCCGTAATGGATAAAATGGTATTTGTTAAAAGCCCTGGTGTGTTGGCTGAATTGTAGCGGGCAAGCACTTTGATGTGCCCGCCTGGCAGGGGTTCCAGTTTTAGCAATCCGTTGTTGGTAGCCACCCATACAAGGCCGTCAGCAGACTGGTATAAATGGTTAATGATGTCGTTATCCGGGTTTTCCGGGTAGGAGAACGTTTGGTTCGTTTGATTAAAAATGACCAGACCGGAAACGGTCCCACCCCAAATGTCACCCGAACCTTGTTCCTGCATAAAACAAGATATCATTCCTTTGGATCCATCATGCTTGAATACTGTAAGATGGTCGTTTCCAGGGTTTAAGACAGAAAAAAAGCGGGAGAACCAAACCTTTTGATTTTTATCCAGCATGGCGCCCGTGTTAAATTGAAAACCCTTGATTTTGAGCTTTCGGTACCGCCCCGGTTGTTTCGCAAATATTTCATATACGTTGTGACTCCCGTCGGATACCAGCAGGTTCCCGTTCGGCAACTCGACCAAACCATATAAGCTGATACCGGTCGTCGGACCGGAAACCAAGTCAAATGGCTCATTCAGCCAGGTTTGAAACAGGCTGTCCCGTCGCGTGATTTTGACTAGTCCATCGAAAGTAGACATCCAACGGATGCCCTCTGTTTCAAAAACATGGTATGTTCTTGAAAATCCCTTCTCCCGGTACGATTCCAATTCCCGGCCCCCTTCATCGATCATGGTCAACTGGTCTCCATCCATTTTCCAAAACCGAACCGAAGGTGGTGCCGCAGGCATCAATATGCGGCTCGATCCGGCAGGAAAAGGGAATTCCGGCCTCCATTGGTTGCCCCATTTGACAAAATCCGGTCGACCCGGCATATGTTCATAAAATCCATTGTTGCAGCGCATCCATAGCCGCCCACCCGCTTGCTCGGTAATGGCATAAACGGTGTCGATCGGCAGGCCGTTCCAGTCGATATTGGCTACATACCGGGGCATTCCGCCCGAATTAGCCATGAAAAGGGAGTCATTCCGCCAAAATATGATATTGCCGAAATTGGTCATGCTCAGGAAGATGCTGCTTTCATTCCTTCCTCCTCCAAGGGTATCCGGCATGCTGTAAGTGCCTTCGACGGGATTGAAAAACACTATTTTGGGCAAAAAGGCCAGCCAAAACTTTCCTTTTTTGTCGATGATGAACCAACGCAAACCTTCATTTTTCAGTTCCTTGCTGATGTCTTCCGGAATAGGATAATGCGTGAAGTTAAGGCCGTCGAAACAGGCCAAACCGCCTTTGTTTAATCCAAGCCATATCAGCCCTTTTTGATCCATTTGGGTACTCATCACCCAATGGTCGTTCCACAAACCATTAAGCGTGTTGTATTTTTCAATAAAATGATTCTGCTGTGCACGTGCATTTTCTGCTTCAGACAACATCACCATCATGCTTAAAGCACCCAGAAATAACCACCTTGTTCGTATGTCCCTTTTCAAGAGTATGCATTTGATTAACCGCTCAAATATCAAAAAAAACTGGAGAACAATTGTTAGCTAACGTTAGTTTTAGGTAGGTTTTGGATTTGGACAAATGAAAATAGGCCAAAAAATGAGATTTTTCATTAAATTTGAATGTTTAATGCTTTGAATTGTTGGGTAATATGCGCAATTCGCTGCCCAAATAATTCGGCAGTTTCAAGGCCTTTGGGCGGGTTCAGCGCCCCGGTGGCATTGTCGGATAAAGTCATGAGCCCGAGGTAAGAGGCGAGTCCGTTGGGCGCTTCTAATTGTTGGTCGTTTTCGAATTTGGGCAAAATGCCCGTTGAAATCCAAAGCATGGAATGTTGTGCGGCAAAAATAGAAAGTTGCTGGAGGGTGTTCAATTTGTCGCCGTTGAGGGTCGAGGAGTTGGTAAATCCGGCGGCAAATTTGTTTTTCCATTTCTGGGCGTACCAAAACTTGCCCGTCGCCTCCATAAACTGCTTGAATTCGGCCGAAACGGTCCCCATGTAGGTCGGGCAACCAAAAACCAGGGTGTCGGCTTGATGGAGGAACTCAAATTGCGCAGATGCTTCTTTGACAGACAGCAATCCGACATCGGGCGTGACTTGGAGGGCTCCTTTTTGAATATGTTCGGCTACGATTTTCGTATGCCCATATCCGCTGTGATAAACGATGATGATCTGCATTGTTGCCAAGTTTTTGTTAGACAGGGCAAAGCAACACACTTTGAAAACGGATAAAATTCAACTAATTTAATAAATTACCCTTGGCGCGTTTTTTTCTCAGCATGCTCAAAAATACCGGGGTAATGCCAGGTAGGCCGCCAACTGTTTTTGCGGAATCCGCTGTTCTATTTGCGGATATCTATGAATAAAATGAAGATAGCGTTGTTCGGCAGTTTACGACAAGTTCTGATTGATGCGGTTTTGTTGGGCGATAAAGGCATTTTGAATAATTTTCCGGAAAAACCTTTCAGATTTGGGTACTTTATCGTACAAAATATCCAAATTTTGTTTGGATATTTGAAGTACAACAGTGTCTTCCAAGGCATCTATAAAAAAGTGGGCAGGTGATTGTGTTAAAAAACGATACAAATCACCTACCCACCACAACAAGTCTAATTTTTTATTTTGACAATTCTGCCGTAGTATGCTCCCAAACGAACCGTATGAACACCTTCTTCCAGCTTGCTCAAATCGAGGGCTTCCTGTGCCTGCGCAAGCACCTGCGTGCGCACGATCCGTCCGCTCAAATCGGCCAGCTGCACCCGCGCCGGGAAGGCAATTCCTGCATTTTCAGGCAAAACCAATTGAACCGATTCAACCGCAGGATTAGGGTAAATGTTTAATTGATTGATTGTCAATGGTGTTTGTGTTGCCGAAATCGCCTCACAATCCGGCAAATTCGCACAATTGCATTTCCGAGCCATTTCCGCATCCGTAAACAGGCTATACGTATTGTTCACGTCCCTATTGTCCGGATGCTGCGCTGTACGGCCATCGCATTCCAGAAATTTATTGTCGTAATAATTTGTCAACCGGTAATGCACGCTGTTATCGCAGTCGCCCTGATCGTTGTACACAATCACATCGCCGCCCACTTCCACAGTGCCCGACAGTTTATAATTGATCACCACCGGTCGCATACCGATCAGCGCACTGCCCGCCATGGTCACATTTTCAACGTATGCGTGGCCTTTGATCACGGCATTTTCGGAATAAGTTCCGCCTGTAATCACCGCATTATCCAGCACTTGCACGTTTCCACTCAAGTTTGCGTCGCGCACAATGGCCGTCTGTTCAATGCGCACATTGCCGCTGATTTGGGCATTGCCCAACACGATCGCGTGCGGACCCACATACACACTGGCCGCTACATTGGCCGAATTTTGTACCCAACCGCCGCCATTAGCATGTAATTGACCGTCGTTTTTGAGTTGCGCCCGGAACAAAGCTGGCGTTTGAAACCCTTCGGGAACCGCCCCATTGATCGACAATTCGTACGGAAAACGGAAATGTTTCGGGTATCCGGCCCAGGTATTGTTGCTATCGGTGGTGGTAATTTGATCGTAAGGAGCGCCCATTACGACTAAATACAAGGCCGTTTCATCATTTTCAAGGCTAAAATTGATTTCTGCTTCGTTTTCAGCATAGGTCGGACTATAACGACTCAACGTGCCATCGGCTTTAGCCGCCACAAAACCATAACGCCAGCCAGCGTGGGCATTGGCTTCGGTGTGGCCTTTAAATTTGACAATTACTGCGCAACTATCCGGGTTCGGATGCAGCGGAATTACATTGTAGGCAAATTCTTCCGGCGCTTGTTCGATGGGCATTTCGTACCGCTCACTCGAACCAGGAACTTTCCGCAATATACTATAGGTAGCATGAATGGATTGCAGCGAATACATCAGGTCGTTCCGGCGTGCATTGCGGAAATTGACACCTAATTTATATAGATCAAAATCGTAGGTTGCCATACGCCGGGCATATTGGTACAAACTGTCGTTAAATTGCGCTTGGGTATACCCATTGATGCGTTTGTACGTTTGCAGCGGATACTCAAAACTGTCCGATTCGCGCCACAACCGCGAAACCATTTCAGGGCCTTCCGAAATAGCCAGAGCCATCAGCAAGGCGTAGTTTTCGTAGGTGTTTTTCCAGTCGCCCCAGGTTTCCAGGTGGTACACATCCATGCCCCATGCGCCAACTGCCTGAGGATAAATGAGGTTGCGCATATAATTGGCGTGGGTTTCCCAAAAGATCCCGGCATTGTACCAGGAACCGCCCAGCCCATTCGACAAACGATAATCAATCGTGTTCTGCGCCTGCATGCTGTGGGCAAATTCATGCGCAGCCACCCCGCCATCTCGAATGCCGTTCGGATGCACCCAAAACGCGCCGATAATGCCATCCGCATCGCCGCCGTTGGCAAATCCTTGCGCGCCATCGGGACCCCAGGTGCCATATATTACGATAACCACCTTGTATTGGCTCATTTTGGTTCCGGGCGTATCATCCAGGAAGCCTAATTCCTTAAAACGGGTATAAATATACTCCATCGTATCCAAAATGGCGGCAGGATCAAAGCGCAACTCCGGATCCGCGTATACGGAAGGATCGGTGCCAACGGTATTGCCCCAAATCAGGATAAAATTCTCCGATTGACGGGTTTTATCCCAGCTAAATTGTTTGCCATCTACCGTATTGGTATCCTGCAAATAATAGGGGATGTGGGTCATTTTCTGGGCTTGCATACTGCCCCAAAAAGCAAGCAGCAAAAAAAATACAGGTAGTGATTTTTGCATAATCAAGTCGTAAAGGCAATGATGGATTTGTTTTTCAAAGACGAATATAACAGGGTTTTGCCGCTTATTCGAAGCATGAAGGTAAATATGAATACAAAATAATTGGAAAGATTCCTATTGCTTAGTCAATGCACGACGTAATTTGATGCTTATCTCCTTGATAATGAGGTGCTCAGGAAAAGCGAATGAGACTTTACATTATAAACACCTTTTGTTCACAATTCCTTAAAATTGGAAACACCACCCAATCATTTAGATGGGTCTAATTTTAGCGTTCATATCATCCTTCAACCTAATTGTATAAAATTATGCTAAAACAGAGAACTCTTCTCTTAACCCTGATCCTGGGTATTGGGCTTCAAATGGCTGGCCTCTTGGCGCAGACTGCTGAAAAAGCGCAATTGAAAGGTATCGGGGCATGGAATGTTACGCCAGTATTTACGATTGGCGAATCATCCAATGGCTACACCCCAACCGGTATTCCGGATGGTATTGGTGCTGTAAAACGCGATGCGACTACCATTCGCCTGTACATCAACAGCGAACTTGGACCAACCGCAGGCTATGCTTACCAACTCTCGAATGGCACTTCTTTGACCGGTGCACGCGTATCGTATTTCGATGTCGATATCGCTACCCGTAAAGTTAGCAATGCTGGTTTGGCGTACACAAGCATCATTGACCGCGCTGGCGCAGTTGTAACGGCTGCTCCTCAGATCAATGAAGGTGCCAGCGCAACGGCTGGTTTGGACCGTTTGTGTTCCGCTTCGTTCTTCAAGGGCGGTACATATAATTTGACAGATGATATTTTCTTCACAGGCGAAGAAGGTGCTGACGGACAAGAATTTGCCTTGGATGTAACCACCAACACGCTGCACTGCCTGCCTTGGTTGGGCCGCGCGGCTTGGGAAAATGTAACCATGTTGGATGCCGGTAACCCGAGCAAAGTAGCCATTTTGGCTGGTGATGACCGTGCAGGCGCAGTTGTAACGGCTGCTCCACAGATCAATGAAGGTGCAAGTGCAACAGCTGGTTTGGACCGTTTGTGTTCCGCATCTTTC
>JAIYAP010000019.1 GCA_027488935.1 Saprospiraceae bacterium | reverse complement strand
GCCTGAAAACGATCGCCTTCCCGCACCATGCGCCACAAGGATTCTTTGCGGCCTTTAATTTCCTCATCCGTTGTTTTTTTGGTGCGGTAGGTCCAGGGGTCCCGGCCTTTCCACACTTCAAAAAAGCGCTTTTGCATTTTTTTCATTTGCTCCACCATCGCCTCCTCGGCGTGTTTTTGGTACACCGGATCAATGGTGGTATAAATTTTCAAACCATCTTTGTAAATATTGTACACCGACCCATTGGATTTGCGGCATTCGGGCGCCTGGAGCAACACTTTAATATCGCGCTCCAGCACATCGCACATGTAGGGGGCTTTATCGTCGGTAAAGTTTACTTTTTTAAATTTACTCATATCCAACTTGCTCACTTTCAGGGCGTCAAATTGGGCTTCGCTCAAAAAGCCTGCCTTGCGCATCTGCGAAAGCACCACCCAGCGCCGCCGAATGCAACGCTCTGGATATTTGTTGGGGTTGTACAACGACGGGTTTTGCAACATCCCGATCAAAGTCGCCGATTCCTGGATGTTCAGGTCTGCCTGGTCTTTACCAAAATACACCTCTGCGGCCGAGTGAATGCCCACGGCGTTGTTGATAAAATCGACTTGATTGAGGTATAAAGCAATGATTTCTTCTTTGGTATAACTTTTTTCCAGTTTTACGGCCGTAATCCATTCGCGGAGTTTGCGATATGCGAGTGCAAAAACCTTCTCAAATTTGGTCATGCCTTTAAAATCACGGTCCGAATACAGCATTTTGGCCAATTGCTGGGTCAGGGTAGAGCCGCCCCCTGCACTGCGGTCGCGCAACAGGATCGTGCGCACAAACACCCGCAGGATCGCGCGCGCATCTACGCCCGTGTGCTGGCGAAAACGGGCATCTTCCGTGGCAATCAGGGCATTCACCAAATGAGGACTCAAGGCTTCATACGCTACCGGTACGCGGTTTTCGATAAAAAAACGACCTAAAACCGAGTTGTCATTCGCTAAAACCTCACTGGCCCGCGCCGTACTGGGATCCTCCAATTCCCGAAAAGAAGGAATCGCCATGAAATTGATTGAAATCAGCAGCAGGAGCCCCAGGGCCAAACCTCCATATAGTATACGCCACATCCAGCGAATAATCAGCTGATAACGGGACATACGTTCTTTTTGAAGGCCCGCTTTAAGGGAAATAAGACGCTGTGGTTCAGACATATATAATGCAGTAAAATTGAAATTGAAGGACTTGGGCTTGTATTGAACAGTATTTTACCCAGGCGGTATATGGATTGGAATACGATGCTGCAAATATAGCGGAACTATTTGGCGGAAATATGGGGTTATTGCCGGAATTTCGCACAAACATTCTAATGATACAGGTCTTTTTTATCTGCACCCTTTTACTCACAATCGCATACGCGGTGATTATGCTGTTCTATTGGTATGGCTGGCGGCGTTTGCCGGAGGTGCCGTACCAGGAAGACGAGGCTGCCATACAATCGCTTACGGTGGTGATTCCTGCACGGAATGAGGAACAAAACATGGCCGATTGTCTTTACAGCATTTTAGCCTGCCAATATCCTTTCGAAAAATTTGAAGTGCTGGTCATCGACGATCACTCAGAAGATGATACCGTCGCCATTGTGGAATCATATGCATTGAATGCCAAAGTGCAATCCAACGTCAGTTTATTCCGGGTATTGCATTTAGCCGATTACCTGCAACCCGGCGAGGAACTGGTTTCTTTTAAAAAAAAGGCCATCAGCATTGGTATTCAGGCGGCCAAACACGAACGTATTGTATGCATCGATGCCGATTGCCGGATGTCGCCTGAAGTTTTATGGTTACATGGCATGGCAGGCGATAAAATGGCCATCGGACCGGTGGTGTTCGATCATGAAAAAAACCTGCTGGAACGTTTTCAATCGCTTGATTTTCTTGGATTAATGGGCATTACGGGTGCGGGCATTCAGTTGGGCTGGCAACACATGGGCAACGGCGCCAATTTGTCGTACCCCAAAGCCTTGTTCGAAGCGGTGGGTGGCTTCAGCGGTTCCGAAAACCGGGCCTCGGGCGATGATTTGTTTTTGATTCAAAAAGTGGCAGCATTCGATCCGACGCGCCTGGTTTATCTGAAAAATCCCGCAGCAGTGTACACCAGGGCCAAGCCCGATTTGCAGTCATTTATCGCCCAGCGGGTGCGTTGGGGCAGTAAAAACGCGGCTTTGCCCGAATGGCAGGTGAAGCTGGTCCTGGCACTCGTTTTTGCCTTTTGCTGGATTTTGTTGATTGATTTCACCTTAATGTTATTGCATTTAGGCAATGCTGCTACGATAGGTGTCTGGTTTAAAATCGTGTGGTTGGGATTTGCCGGGAAAGCCCTGTTCGATTATCTTTTTCTGTGGGAAATGTGTCGCTATTTCCAGCGTAAGGATTTGTTGCCTTACTTTTGGCCCTCTTTTTTCTTACACACCTTGTATATTCCGGTGCTGGGCACGATGAGTTTGTTCGCCACGCAGTACACCTGGAAAGGCCGGAAAGTTCAATAAACGATGCATGTTCCAAGTAGTTTTTAATTTATATCCGTTTTCGGAAAATCTTTATTTGCCCTCCGCCAACATCGTGCAGGAAGATAAAGACGGCAGTTTATCGCATATTATGCAAAAAGCGCTGCCTGCCACGCTGACCACCTACAGCATCGCGTTGAGTCCGGTGCTGAAACAATTATTTCAAATCATTGAAGCGCTCACCCCGAAAGCGCTGGAGGCCAAATTCAAGCCCCCAAAAGCCCGAACGGTCACCGAATTGAAGCAATTGCTCACCGATCCTGCCACCAAACCGTCGGTGGAGCAATATATCCACAAAGAACTCGACTTGTTGCTCAGTGAAATTTTGCGCAACCGCTTTCCCATTACCCTGGATGCCGAACGCCGCACTTTGGCCAAAGACGTGCTGTTGGTATTTTCCAAAGAAGAACTACTCCCTCATTTGTCGTTTCACAAAACCCCGGAAGGGGTTACCTACCGCCTGCAATTGGGCAGCGAAACCGAAAAATGGAGCATTCGCGAACATGCCGTATTCCCGCTCACCAATACCGATCCGGCCTGGTTGCTGGTGGGTTATGCGCTGTTTCGCACGCCCGGTATCAATGGCAATATGGTGCGGCCATTTCGCCTGAAAGACGCCATCCAGATTCCGCCGGATAAGGTAAAAACCTATTTCAAACAGTTTATTGCCAAAAAAGCGGGCCGCACCCAAATTGAGGCCGAAGGTTTTGAAGTGCAAACGGCCAACGATTTACTGGGTGTCCGCCTGGAACCGGCCGAAAACATCCTCGAACAACGCTGGGTACTCAAACCCGTGTTCGAATACCAAGGCGCGGCTTTTTTGCCCGGTGAAAAACGCGACCGGGTTACCACCGTTCATTTTTCAGAATTGGAAGGCGCCGAAATTACCGTCCATCAGGTGTGCCGCGACCATAATTTAGAAGCCGAACGCCTGCAATTTCTGGAAAGTCTTGGGCTTGTGGCCGATAGTCGGGTATTTTATATTCCGGAAAATGACCAGCCCGATCCCACCAAAACCACACTGGAAACCGTGATTTACTGGCTGGCGGCCCACCGCAATGCCCTGGAAGCACAGGGCATCACCCTGGTGCAACCCCAGGTGGAAGGCCGTACCCTGGCGCTGTTGCCTTCCGATTTGCGGGTGCGCTCGCGTATGGAGGGCGACTGGTTTGATGTCGACGGTCAGGTGCAAGTGGGCGAACTGATTTTTCCGTTTAAAAACCTCATCCAGCATATCCGGAAAAACGACCCGTTTTACAAACTGCCCGATGGCACTTTTTTCCTGATTCCCGCGGCCTGGATGACCCGTTATGCCGATTTGGCGCAGGCCTTGCAAGACAGTGTGGAGGGTTTGCGTTTGCCCAAATCGCTGTTTACCGTTGTGCAGGATGCCGGCCTGAGCGATGGCGAACAAGGCGCAACTTTGCCGCTGATCGACCCGGATACCATTGATTTTGAGCCTTCTCCCGATTTAAAAGCGACCCTGCGGCCTTATCAGTTGCGGGGTGTAAAATGGCTGATCGGGCATTATCGGCATGGTTTGGGGGCTTGTTTGGCCGATGATATGGGCTTGGGAAAAACCTTACAAACCATTGCCGTGCTGTTGCATGCCAAAACCGCCCGAACCACGGTTGAGCCGGTTTCGGGCATCGGCGGTGCGCAAATGAACATGTTTCAGGAGTATCGGTCTGAATTAAAACCCCTGCAAGCGCTGATTATCCTACCTGCCTCGTTGGTGTTCAACTGGCAAAAGGAATTGGCCCGTTTTGCGCCCAACCTGTTCGTGTATGCCCACAGCGGACCTAAACGCCTGAAAGACAGCCGCGCCATGGCCGGTTACGACGTGGTACTCACCACCTACCATACCGCCCGCCTCGACCTCGAATTGTTGGGAAAACAGGCCTGGCATTACATCGTACTCGATGAAAGTCAACAGATTAAGAACCGCGAATCCGAAGTATCGAAAGTAATTCTGGATTTAAAAGCCGACCATAAAATATCCCTGAGCGGTACGCCGATTGAAAACAGTTTGTCCGATTTATGGATGCAAATGGAGTTTATCAATCCTGACACCCTGGGTAGTTTTCGCAGTTTTAAGGAGCAATTTTTAATTCCGATTGAGAAACAAAACGACGAGCGCGCGCAACAACGGCTGTTTAGTCGGGTACGGCCGTTTTTTCTGCGGCGCACCAAAGAAGAAGTGGCGCCCGAACTGCCCGAACTGAGCGATCAGTTGTTTTATTCTGAAATGAGTGCCGACCAGCGCAAACGCTACGATCAACTCAAATCGGCGGTGCGCAACGAAATTTTATCCCTGTTCGATGATCCGAAAACCCGCATTCAAGCTTTGGCTGCCCTCACCCGCCTGCGTCAATTGGCCAACCATCCACTGTTGGTGGATGCGGAGTACAGCGGTGAAAGCGGCAAATTTTCGGATGTACTGGCACTTTGGGAAACTGTGCGCAAATCGGGGCATAAAGTGTTGTTTTTCAGTTCTTTTGAGAAACATTTGCGCTTGTTTCGGGCTGTTTTTGAAAAAAATGGACACCCGTTTGCCTGGCTAACCGGCGATACCCCGGGTGAAGAACGCGCCAAAGCCGTGCAGCGTTTTCAGGAAGACCACAGCGTGCAGGCTTTTTTCATGACCCTCAAAGCAGGCGGCGTGGGCCTCAACCTAACCGCCGCCGATTACGTGTTCATCCTTGATCCCTGGTGGAACCCGGCGGTAGAAGCACAGGCCATCGCGCGGGCGCATCGGATTGGGCAACAACGACCGGTTACAGCCCTGCGTTTTTTGGCAAAAGACACGATTGAAGAGAAAATCCGCAGCCTGCAAGAGCGGAAAATGGCCTTAGGCAAAGAACTGTTCCGGGGCGGCGAAGAGATGCCGCAATTGGATCGGGCGGATTTGGAGATGTTGTTGGGGTAATTTTTGAAATGATAGACCGTGCATAAAGGTTATTTTCATGCAAATTGTAAAGTACACTTTACAATTTGCATGAAAATATATATTTTTGTGTATGATTTATCGCAGCCTTACTCCGCAAGTTCTTAAAGATTTAGCGTTTTTCCCGGTCGTTTCCATCATCGGACCGCGTCAAGTAGGTAAAACCACTTTTGCCAAGCAACTACAAGTGCCTGGTAATAAGCCGGTTATCTATTTAGATTTAGAATGGGAAGAAGACCGTGCGAAGCTCCGTGACGCAGGCGCCTACCTGTTGCAGCATGCGGACAAATGCGTGATCATCGATGAAGTACAAATCATGCCGAGTTTATTTCCGATTTTGCGTTCCTTGATCGACCGAAATCGTGTGCCGGCCCGTTTTGTGCTACTCGGCTCTTCCTCTCCGGATTTATTGCGCAACTCCGCCGAATCACTTGCTGGCAGGATTGCCTACCATGAAATGTCGCCTTTTTCTTTGCCGGAAATTTGGGATAAGGATATCGTTCGGCAACATTGGTTTCGGGGCGGCTTTCCGGATGCCTTTTTGGCCCCCGATGACGAAATGGCACTCAACTGGTTGACGCAATTTTCTACCACTTTTGTGGAACGCGATTTGGCACAAGTAATTGGGAAAGATATCAATGCGACCAGTATGCTGCGTTTCATCCGCATGTTGGCACATTTGCAAGGGCAGGTTTTAAACATCACGGAGTTGAGCAACTCCATGAACATTAGTAGGCCTACCGTTTCCAATTATTTGGATTTATTGGAAGGATCTTTTTTGACCCGGCAATTAGCGCCATTTTATGTGAATGCAGGGAAACGGCTCACCAAAACCCCCAAATTTTATTACCGCGATTCTGGTTTTTTTCACGCACTCGCCCGCATGCGCGATCGGGAAGACCTATATGCGCACCCTGCTTTAGGCGCTTCCTGGGAGTCGTATGTCATTGAACAAATTTACCGTTGCGCCGGAAAATCCTGTGAATACTACTTTTACCGGACCGCTTCCGGCCATGAAGTAGATCTCGTGTTGATCACGCCTCGTTCGGAAAAAGTATGTATTGAAATCAAATATTCCAATGCGCCGAATGTTGCACGCGGCTTTTTCAGCAGCCTGGAAGATTTAAAACCGGTCGCCAGTTATATTATTACCCCCGAGGCCGAGCAATACCGCCGTTCGGATGGGACGATTGTGACGAATATTTATCAGTTTTTGGGGGAGGAGTTGGTGGAGTTGATGCGGTGAGCATTTCCCCGCTCGCGCAAGGCTCCAACCTTATGCGCCCTATCCAGCCCGCCAAACCCCTAAAACAACAAAAAAAGCGCCATCCCCCAACAGGAATGACGCTTTTTCTCCTTTTACAGCAACTTCCTATCTCCACCAAAAATGCCGAATCTTAACCGACCGAACCGTTCCATCCGGCAAGGTAAGCGTGGCATCTTTATCGCAAGTACCGTCGCCGAAATCGAGGCTGCGGGTTTTATTATTCACGGTGAATTCGAGGGTGCCTTGTGCGATCCAGGGGCAGCCGATTTTTTTGATTAAAGGGCTGGTAATCGTCAAGGAATAATTCAGGCCATTGCGGTTGGTGCCGCTCGCAGCGCCAGTGATGCTCCATACATCGTCGGCTTTTGCAGCAGTGCTTGCGCCTTCAATTTGAGTGCGGGTACGGCTGGAGGAATATACCGCTTGTGCGCCGCTGGGGTACAGCAAGGTTTCGTTGACGGCAACCGTGAAGTAAGTTTGGCCTGCAGCATTCAAACCCGCGTTGGTAACGGTTTTAGAACCTTCAAATTTTACATTTTCGAAGTAGAAATTCTGGAAGGTAAAACTGCGGGTTGCGCCCAAAAGGTTCATGGGATTCGATTGGCTGATCACGATTTTACCTTTAAATGTATTGCCATTTTTCGTGCAACCGGCATCCGAATAATCGAGGGTAATGGTGTTCGGCCAGGTGCCTTTGGGTTGGGCAAACGTTACGGTTGGGCAATCGCCGCGATCTTCAGCGGCGCCGGTAAAAGCGTCGATGGATGCGTCTACATCGGTTTCGATTTGCTCAGAAAGATCATTGTGTGCTACGATATCTTCTGCTACCACCTGCTCAACGATTGTTCGGGTATCATTGTCTTTTTTGCAGGATTGAATAAATAATCCGAAAAGCAGGATGGCTGGCACTAAAAAAAACATCTTTTTCATGTTGTGTTCGGTGTGTTTTAGTTGTGGAATGGTATGTTTGTGGGGGCGCCCTTTTTGTTCCGTTTGGTGGAATCGTATGCTTTGATGGCTTGCAACGGGATAGGTTTAATGCCTTTTTCTTAAAAAAACGTTAAAGCTATTTTGCACTTAATTTTCGAACTCCTATCCTTCACCCTGGGTTTTCAATATTACCAGTGGTTGCGCAAGCGCGTGTTGGATCCGATCACGACGGAACAGCGCTGGTTTATTTTTATCGGTGCAGCGGGCGGGGCTTTTTTCGGCAGTCATATATTGGGCATTTTAGAGCGGCCTGATTTGATGGATCAATGGACGTTTATTTATTTTTTTGCCAATAAAACCATTTTAGGAGGCTTGTTGGGCGGACTAATCGGCGTAGAACTGGTAAAAAAAATCATTGGCGTGCGCACTTCTTCGGGTGACTTGATGACATTTCCGATTATGCTCGGAATGGGTATTGGGCGCATCGGTTGCCATTTGGCAGGTAAAGCAGATGGTACCTACGGAAACCCAAGCACCTTACCCTGGGGCATTGATTTGGGCGATGGTATCTTGCGACATCCCGTAAACTTGTACGAAATTTGCTTTCTGGCTTGTCTCGCGGTTTTTATCTTGTGGCTGGAAAACAGGCGTCCGCGCGCCGATGGGGTTCGTTTTAAAATATTTATGATCGGCTATTTACTTTGGCGTTTGTGCATTGAATGGCTGAAGCCAGTTTGGTTTTTCTCATTTGGTTTATCCACCCTGCAAATTGCGGCGATCGCGGGATTACTCTATTATACGCCCTGGATGCTGCGCAGCACCACAATATTTTCTTCCAAAACTGAACCTACCTGACAGCACCCATGAAAGATAATTTTTCTAAACAAGCCGCTACCTACGCAAAATTTCGCCCAAGTTACCCAACGGTACTGTACGATTTCATTTTCCAACACACGTCTCGTTTTGAATCCGCCTGGGATTGCGGAACCGGCAACGGGCAGGTAGCGCAGGCCCTGGCAACGCGCTTTACCCGCGTGTATGCGAGCGATATCAGTGCGGGTCAATTGGCTCAGGCGCCTGTTTTGCCCAATGTGCAATATGCCGTGGCGGCAGCGGAAAACTCGGGTGCGCCAGACCAGGATTTTGATTTAGTCGTAGTAGGACAGGCGGCGCATTGGTTTGATTTTGAGCGTTTTTATGCCGAAATTGAGCGTGTTTTACGTCCCGATGGCTTATTGCTCTTGTTTGGATACGGCTTGCTGCGGTTTAACGATGCCGTTTTAGATGCCCAAATTGACCATTTTTATCGCAACACCGTGGGGCCGTACTGGGATGCCGAACGCCAGTATATTGATGATGCCTATGAAAGCCTGCCCTTTCCGTATGAAAAAATGGACTGTCCGGTCTTCGACATGCATTTTGAATGGGAATTTGAGCAATTGATTGGCTTTTTTCAATCCTGGTCGGCCGTGCAGCATTACGAAAAGCAACATCATAGTAACCCTTTGGAGCCATTAATCGACGATTTTAAGGCAAAATGGGGCGCTGAAAAGATTAAAACTGTGCATTTTCCCATTTTTGTTTTAATGTCAAAACCTAAAATTTAAGCTTATGGAACGGCCTTATATTTACTACGATTTTACTTTATCCCTGTGCTCCCAGTGCCTGCGCCGTGTAGATGCGAAAGTGGTGATCGAAGACGAACTCGTGTATATGCACAAACGCTGCCCGGAACACGGCCCCGAAAAAGTACTGATCGCCACCGATGCTACCTACTACCGCAACGCCCGCAATTACGCCAAACGCAGCGAAATGCCATTGAAATTCAATACCAAAACCCATTTTGGCTGCCCTTATGATTGCGGTTTATGCCCCGATCATGAGCAACACTCCTGCCTGACCATCGTAGAAGTTACCGATCGCTGCAACCTGACTTGTCCGACTTGCTATGCCGAATCTTCGCCCCACCACGGCCGACACCGCACGCTGGAAGAAATAGAGCACATGCTCGATCTGGTGGTAGCCAATGAAGGTCAACCCGATGTGGTACAAATCAGTGGCGGCGAACCCACCGTACATCCACAGTTTTTTGAAATTTTGGACATTGCCAAACGAAAGCCCATTCGCCATTTGATGGTAAATACCAACGGCATTCGAATCGCCAAAGATGTCACTTTTGTAGAAAAACTGGCCTCTTACATGCCTGATTTCGAAATTTACCTACAGTTTGATTCTTTAAACGAGGAAGCGCTGATCACCCTGCGTGGGGAGCCACTGCTGGAAATGCGCATGAAGGCGCTTGAAAACCTGAATCGTTTCAACCTGTCCACGACCCTGGTGATTACCCTGCAAAAGGGCCTGAACGACCATGAAATTGGCGACCTGATTCAGTTTGCTTTAAAGCAAAAATGCGTGCGCGGCGTAACATTTCAGCCGACCCAGGTGGCAGGGCGCAATACTAAGTTCAATCCCACCACCGATCGGATTACCCTGACCGAGGTGCGGCAACAAATTTTGGCCCAAACGGATATTTTTACCCCGGAAGATATTGTGCCAGTGCCCTGCAATCCAGATGCCCTTGCGATGGCGTATGCTTTGAAAATAGACGATCAGGTGATTCCACTCACGCGGTATATTAATCCGCAAGACTTGCTGGATCATTCGCGCAACACCATTGTGTATGAACAAGATGAGCGTTTACATTCGCACATGATTCAGTTGTTCAGCACGGGCAATTCGGTGGAATGTGCTACGGACGAGTTGCAATCGATCATGTGTTGTTTGCCGCTGATTGACGCGCCGCAATTAGGTTACGCCAATTTGTTTCGCATTATCATTATGCGTTTTATTGATGCGTATGATTTTGATGTACGGGCGATCAAAAAATCCTGCGTACACATTGTCAGCCTGGAAGACGACAAAATTATCCCGTTTGAGACCATGAATTTGTTTTACCGCGATCCATTAAAACGGGCCTATTTGGAGCAATTGCGGGGCGCCCAACCGGTAGCAAACCTTAAAAACGCTTAATCATGGAAATTTTAGATGCAAACCCTTCTCCCAAACCCAGGAAAAACAGCACTGGCAAGGTCATTCTGGTCAATTTTTGCCTTTTGATTGTTTATCTACCGATTGGTTTGGCCACCGCAGAAACGGGTGGTTACATTGCATTAATGCTTTTGTTGATTCAAATTTGCTTCAACCTATTCGCGGGATTTGTGATGCTGTTTTTTAGGGATTCGCGTTCCACTGCGATCGGAATGATGCTATCAGGCTTTTTGATTGGTATTGTAGCGTTTGGGACTTGCGTGGGAATTTTTGCGGTGTCTGAGGCTTGGGGTGGTAAATAGTAAGGGCGACCCTTTCGGTCGCCCTTACCCGTTGGGCGCGACCGTTGGGGCGCCCCTTGCGGGCGCCCTTATTCGCGGTCGCCCTTATACGTCCACCCGCTATTCGCTTGCGCTTCGGCGGGTAAATTGGGCGCCCGCTAGGGGCGCCCCCTACCTTATTTCGTCTGAATCATCTTCTTTGTTGCACTATCCGTCGCCGTTTCCAACTTGTAATACATCATACCAACCGTGTTCAACAACGCTTTG
>JAIYAP010000075.1 GCA_027488935.1 Saprospiraceae bacterium | reverse complement strand
GATTTGAGGCCTATTTCAATTCCATCTTTTGAAAACAGATCGTGTATGTCCTCATCTTGTATAAACCCGCGAGCAACTGCCCATTCTTTGAACTCTTTGTAGGTATATTTTTTCACTGTAACTGTTAAAGTCATTTTTAGAGTGTGAGAGAAAAACCGGGCAATGTTTCATCACCCGGGCAAGGATCACCAATTCAATAAGTTATCAATTCAAACGCTTTTGAAAAACATGCCCCGACCTTGCTCGGGGCCACACTCGACTTACTACTCAAAAAAAGCCTTCATCAATCGGCCGTTTCTTTCCGAAAGGGTAGGGCAATGCTCGTTTGCACCGCCCTTGCCGCCTTCCGTTATAATCTCATGAACAGATTGGCTCTTCAGCAGGAACTACTTCGCTGGATTCAAGCATTGCAGTTCCTAATTCTATAATCATTTCACGTAATGGTGTTGTTGCGCCATTACGAAAAGCAAGATGTATTGTATTGCGAGATACCGATGGACGTACTTTGCGGACGCGATCATGCAGGCTTCCAATCAGCGCCTTTGCGCTGAGTTTTCTGTAAATCTGTAAGGATTCGATGTTTCCCATTTTTGAATATTAATAAGTTTAGTAACTTTAGGACAAATGTATAGCATAGGTAAATGCTACGCAAGTGTTTTATCAAAAAAAGTTTCGCTTAACGAAATATTGTCGCAAAGTTGACAGATTCAAGTTCCATCGGAAATAGGCTTAAATCCTATTTTAAAGTTAAAAACTTTAAACAAAACGCTGTCGCTCAACGAATTGATGTTAGTGCTGGCTTTTTATCGCGTGTGCTTAACGATGAAGAAGAAATAACTGCTAAAGTTATTTTCGGATTATCCAAAAGTTACGCTGAACTAAACATTAACTGGCTTATAAGTGGTAATGGCGAAATGCTTGTTGAGCAAATGCCAAAATTTATTCAAGCCAATGAAGATACTGCTGCTTACGAAACTCCGAAAAAGAAGCCGCTGAACGGACTGGAGTTACTCCTTGAAGATTACGGCCGTAGAATCGATGCACTGGAGAATGACGTAACCCTGCTGAGGAAGGAGGTGGAGCGATTAAATAGGGTGACAAAGTAACGTAGAATATAAAACAAAAACAAGCGCTTTTAAAACAATTTAATTTGATCTAATCACATTTAAAAATATAGTAACCTATGAATTTCACGGCAATTGATTTTGAAACAGCCAACAGAAAAAGATCAAGCGCATGTTCTATTGGTATGGCCAAAGTAAGGAATGGCGAAATTGTAGACACGTACTACCATTTACTGTATCCGTTTCCCGAAGAGTTTGAGTTCATAAATATCTCTACGCACGGAATAACCCCGGAGTCGGTTCGAGATGCTCCTTCGCTACTTGATTCCTGGTCGCAAATTATGGGCTTTATTGATGGTGATGTATTGGTAGGGCATAATGTATCCTTTGAGCAAAGTGTCATAAACCAGTACATGACGCAACAAAACCAAGAAGTTCCCGAGTTAGATTACCTATGTACACTTTATATGTCCAGGGTAAACTATCCGAAGCGGCTTGGATATAAGTTGGATGACATTTGTAAGGATCTTTTAGGGAAAAAAGTGAATCACCATCATGCTTTAGAAGATGCCATGGCTTGTGCCGAACTGGCCGTTCATCACATTTCAAAATATAGAGAACAAGATGTAAGAGAACTAATAAAAGTACTTTATGAAACTCCGATTAGGAATAAGCCAGAATGGAAAAAACTTACCGGGATCAAGCCATCTAAAGAGGAGTTAGACCCAAACCATCCATATTACGATAAGAAGTTTGTGATTACTGGCATCCTGGATTCTATGTCACGAGAACAGGCAGTATTGTATATCGTTGATTGTGGGGGAGTTTATCAGGATAAAATCACTAAATCAACTGATTTTTTAGTCATGGGAAACCAAGATTATCAAATCAATATGTACGGTGGCAAAAGCGGTAAAACCAAAAAAGTTGAAGAGTACAATGCAGCCGGTTGCAACATTAAAATAATCAGTGAGCAGGAATTTATGGGAACGGTTGTTCCGTAAAGGGCACAAAGCAGTTTAAATTACGATTATTCACCAAACCATTTATATCATGGGATTTTTCAGTAAAATATTTTCAGGTTCAGAACCGCAACCTTTCACCATTACAAAAGAGCCTCAGGCTTATGCTGCCATTTTGTTGGCATGCGTGAATATTGATGGCGATATTTCGGATGAGGAGTCTTCTGCATTATTCTTTTTGTTGCATGGAAGACGATTATTTGAAGGGTATGATATTCCAGAATTGATTTCAGCAGCAATTGGTAATTTCAGGAAAGCCGGTGGCTCATCGGCATTGCTGGAAGCTGCTGTCGGTGCCATTACAGACAAAACGAGAAGATCACTTTTTGTTTGTTGCGTAGATGCAATTTTAGCAGACGGCGTAGTAACCAAAGAAGAGGAGGATGTACTTGAGTTTATAAAATCCAAACTGGGTATTGATGATGCGTTTGCTCAGCAATGCGTGAATGTATTGCTGGCTAAAAACGAGTGCTAAGGCACAGATTTAAATGAAAAACAATTGATAATCAATTATCTAAATCTGCCACAAGGTCTGCCAAAATGTAGTTTTTTGGCAGATTAGGCAGGCTTTTCAGGGTAAAAAACATTTGTAATTGATTGATTGGTAAGCAGATGCGTCTGCATGGTGGAGGGCAGTGCATCCGGCCTCCGCCACAAAAAATGCCTTACAGATCCTTCTGTGAGGCATTTATATTTTCCGGCATGTTGGAAAATATTTTTTAAAATCGGTTTAAAAAAGCCGATTTTTGCCCCATGCAAACCTGGCTCTCTTACCATTTCTATCCGCTGGAAGTACCTGATGTATTCCTGGCCCGTGCTGTAAAGCCCTTTCTGGCTCAATTTGTTTGGCCTGTGAAAGGCGCGCGCGCTTTTTTTGTGCGCTATGCTGACGAAAAAGGGCCACACATCCGCTTGCGGGTGCGCGGGGAGGAGGAATGGCTGGAAGAAACCCTTCGACCTGCCATCTCCGGCTGGTTTGCCGAACGCGGCGAATGGGAAGAACAACCGTATGAAGCAGAGGCTGAACGTTTTGGCGGGGAAGAAGCCCTCATTTGGGCCGAAGAGTACTTTCATGTTTCTACTCGGGTCGTGCTGGATCGCTTAGATCGGCCATATACCTACGGAGATGCCATGTATGACGCCTTGCGCATGCACACAATTACGGCATTTGCTGCCGGTTTTGACCATAAAAAAGCAGCCTGGTACTTCGACCGATTAGGCGAACAGTGGTTTTCGCTCTTTTTCCAGCCTGATGGCCAGCAACAGATGGAAGATAGTTTTAAAACGGAGGTATATGGCCAGTTCGAAATCAGCCTGGCACCACAAGCCGACGAACTTCGCAGCACCTTGGGTGCACTTTGGAAAGCATTGGAACAAAATAAAATAGATGCCAAACAACCAGACTGGGTACGTTGGGTGCGTGGTAATCAATTGATTTTACCTGAATTTGGCACCAACCTTGAAAAAGCCTTACCCAGCCTGATTCACCTCAACAGTAACCGACTGGGTGTCAATAACCAGGATGAAGTGTACCTGAACTTCATCCTGTCCAAAGTATTAGGATAATATTGTTGTAACGGGGCGTAAAACGACAGAACCAGTCCATTTTACGCCCCGCCGCAACAAGTCCAATTTCCAATTTAATCAACGCATTGCACCGCTGCTGATCATTTTTTTACTTTCTGTGCCAAAGCGGGAGTATAAGGTATAGTACCAGATTCCAGCAGCACCCAATTGCTGTTTGTCCACCACAATACGCTGATTTCCTTTTAAAAACTGGGCTTTGTGCTGATAAACAGGTCGGCCAGCTGCATCGGTTATGACCAGTCGAACTTCATCCTGATCCGGCAAATAAAAGTGAATGCTGGTTTTATCAACAAAAGGATTGGGGTAGTTTTGGTACAGTTCAAAACCTATCCCCGACTCAACCGTGTTTGCACCATCCCTAAACTGCAAGTTAATCGCCTTTTTTTGTACATCATTGGACACACGCATGTAGGCTTCCGAATGCGTAATGCTGTTTGAAACTGAAATGCAATCGTGCAATTGTATTGTTTTTAAAGCCCGAACACGCACAGTGAACGCAGGGATGGCTTGTCCAAACCAACTGACCGTTAGGGCCGAAATAGGCTGAAACAAGGCAAAGTTTTCAGCATGCATGGACGCACCGGGGATAACTTCCAGTATTTCAACGTCTTTAAACTTCAAGGTCATTTGAAATCCTTCAAGCAAGGTCGTCGCCTGCATGGTTACCTGGGTGATTTCGCCACTGCGCAGTAGTTGATCGTCCATGGTAAATATTTCAGTGCCTGCATTGCGCTCTATGGTGTTTACAACCGTATTTGGTGTAGCGCTGCTATTCACATCGCCCACTTTAATTGCCACAAAATCTTCTCCAGTCAGGTCATTCTGATAATCAATTGTGTTCCGGTATTCCGGAAATGCGGTTTCGAAAGGATTCAGTTTGTTGGGAAATACAAAATCCTTATCCACAAAACGCCAGGAAGTATTCGCAGGTAAGGAAGCATAAACTCCCAATATAAGTTTGCGCAGTTCTATGATGTCAAAGGAGGTGATGGAGCCCGATTTATTCGCGTCCGCTGCGATCATCTGGTAGGTAGACTTTATATTTTCTAAACCAAGAATATGCCGTGAAATCAGGGCAAGGTCATAGGTAGAAACCCCATTGAGCGGGTCATCATCCTTATATGGGGTGATGGAAAAATCCGAAGAAAAGGGCACTTCATAAAACTGATAATTCCCCAAAACATCCGAAGCAGAAAAATAGGAAAATGCTGGAACGAGGGTACTCATGCCACTCAGTTCGATGGTAGCATTGCTTAAGCCAATCGCAGTTTCGGTTGCAATTAAACCTGCTGCCTTGCCTGTAACAACCGGACAATTTCCCATATTATCCTGCACCAACACGTATGTTTGGCAAAAACCTGCATTTCCGGAAAGGTCTTTTACCCATAAATCAACGGGTTGATTGCCCAGTTCTGCACAGCCAAAGGTAACCGACACCTCCGGGGTGCCATTGATGTCAATCGGAAAGGTATTTCCTATGTTACTTTTTCGAATTCCGAGCTGCAACGCAGCGGCTGGCGTGCAATTATCTTCGGCATATTGGAGCAAGTCACTTGCCCAGATGCTGATCATTTGTGTAGGCATCATATTGACGCTCAGCCCATTAATGCAAATTGGCGTTGGAGCCTTGCAATCGCGCACCGTAAAATTATATTCTCGTACCGTTTCATTGCCACAGCCATCCTGCACGATCCATTTAATTTTATGGTTGCCATAAGGAAGCTCCGGCGTGATGTATTGATTGGGATTGGCGCTGGTATTCCATTTTACCGCAGCATGCAACAGGTCATTTTCAACGTAGGTTTCTAAGGCAAATGCGTACTGTTGGTTTATTGGCACATTTCGATGGTCAAAACTTTGTGGGGTACCGCCGCTAAAGTTTGCATTTGCGGCATTCCCAACATTTACCGTATTGGTTCCAGGCAAATTATTGCTATTCACAACCGTTTCCATGACCCCATCCTGATTGAGGTCAAGAAACAAGAGGTAGCGCACAAAAACATCGGTTGCGGTACAGGAATCCACAGCAGTAATTTTAAGATCCACCGGACCTTCGCATACATTGTGACTTCCAATGGCCTGATCCCACCAATGATCCGCATTCCAAAGGCTTGCATCATTGGCACTCAGGTCGCAGAAAGTATCCTGCCCGGCCGGTATATTTACTTTTGGATCCTGGAGGTCTACAATTTTGATAATTTGATCATAATTATAGCAATTTGCATTCGGATCAAGCAAGTTGGCGTAATTGGTAGCCGGTGCTCCAGGGGTCACATTTATATTAGTAGGTGCCCAAATACCCGTTGTTCCGGGTAAAGACAAAATGGGGCCACGGATATTGTTGGGATCCAACGGATTCGGATTTGGTTCTGGATTTGGCACCTCAATACAAGGCTTTCCAGGCACATAGGTACACCAATTGATGATTTGCCAACGGCGTATAATCTTATAACAAGCGTCGGGAACCAACGTGAAGATTTGGTCTTCATAACTTACCCCCAACAGCTCACAATCTTCGTTCAGGAAAATGGGGACGCCGTAATTTCCGGTTCCATCACATTTGGTAACATTGGCATCACTTGGCATTCGGATAAAATATTCCTGCTCGTACAGCACGACTATCCGTTGGGTACAGGTATTGGATAACCCGTTACAATCAGATGCGGTAAAGGTGCGCAAGATGGTGCCAACATTGCATACGGTATCAAAGGCGCTGTAGTTGGCCGCACTTTTTACCGAACCTACACAGCAATTATCCTGAACGGTTGCAGTACCATATGCCCAAAGGCTAGGGTCAAAATTTTCACAACTTACGGTCACATTCACAGGAGGAATACAACTCGGCTTTATTTTATCTTCAACCAATACATTAATATTGCATTCATTGGTGTTGTCGGCGCAATCAGTCACCCGCATCACAATTTTGATGGTTTTGCCTACATCGGTGCAACAAAACTCCACCGTAGGGCCAAAATTATCGGGTTCACCGGCGCAAAGCCCATTCAAACGGCGGCCTTCAAACTTTTTAATACAACATTGATCGTAAGAGCCATCATCAAACGTACTGGCGGCTAATTCAGATTTCCCACCTGCGGCAATCGCAACCTGGGTAAATTCATCACAAACGGCAACTGGTTCTGTCTTATCGGCAACCACCAAATTAAACGAGCAAATGGAAAGATTATCACACCCATCCTTTGCGCGATAACGCACGATAAATGTATCCACAGGCAAACAAGGGCTAATACCTTGCTGCCCAAGCGTATCCGGCAACCAAATATTATTCTCGGGAAAATCTCCCAACGCACCCGGCACTTCGAAATAATAGGTAGGCGCCCCATTGGTACTATCCTTTGAAGTAATGGTCGCATCAATGGATTGCAAGCGGGAACAATCATCGGTAAGTATAAGATCGGGTAAATCTAAACTTACACAGCAACTATAAGGATCCGTACTCACCGTTATATCGGCCGGACAGGTCATTTGCGGTCCGCTGAGATCCATCACCTTAATGATTTGGGTATATTCCAGTGGATTAAAAGGCGGCGTATTGGTACTGGGCAGGCAATCGTCAAAAATCGTCCAGGTTCTGACAATTTTGTACGATCCAGCGCAAATCTCCAAGCGTTCATCGGTATAAATCGTATTCAAATCACAGCCATACGCCTGCGGCGCAATTGGGTATTTTTTTCCGTTAAATGGCACGGCAGGGGCGCCCGTGGCGCTGGGTTGAATATTCGGATTGGTACAATTTACTGTAATATCGGCGGGCAGCACCAAATCGGGGATATGGGCGCGATCTACCAGAATATATTGTAAACAGCTGGCCGTATTTCCATAATTATCTTGTGCCGTCCAACGCCGTTCTATATAGGCACTCAAATCGCTAACCCCGTTTATAGGGCCTGCATTACAGTTAAGGTTATAGTTGATGTCAGAATAGCCTAAAGTAGGCACTCCGCAGTTGTCAGCGGCCGTGGGCGTTGCCTGCGCGATATTTTGTGTGCCTAAATAGGTTGGCGTATAACTGGGTAGCGCGCAAGGTAAGATCAATTGGGTACAAGTGATCTTGGGCGCCAGGTTGTCTTGTACTTTCAAATTCCCCCAACACAAATTTCCGGTGCAGCTATCCATCACTTTTACGGTAAGCGCTTGCCCAATTTGGGCGCAACTTACCGCATTACCCAGATTTTCCTGGGTAGGCTGAAGCAGCACCGAAACCTTTAAAAAGGTATCGACGGTTACCGATCCACTTAACACCATATCCGGGGTTATCGGAACCACACCATCTTCATCCAGTGCAACTGTGACAAGATTTTTACAACTCAGCGCAACCGACTGATGCACCAATACCTGCATTTGCCCTTGGGTCGTACAGCCATACGCATTGGTTGCGGTTAGGGTGTACACCGTAGTAGTGGCTGGCGATGCTAGTGGCGCACAATTCAATGGATCATCCAGCCCGGTAGTTGGTTGCCAACTACAACCGAACCCGGTGCCCGTTGCCTGTAATGGAACACTGGCGCCAGCACAAATGGATGCATTGGTGAGGGTGAATTGAGGGGATTCATACAAAATAACCTCCAGTGTTCCAACATTGGTCAGGCCCGAAGCAGCCGTTACCGTTACCGAGTAAGTGCCGGAAGCGCTTAGCGTCGGATTTTGAATTGCCGGATTTTGAATGTTTGCAGTGAATCCATTTGGACCTTCCCATACCCAACTTACGGCTTCTCCTCCTTGCTCATCGAGCTGAAGTGCTGTATTGCTAAGGCAAAACGGGGCGTTACTTAAAACAATTATGGAAGGTACATTTTGAGCGGTCAGGTCAGTAACCGTCAGGTAACAAAAGGCGATGAGGCAGACCATGCCCCAGTTGTGTGTATGGCTTTTCATGAAGGAATCTTTTGATAGACATTTTGGTCTTGATTAAAAAAAAGATAATAAATTTTTTAGAGCGCTTAAAAGTAATATTGTTTTTTTTAATAACGGCCAACTACCCTTTTTTTAACTATTGTAAAAATTGCCTATATTAGACATAACCCTTTTAAGATAATACAAATTAATTAATTATGGATACACTATTTATATAATATTGAAATGTTAATACAAAAGACCGGTTGGCATTGACATGCCAACCGGTCTAAATTTTATAAATCGAACTGTTTTCTGTTAGGTCGGAAGGGCTCAACACCCTTCCGACTTATAACCGAAATTACTTCGTTTGGATCATTTTCTTGGTAGCGCTGTTGGTAGCGGTTTCCAATTTGTAGTACATCATACCAACGGTGTTCAACAACGCGCGATCGATCGCGATGGTGTTGTAACCTT